>NZ_JAMYMA010000001.1:0-523114 GCF_040318275.1 Mesorhizobium sp. M1217 | reverse complement strand
CGGCAATGGAAGGGGTGGCGTCGGCCAGTTGCAGGTTGGCGCGGCGCAGCCAATGACGACGGTTGCCCTTCAGCGCAAGCAGGTAATCGCCACCTCTTTGGGTAATGGCCGCAGCCATGCGGGTGTGGCAGTGGAGCGCATCGGCGGTGACCAATCTGCCCGTAAGATCAATGAGTTCGACGACCTTGAGCGCGGCCTCGACTTCGTTCTCACCATCGCTCGGCGAGACTGCCGCCAGGCACAGCCGGGTCTCGGCGGCGAAGGCCGACACCGTCAACGGCGGACTGGCTGCCAAGCCCTTCTCGTAGGCCCGCCGCAAAGCCTTGCCGTCAAGCGACACCACCTCGGGCGTCTCTCGGCTGGCTCGGGCGAAAGCTGCGGCAAAGGCAGCAAAGGCGCGACCGAAGGCCTCCGGGTCGAGCAGGCGCAGCAGCCGCGAGAAGGTGTCGTGGCTGGGGGCTGCGTCATAGTCGATCAGCCGCGACAGCGCCTGCTTGCGCTCCTGCGCGAACAGGGCAAATTCCGTCGCATTGCTGGCGCCGCACAGGCTTGCTGCGATCATCATCACGATCAGGTCGCCAAGCCGGTGCGTGGCGTTGGGCGCGCGTGGATCAGGCACCGCGCCAAAGTAGCTCTCAAGGCAGGAAATGGCAGTCGCTCCTTCGCTCAACTGCCTCTCCAAAGAATCCTTTCTCAGCCTAAACTCAACCCCAAAATCGCCATATGCGATTCCCCTGCCGTTCACGGGGAGAAGGTGTCACAAAGTGACGGATGAGGGGCGGCGCCAACCCGTCGTGGCTCGTGCTGGCTCTCATCTGCCTGCCCGTCCTCCGCAGCAGCTGCGGAGGGTGGACCGGCATCTTTTCCCGTAAACTGGGAGAAGGGCGCTGTCCTCGACGCTGCTTCAGGAGACAATCCAGCACCAATGACCTACGCCGTGTCCGAAATACGATCCGCCGGCAGACCGCGAAAGAAGCGGCTATCCCATGCCGCGATCGAGCCCTGGCTCTATCTCAGCCCGGCTATCGTGCTGCTGGTCGTCGTGCTCCTGGTGCCGCTGGTCATCGGTATCGGCTACTCGTTCCGCAAGTTCTCGGCATTCAAATCCGAATATGTCGGGCTTGGGCAGTATCAGGCGATGCTGTCGGATCCCGTGCTCGCGCAGGCGCTCGTCAACACGCTGTGGTGGACGGCAGCCAGCCTGTTCTTCCAGTTCTTCCTCGGCCTTGGCCTGGCGCTGCTGCTCGACACGCCGTTCCGGGGCAGAAAGATCGTGCAGGCGGTGGTGTTCCTGCCCTGGGCGGTGCCGTCCTTCCTGTCAGGCCTGACCTGGGCCTGGCTGTTCAATCCGATCATCGGGCCGTTGCCCCACTGGCTCTATGCATTGGGGCTGAAAGTCGAGCCGACCAACGTGCTCTCCGATCCCTCGACAGCCATGTGGGGGCCGATCGTCGCCAATGTCTGGTTCGGCATTCCCTTTTTTGCCATCACACTTTTGGCGGCGTTGAAGTCGATACCCTCGGAATTGCATGAGGCGGCGGCGATCGACGGCGCCTCGCCGTGGCAGCGCTTCACCAAGGTGACGCTGCCGTTCCTGGCGCCGACCATCGTCATCACCGTCATGCTGCGCACGATATGGATCGCCACCTTCGCCGACCTGATCTTCGTCATGACCGAAGGCGGGCCTGCCGGTTCGACCGCCACAGTGCCGGTCTATATCTACGTCAGCGCGTTCAAGTCGCTGGACAAGGGCTATGCCTCCGCAGTGGCGGTGCTGCTGCTTGTGCTGCTCATCGTCTATGCGATTGCACTGATCGGCATACGCCGCTCGCTGGTGAGGCACGTCTGATGATTGCAGGACGCTCCGTCTCCTCGCGCGTTCTCGGCGGCATCGGCCTTTACGGCGCCATCGGCGCCTATATGGCCTTCGCGCTGTTCCCGATCTTCTGGACGTTGAAGATCTCGGTCACGCCGGAGCGGCTGCTCTACTCCGAAGGCATCACTTTCTGGCCGTCGCAAACGACGCTGCAGAACTTCGTCACCGTGCTCGAAGCCACCGATTTCCCGCGCTACTTCCTGAACAGCGTTATCGTTTCGGTGTCGACGGCGGCCTTCGTAACGGTCATTGCCACACTGGCCGGCTACGCCATGTCGCGATTTTCCTTCCGCGGCAAGGCGACCCTGGCCATTCTGCTTCTGCTCACCCAGACTTTTCCGCTGGTGATGGTCATTCCGCCGATCTACCGCATCATGGGGCAGATCGGCCTCATCAACAGCTTGACCGGCCTCGTCATCATCTACACCGCCTTCAATACGGCCTTTGCAACCTTCCTGATGCAGTCGTTCTTCGATGGCATTCCGCGAGACCTGGAAGAGGCGGCGATGATCGACGGCTGCACGCGCCTGCAGGCGATGCGCAAGGTGATCGTGCCGCTGACGCTGCCCGGCATGGGCGCGACGCTCGGCTTCGTCTTTACCGCCGCCTGGAGTGAGTTGCTGTTTGCGCTGATGCTGATTTCCAGCGACGACCAGAAGACCTTCGCGGTCGGCCTGCTCACCTATATCGGCAAATTCGCGGTCGACTGGGGGCAGATGATGGCCGCTTCCATCCTGGCGCTGATCCCGGTCTGCATGTTCTTTGCCTTCCTGCAACGCTACCTCGTCACCGGCCTTACCGCTGGTGCCGTCAAGGGATAGATCGATGGCCTCCGTCACTCTCGACAAAGTCCGCAAAGACTATGGAGCCGTGCGCGTCCTGCACGCGGTCGACCTCGAAATCGCCGACGGCGAGTTCGTGGTCCTGGTCGGCCCGTCCGGCTGCGGGAAATCGACCCTGCTGCGCATGATCGCCGGGCTGGAGGAGGTCTCCGACGGCGAAATCCATATTGGCGAGCGCCTGGTCAACGACATCGCGCCAAAGGACCGTGACATTGCCATGGTATTCCAGTCCTACGCGCTCTATCCGCATATGGACGTGTCGAAGAACATGGGCTTCAGCCTGATGCTGAGGAAGGCCGGCAAGCCGGCGATCGATGCAAGGGTGGACGGTGCCGCCAAGCGGCTCGGGCTCGATGCGCTTCTGCAACGCTTGCCGCGGCAATTGTCCGGCGGCCAGCGTCAGCGCGTCGCCATGGGCCGGGCCATCGTGCGCGACCCGAAAGTCTTTCTCTTCGACGAGCCGCTTTCGAACCTCGATGCCAAGCTGCGCGTCCATATGCGCGCCGAGATCAAGGCGCTGCACCAGCAATTGAAGACCACTTCGGTCTATGTCACCCATGACCAGATCGAAGCAATGACAATGGCCGACCGTATCGTCGTCATGCATGACGGCCTCGTCCAGCAAGTCGGTGCGCCGCTCGATCTGTATGACCGACCGGTCAACATGTTCGTCGCCGGGTTCATCGGCTCGCCCGGCATGAATTTCCTGCCTGCCGTGGTTGAAAAGACCGCCAAGTCGGATGCCGTACTGGCCGACGGCCAGAAGCTGCGGCTGCCGGACGGGTTGCCGCTCAGGGATGGCGATGCGATCACCGTCGGCTTACGGCCGGAGCATATCCGGCTTGCCGACAATGGCGCGCTGAAAGGCGAGGTGGGCGTAGTGGAGCCGCTCGGCCTGTCGACTCAATTCTACACCAAGCTTGCCGGCCAGCAGGTGTGCGTCTTCGCCATGGGTCGGGCCAGTGTGAAACCGGGTGAGGCCGTGCGCCTGTCGGCCGACCCGGCGTCGCTGCATCTGTTCGATCCGGCAAGCGGTGATCGCATCGGCTAGTCCTGCATCCCCGAAACGAAAAACGCCGCCCGGAAGGCGGCGTTTCGGTACTGCGAGAGAAAACCGGATTACTTGATCTTGGTTTCCTTGAACTCGACGTGCTTCTTGGCGACCGGGTCGTATTTGCGGAACGACAGCTTGTCCGTCTTGGTGCGGCTGTTCTTGCTGGTCACGTAGAAGAAACCGGTGTCGGCGGTCGACAGAAGCTTGATCTTGATGTTTGCGGCTTTGGCCATGATGTTCGTCCGTTAATGTTCGTGGAGTTTTGGCCGCTGGAGCACGGGGAAACACCCGGACGCGGGAAACTTGCCGCGACACATAAAGAACGCGCCCGGAAAGTCAACCCTTGTCCAGGTTCAAGCGTCTTCCGTGACTGGCAGCGCCTTCTTCCAGTCTCCAGTCGTGTTCCACCAGCGGTTCGGGTTGGCGCGGTCGTCGAGACCCTTGGAGCGGCTGGCAAGCAGCGGCTGAATGCGGATCACCGGCTCCTGATAACTGTGAACCTGGTAAATCGCTTCGACGACGCGAGCGGCGAGCTTCTGGTCGTCGGGCAGTTCGAACGACACCTCGACAGTGCCCGGCCGCCTGCGCAATTCCGTCTCGGCGCCGGCGGCGGCACCTTCAAGCGGCCGGTAGCGTTCGATGCCGTCCGCTGACTGAAAGGCATTGCTGTCATATTTGCCCATTCTGAGCGGCGCGATCGCGACCACCGCCTCCATGATGCGGTCGACATCGGCGGCCGGTGCCTGAAAGGTCACCAGCAGCAGCAATTCCATCCGCAGCGATTTCGTCTCAAAGCCACTGTCGATCATCCGAGGTCTCCCTGCTTATGCACTTTGAGGGAGCATATACGCGAGCGCTCCTGACATGGTGGTGTCAGTAGTTAGTCAGCAGTGGGAGCAATGTCGGCAGCGGGCCCACTCAGAGGATTTTGCGGAGCAGCCTGGTGCCAACCAGCACGATATAGCAGGCGAAGAACAGGCCGAGCGCCCAACCGAAGCCCGACGGCCCGAAAGCATCCATGCCGATGCCGATTGCCTGCGGGCCAAGCACCATGCCGACACCGTAGCAAAGCACGAAGGCGGCGTTGGCGGAGGCCAGTTCGTGGCCGGAAAGCTGGGAACCGAGATGCGCCAGACCGATCGTGTACATGGCGGCGACCACGCCGCCCCAGACGAACAGAAGCGCTGCCATCAAGTGCCAATTCTGCGCGAAGAACGGCATAAAGACGGTGCCGACAAGCCCGACCGTGGCACAGGCCATCAGCAGATAGCGGCGGTCGCTGACGCGGTCGCTGATCATGCCGATCGGGATCTGCAACAGCACGTTGCCGAGCCCGATCATAGTGAGCAAAAGAGCTGCGTCGGCCTCGGAGTAGCCGATGCGGTTGCCGTAGACCGGGAACAGCGCAAAGCCGCCGGTCTCGACCGCACCGAACACCAGCACGGCCGCGGTCGCCGTCGGCACCAGCCAGATATAACGCAGGAAATTGCTGGTTTCGCCGTCGGCGACGATCGTCGGGCTCTCGTTGCGTGCTGCCAGAACCGGTATGGCAGCGAGCGTCACCAAAGCGATGGTGACGCCGAAGGGCAGGAAGCCGCTGCTGCCGAGATGAGCGAACAGCCATGGCCCGGCGGCAAAGCCGAGAGACAGCACGGTGGCATAGATGCCGAGGACCAGTCCGCGCCGGTGTGGCGGCGCCGAGGTGCTGATCCAGAATTCTGAGAGGATGAACAGCACCGTCAGCGCGACGTGCAGCAGGACGCGCAGCGGAAACCACATCCAGAAAGCTGGCGCGAAATGGAAACCGACAAAGGCCAGCGCCCCGGCGACGATCATGGCAAGCATCGTCCAGGCGACCCCGAACCGCATGGCAAGCGGGGTGGCGAGCGGCGCGCCGGCGATCGAGGCGAGGCCGGCGACCGCGGTATTGAGACCGATCATCGACGCCGAATGACCACGCGTTTCCAGGATGACGCTGAGCAGCGGCATGCCGAGGCCGATGGCGATGCCGACGACGCTGATCGAAGAGATCGCCGCGACCATCGGCAGCAAGTGTACGCGTTCCTCGCTCTGCGGCTGGGTATCGACTGTCATGGAATGCCTGGCTGCTCTAGAGAATTTCGCGGACGAAGCGATTGCGGACAAGCCGATAGAACGGCACGGGACCGCCGGGCCTCAGCAGCGGATCCTGGGCGAGCCGCGTTTCCAGCTCCTCCAGGACCGTGCGCGTGATGTCTGGAACGTCGGCTTGACTGGCCTTGGCCAGCGGCAGCCAAACGACGTCTTCCAACTCGTTGGTCGGACCGCCACCCGGCAGTTCCACGGCGACGTCGTCGCGCCATGCGGCGAGAAAGCGCGTATCGAAGCGGCGCACCCGGTTGGGCGGCGTGATGGCGCGTGCGACGAAGCGCAGCGCTTGCAGTGATGGAATAACACTGTGTTCGACAAAGCCCTGCCAGTCGCGCTTGGCGGTCGCGAAGGCGCCTTTTTGGCCAATCAGCAGCCCGGCCTCCTCATAGGTTTCGCGGATCGCCGACAAAGCAATGGCACGGGCGCGGGCAGCGCTGGTGCGGCCGATGCCCGCGGTCAATCTCGCTTCTTCGTCAGGGTGCAATGCAGTGGCTACGGGGATACGGCTGTCGGCCGGATCGGTGCGGCCACCGGGAAACACGAATTTTCCAGGCATGAAGGCGTGGCGGGCATGGCGACGGCCCATCAGCACCAGCAACTCACCGTCCTTGCGGTCGAGCAGGATCAGCGTCGCGGCGTCACGGGGGCGTATTGGCTGGCTGTCGAGCGCGATTGCGCTTCGCTCAACCTTGTCGACTTCCGCCTTGGTCATGCCGTCCATGCGCTCGACCTAGCGGAATCTTCTCTCATGCGAAAGTGGGCTTCATCCATAGCCGATTGCGCCAGCGATGGCTTCAAGCCTCGGGATGCGACTCGATCAGGTCTTCTTCGCCACCAAAGCCGTGCATATAAAATGCCCATTGCAGGCCGATGACAGCGCCCTTGACCGGCTGCAGCAGGACGACGGCTAGAATGATGGTCAATGGCACCCAGATTGCGATGTGCTGCCAGGTGGAGAGGGTCGAGGTCGCCTCGACACCCATGAAAGCGCCGAGCACGATGTGGCCGACGATGACCACCACAAGATAGGCCGGCAGATCGTCGGCGCGATGGTGATGGAGCTCGTCGTCGCAATGATCGCATTTGTCGACGGTCTTGACGAAGGCGCGAAACAGCTTTCCCTCGCCGCAATGCGGGCAGCGGCCAAGCATGCCGCGCTTCATTGCCGTCCATAGCGGCCGGGCGGTCCGGCCGGAGTGATGCTCGCCGCCGAAAACCAGTTCTTCCACCTGCAGTTCTTTTGGCATCACCGTCTCCTGCCGCGCGAGCCGGTACGCGATTGCGACGCCCGGGCGCGGCCTTTGGCCTTGTGGAACGACCGTTTGGAGCCGGGCAGCGGCTTTGGTTCGGTCAGCATCTCGAAACGCATCGCGCCGGCCATCGGCGCCACCTCGATCAGGCGAACCTCGACGCGGTCGGCAAGCTGATAGCCCTTGCCGGTGCGTTCTCCGAAAAGCGATCGGGCAGTTTCGTCGTATATATAGTAGTCGCCGCCCAGCGTTGAAACCGGAATGAAGCCATCCGCGCCGTACTGCGGCAATTGGACAAACAGTCCCGATTTGGTGACGCCCGAGATGCGGGCGTCGAAACGGTCGTCGATGCGCTCGGCGAGATAGGCGGCGATCAGCCGGTCGACCGTGTCGCGCTCGGCGGCCATGGCGCGGCGCTCGGTCGCCGAGATCAGCGCCGAGACCTCCTCCAGCCGCTCCGCCTCGTCCTGCGTCAGGCCGCCCGGACCAAGGCCGAGTGCGGCAATCAGCCCACGATGCACAATCAGGTCGGCATATCTGCGGATCGGCGAGGTGAAATGCGCGTAGCGCTTCAGGTTGAGGCCGAAATGGCCGATATTGGCAGGCGAATATTCGGCCTGGCTCTGCGAGCGCAGCACCACTTCGTTGACCAGTCCCTCATTGTCGGCGCCGCGCACGCGAGCGAGGATGCCGTTGAACTGGTTCGGCCGCATCTGCGCACCGCGCGCCAGCGACAGGCCGAGCGTCTGCAGGAATTCGCGCAGCGATTCCTGCTTGGCGAGCGAGGGCGCATCGTGGATGCGGTAGACCAGCGCCTGCCGCTTCGCCTCCAGCGTCTCGGCGGCGGCGACATTGGCCTGGATCATGAACTCTTCGATCAGCTTGTGCGCGTCGAGCCGCTCCGGCACGACGACCTTGTCGACGGTGCCGTCCTGCTTGAGCAGGATCTTGCGCTCCGGCAGATCGAGCTCGAGCGGCTGGCGCGTGTCGCGGCCGCGCTTCAGGATCGCGTAAGCGTCCCATAGCGGCCTCAGCACCGCATCGAGGATCGGGCCAGTCGTGTCGTCCGGTGCGCCGTCGATCGCCGCTTGCGCCTGCTGATACGCGAGTTTCGCCGCCGACTTCATCATGATGCGATGGAAGGAGTGCCTGAGTTTGTGGCCATCAGCCGAGAAAGTCATGCGCACCGCTATCGCCGGACGATCCTGGGCCTCGCGCAGCGAACAGAGGTCGTTCGAGATGCGCTCCGGCAGCATCGGCACGACACGATCGGGGAAATAGACCGAATTGCCGCGCTTCAGCGCTTCGCGGTCGAGCGCCGTGCCATAGCGCACATAGGCGGCGACATCGGCAATGGCGACGGTGACGATCACGCCGCCGGCGTTCGTCTCGTCGGTGTCGGGCATGGCGAACACCGCGTCGTCATGATCCTTGGCGTCGGCCGGATCGATGGTGAGCAGCGGCAGCTCGCGCCAATCCTCGCGGCCGGCAAGCGTCGCCGGCTTGACCGCCTCTGCCTCGGCGATGACGTCGGCGGGCAAAATATGCGGAATGTCGTGCGCGTGGATGGCGATCATCGAGACCGCCTTTTCGCTGGTCAAGGAGCCCAATACCGCCAGCACCTTGGCTCTCGGCAGCCCGTAACGGGAGGCCCGCGCCGGCTCGACCTCGACCAGGTCGCCATTCTTGGCGCCGTTCTGGAATTCCTTGTCGACGACCAGCTCCGGCTGGCGCCTTTCCACCGGCTCGATGCGGAACGTGCCGTCCTTCAGCACACGGAAAACGCCGAGAACCGCATCGGTGCGCTTCTCGAAGATCTTCATCACCCGGCCCGTATAGGCCGGGCCTGCCGGATCGTCGGTTGGAAAGGTCTTGGCCAAAACCCGGTCGCCGATGCCAGGCGTCGGGCCATTGCCGCCGCGCGACACGCGGATCGCTATGACCGGAGGTTCGCCATTGCCGATCGCTTCGGTCGGGTGCGCCAGCAGCACGCCGTCGGCGTCGCGGCTAAAGATGTCGAGCACCGCGACGTGGGGCAGGGCCCCGACGCGGGCAAGCCGCTTGCGCTCCTTGGTCAGCAGGCCTTCGTCCTGCAAATCGCGCAACATGTCCTTCAGCCAGATACGGTCTTCGCCGCGCAGCGCGAACGCCTTGGCGATGTCGCGTTTTCCGGCGCGGTCCGGATTTTCTGCGATGTAACGCAGTATCTCGTCACGCGAAGGCCGGTAATTGTCCCTGACCTTGGCACGGGTATCGGCGGTGCGCAGATCGCCGTGGCTTCTTCCGGAGACTTTGCGCGCCAACCCGTCCTATCCCTTTTTCCTGGCCGCCGGTTTTTTGGCCGCTGCCGCTTTCTTCACAGGCGCGGCCGCTTTGCGGAACGGCTTTCTGCCGCCATTGCCGCCCTTGGCTTCCTTTTCCGCAATCAGCGCCACCGCATCCTCGACCGTCACCGATTGCGGATCCTTGCCCTTCGGCAGCGTCGCGTTGACCTTGCCGAAATTCACATAAGGCCCGTATTTGCCGTCACGCACGACGATCTTGCCGCCGCCGGCAGGATGCTCGCCAAGCTCCTTCAGAGCAGCGGGCGTGCCCCCATTGCGGCCGCCCTTGCCTTTCAATTGCTTCTCGGCGATCACCGAGACGGCGCGATTGAGGCCGATCGAGAACACGTCCTCGATGCTGTCGAGATTGGCGTAGGTGCCGTCATGCAGCACGAACGGCCCGTAGCGCCCCAGCCCGGCCGAAATCATCTTGCCGGATTCCGGATGCTTGCCGACGTCGCGCGGCAGCGACAGCAGGGCGAGCGCCTTTTCGTGATCGATCGAATCGACAGTCCAGCCCTTGGGCAGGCTGGAGCGCTTGGCATCCTTGCCGTCGCCGCGCTGGATATAGGGGCCGAACCGGCCATTGCGCAGCGTGATCTCCTCGGCGGTATAGGGATCCTTGCCGAGCACCTTGGTGCCGTCTTCGCCGCTGCCGTTCTCGCCATTGGGATTGGCTGCGTCGCCGAGCTGGCGGGTGAAGGAGCATTCGGGATAGTTCGAGCAGCCGACGAAGGCGCCGAATTTGCCGAGCTTGAGGGACAGGTTGCCGGTGCCGCATTTCGGACATATGCGGGGGTTGGAGCCATCCTCGCGCGTGGGAAACACCAGCGGCGCCAGTTCCTCGTTCAACGCATCGAGGACGTCGGTGACGCGCAACTCCTTGATGTCGGCGACGGCGCCGGAAAAATCCTTCCAGAAATCGCGCAGCACATCCTTCCAGGCTAGCTTGCCGTCGGAGATTTCGTCGAGTTTCTCCTCGAGCGAAGCGGTGAAGTCGTACTCGACATAACGCTCGAAGAAGCTTTCGAGGAAAGCCGACAATAGCCGGCCCTTGGCCTGCGGCACCAGCTTGCGCTTGTCGATGGTGACGTAATCGCGATCCTCGAGCGTCTTCAGGATCGCCGTATAGGTCGACGGCCGGCCAATGCCCAGTTCTTCCAGCTTCTTGATCAGCGACGCCTCGGAATAGCGCGGCGGAGGCTCAGTGGTGTGCTGGGTGGCGTTGATCGCCTCGCGGGTGAGCTGCTCGCCGGCACGGATCTCGGGCAGGCGGCGGCTTTCCTCGTCTTCCGAATCTTCTTCCTTCTGCTCGATGTAAGCGGCTAGGAAGCCGTCGAAGCGAATGACCGAGCCGACAGCACGAAGCTCGGCGGTACGCGAACCGTTGATCGCCTCAATCTCGACCGTGGTGCGCTCGATCTCGGCCGGCTGCATCTGGCTGGCGATGGCGCGTTTCCAGATCATCTCGTAAAGCCGCGCCTGGTCGGCGTCGAGATACTGCCTGACGGAAGCCGGCGTGCGCATGAAATCGGTCGGACGGATCGCTTCGTGCGCCTCCTGGGCATTCTTGGCCTTGGCGGAATAGACGCGCGGCTTTTCAGGCAGGTATTTAGGGCCGAATTCCTTGGCAATCGCATCGCGTGCGGCAGAGATCGCCTCCGGCGCCATCTGCACGCCGTCGGTTCGCATATAGGTGATCAGGCCGGTGGTCTCGCCGCCGATCTCCATGCCCTCATAAAGCCGCTGCGCCACCTGCATGGTGCGGTTGGCCGAAAAGCCGAGACCCGATGAGGCTGCCTGCTGCAGCGTCGAGGTGGTGAAGGGCGGGCCGGGATTGCGCCTGGTCGGCTTGGCTTCGACCGACACTGCCTTGAAGCTGGCGCCTTCGAGCATCGCTTTGATGTCGTCGGCCTGCGCCTTGTTGGAAATGTCGAGCTTTTGCAGCTTCTTGCGCTCGAAGGCGGTCAGCCGCGCCTCGAAATTTTCCTTGCGCGGCGTGCCGAGGATGGCGGCGACCTGCCAGTATTCCTCGCGAATGAAGCGCTCGATCTCGGATTCGCGGTCGCAGACCAGACGCAGTGCCACCGACTGGACGCGGCCGGCCGAGCGGGCGCCGGGCAGCTTGCGCCACAGCACCGGCGACAGCGTGAAGCCGACCAGATAGTCGAGCGCGCGGCGGGCGAGATAGGCATCGACCAGCGGCGCATCGATCTGGCGCGGATTGGCCATCGCCTCCAGCACCGACGCCTTGGTGATGGCATTGAAGACGACGCGGCTGACCGGCTTGTCCTTCAACGCGCGCTTCTGTTTCAGCACTTCCAGGACATGCCAGGAGATCGCTTCGCCCTCACGGTCCGGATCGGTGGCGAGGATCAGCCCGTCGGCGTCCTTGACTGCCTTGGCGATATCGGCGAGACGCTTTCCAGACGCGGGGTCGACGGCCCAGGACATGGCAAAGTCCTCATCCGGGCGCACCGAGCCATCCTTGGCCGGTAGATCGCGGACATGGCCGAACGAGGCCAGAACCTTGTAGTTCTTGCCCAGGTACTTGTTAATTGTCTTCGCCTTGGCCGGCGATTCGACGACGACGACGTCCATACGGTCTCATATCAGTTGTGATGCGGCAGAAGAATTCCGCTGCGCGCGACGAAATCTCATTCAATGTGTCGCTCAAATGGCCGCGCTTTTGCATCCGGTCAAGGCCAAGCAGTCAAAATGCGGCCCTGCACCGAATGCGCAACCCAACGGCGCGCCTTGCGATTTCCGCAATCCTGGACAAGGGAAATGGGCAGCCTATCGCTGGACAAACCCGGCAATTGATCCTGGAGAACGGGACAAACTCTCCCGCGGATATAAGAGAAACATCGAGCACGCGCCAGCCCTGCTTGAACAGACGCTGTGAACTGCGCAATATGCAGCCCGGCATTTGCTCAGACAGTCGCACGGAATTGCTGTGCTGAAAAGCTGGCCGCCGGGGTGGTTGGGTCAACGTCCCGGCGACCAGCCGTATTACCGCCTGTTACAGCGGATCAGAGGCTCAAGGCTCAGTCGGCTTTGGCGATATGCCAGACGCCGCCGACGCCCTCGCCGGTGACATCGCCGGCCTTCTTGTCCTTGATGAACGTGTAGAGCGGCTTGCCTTCATAGGCCCACATCCTGGTGCCGTCGGTGCGGTCGACGATCGTCCATTCGCCCTCGGCCTTGGCGTTGGCGTCAGCTTTCAGTGGCGGCCAATTGGCGGCGCATTTGTCGTAGCAATTCGACTTGCCGGCCTCGTCCTTGTCATAGGTGTAGAGCGTCATGCCGCCGGCGTCGGTGTAGATCTTGGTGCCGCCGACTTCTGCTTCCTTCCACGCCTCGGCGGCGTAGGACACGACGGTGCCGAGCAAAAGCGCGGCCATGCCGATTGCGATCGTTTTCATGGACTTCTCCTTGGATGATTCGAAAAAGCGCGCGGAACAACGCGCTTCGTTTGATCAACGCTGCCTGGCGGCCCTTTCTTCCCGGGCTGTTTTCCATAGATCCAGGCGAGGGCGACGACTTGCTGGGGCCACGCGATGGTGATTGGCGGATGGCCGTTGTCGCGGCTATATGGCTGCGCAGTCATCGGGAGACGGAAATGGCATTGGACGTCGGCTATGTCAGCGCGATCGGGGCGGGAGCGATTTCGTTCCTGTCACCTTGCGTGCTGCCGTTGGTACCGCCCTATCTGTGCTACATGGCCGGCGTGTCGGTCGACGATTTCCGCGGCGAAGCCGGCATTGCGGCAAAGGCTGGCGCGCGAGGCGCGCTGGTTAATTCCTCCATCGCCTTCGTGCTCGGCTTCTCGACCGTCTTCGTCGCGCTGGGCGCCGGCGCCTCCACTATCGGCCATCTGCTACGGGTCTGGCAGGAGCCGCTGGCAATGGCGGCCGGAGTGCTGATCATCCTGATGGGGCTGAATTTCCTCGGCGTATTGCGCATCCCTTTGCTTTCACGCGAGGCGCGCTTCCAGTCGCAAGGCAAGCCGGCCAGCCTGATCGCCGCTTACGTCATGGGCTTGGCCTTTGCCTTTGGCTGGACGCCCTGCATCGGCCCGGTGCTGGGGCCGATCCTGACGCTTGCCGGCGGCCGCGAGACGGTGGGCGAGGGCGCGCTGCTGCTTGCCGCCTACTCGCTCGGCCTCGGCATACCGTTCCTGGTCGCGGCGCTGTTTTCCGGCGCCTTCATGCGCTTTCTCGGGAAATTCCGCGTCCATCTCGGCCGCGTCGAAAAAGCCATCGGCGCGCTGCTGGTCGTGGCCGGCGTGTTTTTCCTGACCGGCGGCGTGCAGGCGGCGTCCTATTGGTTGCTCGAGAATTTTCCGGTGCTGGGGCAATTGGGATAGGTTTGCCGCCCGGCCGAGGCGCGAGGCCGTAACTGCGGCACAAGGTACCACAGCTACGTGGTCCGTTCAGCCTCCGAAATAGCTTGGCTGGTCGATATCGACGATGAGCCCGGGTCCGCTCGGCGCCCAGCCCAGCAGCGCGCGGGTTCGCTCGCTTGAAGTCGGGACATCCATCGCCGCGAACATCGTGAACCAGCCAAAATGATCGCCGGCCTCTTCGGCGGACTTGGCGACGACCGGCACGTTCAGGCGCCGGCCGATCACGCCGGCGATGTCCTTGAACGGCACGCCTTCTTCGGCGATCGCGTGATAGCGCCCGCCACCGGCGCCATGCTCGAGCGCAAGCCGGTAGATGCGGGCGGCATCGAACCGATGCACGGCGGGCCAGCGATTGAGCCCTTCGCCGACATAGGCCGACACGCCCTTCTTGCGAGCAAGGTCGATGAGGATCGGAACAAAGGCGTGGTCGCCCTGGCCATGGACCGACGGCGGAAGGCAGACAACCGACGCGCACACCCCGCGTGCCGCCAGCGCGGCGGCTGTCGCTTCGGAGGCGCGGGGATACGAAGCGGAAGCGGGGACAGGCGCATCTTCCTCCGTCGCGATACGGCCCCGCGCCTGGAGCGCGGTTCCGGAGGTGACGAGCAGGGGGCGCTCGGAGCCTTTGAGTGCACCGCCCATCGCCTCGATGGCGCGCCGGTCCATTTCGCAGTTTTGCGCGAACTTCGAAAAGTCATGGTTGAACCCGGTGTGGATCACCGCATCGGCGGCTGCCGCACCCCTGCGCAGGTTCTCCAGGTCTTCGAGGTCGCCTCGATGCACCTCGGCCCCAGTCGCGGCAAGCGACTTGGCCGACGCCTCCGAGCGGGCGAGGCCGAGCACCCGATGGCCGACGCCGATGAGTTCTTGAACGACGGCAGAACCGACGAATCCGGTCGCTCCGGTAACGAAAACACGCATCACGACTTCTCCTTGTTCATTTCTGACCACGACCATGTTCGCGGCCCGGTGACGTCGTGATAGGCGCTTGAGAAAATACGATCTATGCGGTAAAGTCCGTATTATCTTCGCAATCGTCCGGAATGACCCATGGATCCCCTTTCAGATGTGCTCTCGCTGCTGAAGCCGCGAAACTATATGTCGGCCGGCTTCGATGCAGGTGGTGAATGGTCGATCCAGTTCCCCGACCAGCAGCAAAGCATCAAGACGGGAGCGGTGGTCTCGGGCCGGTGCTGGCTTTCGCTGGAGGGCGTTGCCGACGCAGTGCACCTTGAGACGGGGGACTGTTTCCTGCTGCCGAGCGGACGGCCTTTCCGCCTTGCAAGCGACATGGGCCTGGCGCCTGTTGAAGCCGTCAAGATTTTTCCGCCAGCGCGAGCCGGCGGTGTCGTGACCCACAATGGCGGCGGTGATTTCTTTCTGGTCAGCAGCCGCTTCGCGCTTGGCGGCAATCATGCCGGCATCCTGTTGCGGATGCTGCCAGCCATTGTGCATATCCGCAAAGAGTCGGACCAGTCTGCGCTGCGCTGGTCGGTGGAGCGGATGATGCAGGAGCTGCGCGAGCCACAACCGGGCGGCTTTCTGGTGATCCGGCACCTCGCCCACATGATGCTGGTTCAGGCGCTGCGGCTGCATCTTTCGGAAGGATTGAAAGGTGGCATCGGCTGGCTCTTTGCCCTGGCGGACAAACAGATGGGCGCGGCGATCAGCGCCATGCATGACGATCCGGCGCATGGCTGGACGTTACAGGAGCTGGCGGAACGGGCCGGCATGTCGCGATCGACCTTTGCGCTTAGATTCAAGGAGACGGTCGGCGCATCGCCCATGGACTATTTGACGCGCTGGCGAATGCTGCTGGCCGGCGACCGGCTGACGAATTCCAGCGATCCCGTCGCCGTCATCGCGCTGTCGCTCGGTTACGAATCCGAAAGCGCCTTCAGCACAGCCTTCAAGCGGGTCATGAACTGTTCGCCACGGCAATACGGTCGTGGCCGAGCCCCCGGCTTCGCATCACGCAACGAGGCGGAAGCCGCCTGAGCCGATCGGCTTGAGCGTCTCGCGGGTTGGAGGTTCCACCGTCTCACCGGAATTTAACCGCATTGGTGCAGCATGGCGCCGGTGCTACTAACGCTTCGATTCCAGACTCCTTTCAACGGTTGCTGTCCCCATGAGCCAGAGATCCTGCCTGTCCATCATCCTCGCTGCCGGTGAAGGCACGCGCATGAAGAGTGCGGTGCCGAAAGTGCTGCACACAATCGCCGGCCTGCCGATGGTTGCCCACGTCGTCAAGGCGGCTGAAGCCGCCGGCAGCGGTGATCTGGCGCTGGTGATCGGCCATGGCGCCGACGAGATGCGCAAGGCGGCACTCAAGTTCGCGCCGAAGGTCGAGACTTTTGTTCAGGAAAAGCGCCTCGGCACCGCGCACGCCGTGCTTGCCGCGCGGGCAGCGATATCAAGGGGTTATGATGACATCCTGGTGATGTTTGGCGACACGCCGTTAATCGATCCGGAAGCACTGGCGGCGGCGCGGCTGAAGCTGGCCGAAGGTGCGGCTGTCGTCGTGGTCGGCTTCCGTACGGAAAATCCTTCGGGCTACGGCCGGCTTATCGAAAAGGCCGGCAAGCTCGTCGCCATCCGCGAGGAGAAGGACTGTTCGGACGAGGAGAAGAAAATCACCTTCTGCAATGGCGGGCTGATGGCGGTCGCCGGCAGGCATGCGCTGAAGCTGCTCGATCAAGTCGGCAGCAAGAACGCCAAGGGCGAGTATTATCTCACCGACATCGTCGAGATCGCCGCTGCGCAAGGACTTGATGTCGTCGCCATCGAAGCCAGTTTCGAAAATGCGCTCGGCATCAACAACCGCGCCGAGCTTGCCCAGGCGGAAGGCATCTGGCAGGCGCGCCGGCGGCATGAAGCGATGCTTTCCGGCGTGACGCTGATTGCGCCAGAAACCGTGTTCTTCTCGCACGACACCGATATCGGGGCCGATACGATCATCGAGCCCAATGTCTGGTTCGGGCCGGGCGTGAAAATCGCCACGGGCGCCAAGATCCATGCCTTCAGCCATATCGAAGGCGCAACCATCGCGTCGAATTGCGATGTCGGGCCGTTCGCGCGGCTGCGGCCCGGGGCCGATCTGAGAAACAAAGCCAAGGTCGGCAATTTCTGCGAGGTAAAGCAAGCGATCGTCGAGGAGGGCGCCAAGGTCAACCACCTGACCTATATCGGCGATGCCCGCATCGGCGCAGGCGCCAATATCGGCGCCGGCACCATCACCTGCAATTATGACGGTTATTCGAAATTCTTCACCGATATCGGCGAGGGCGCCTTCATCGGCTCGAATTCCTCGCTGGTGGCGCCGGTGTCGATCGGCAAGGGCGGCTACATCGCCTCGGGCAGCGTCATCACCGAAAGCGTGCCCGACGATGCACTGGCCTTCGGCCGTGCCCGCCAGCGGACTCTGCCCGGCAAGGGCAAGGAGTTGCGCGAACGGTTCGCTTCGGCCGCGGCTGCCCACAAAAAAGGATAGCCTAACGGAACTCAGCGACAAGCTGGATTTCCCCAACGATTGCATCGTTGAAGGCGGACAGGTCTTCGGCCGGGATCCAGTATTCCAGATGCGCCCGGCTGCCGGCATGCTGGACGCTGTAACGGTCCAGAAAGCTGCGGCGCACCTCGAAACGGGTCACGAAACCTGATCCGCTCGCGGGCACATTCCAGTCTCGGGCGATCTGGGTGGCATAGGCCTCGCTCGTTACCGGATAGAAGATCGGCTGATCGGCAAGTCGAGGAGGAAAGGCGCGCATCCCTGAACTCTGGATCAACTCCAGTTCGCGTGGCCCAACCGGACGCCAAAGTGTCACCGTGTCAATTCGTTCGTTCATGGCCGCATCATGTCTTTGACTGATTTCAGGAGCCTTTGAGGCGAGATAGGATATATGAGCGGAGAAACTGAGCAATTGCAGTAACCGGATTGCAAGAGCGCTCTGTGATGGTGCATCTGTGCAGGATAGTCCGGCTGATACCGGACGAAATGGAATGTGATTTTTCGCGGTAGCCAGGCAGTCTCTAAATAGTGCCGGGTTTGAAGTCAGAGTCGGGGGAAGCGCCATGTGCGGTATCGTTGGAATAGTCGGTAACTCGCCGGTCGCGCCGCTTATCGTCGATGCGCTGAAAAGGCTCGAATATCGCGGCTATGATTCGGCCGGCGTCGCGACCATCGATCATGGCCATCTCGCCCGTCGCCGTGCCGAAGGCAAGCTGATCAATCTCGAGCGCCGGCTGAAGGACGAACCGCTCGGTGGCACGATCGGCATCGGCCACACGCGCTGGGCAACGCATGGCGTGCCGAACGAGACCAATGCGCATCCGCATTTTTCCGACGGGCTCGCCATCGTCCATAACGGCATTATCGAGAATTTCGCCGAATTGCGCGATGAGTTGATCCGCGACGGCTATACGTTTTCCTCGCAGACCGACACCGAGGTCGTCGCCCATCTGGTGGCGCGCGAACTGGCCAGGGGCCTGAAGCCGGTCGAGGCCGCGCATCAGGCGCTGAAGCGGCTGGAAGGCGCCTTTGCGCTGGCCATCATGTTTAAGGGCGACGAGGATCTGATCGTCGGCGCCCGCAATGGCCCGCCGCTGGCCGTCGGACATGGCGATGGCGAGATGTTCCTGGGCTCCGACGCCATCGCGCTTGCCCCGTTCACCAACTCGATCACCTATCTGGAAGACGGCGACTGGGCGGTAGTGCGCCGCAACGACGTTGCCATCTTCGACATGGACGGCAACAAGGTCGACCGCAAACGCCAGCAGTCGCTCAGCACGAGCTTCATGGTCGACAAGGGCAACCGGCGCCATTTCATGGAAAAGGAAATCCACGAACAGCCGGAAGTGATCTCGCACACGCTGGCACATTATGTGGATTTCGTCGGTGGCGTCTCGAAGCCGCTCGACCTGCCATTCGATTTCGCCAAGATCGACCGGCTGGCGATTTCGGCCTGTGGCACCGCTTATCTCGCCGGGTTGATCAGCAAATACTGGTTCGAGCGCTATGCGCGGCTGCCGGTCGACATCGATGTCGCCTCGGAGTTCCGCTACCGCGAGATGCCGCTGTCGAAGACCGATGCCGCCTTCTTTATCTCGCAATCGGGCGAGACGGCGGACACACTGGCGTCGCTGCGCTACTGCCGCAAGGCCGGCATGAAGATCGGTGTTGTGGTCAATGTGCGCGAATCGACCATGGCGCGCGAATCCGACGTCATCCTGCCGACACTGGCCGGCCCGGAGATCGGCGTCGCCTCGACCAAGGCGTTCACCTGCCAGCTCTCCGTGCTGGCTTCGCTGGCGGTGCGAGCTGGTATGGCGCGTGGAACCATTTCGCCCGAGCAGGAGAAGACACTGGTGCGCGCGCTATCCGAAGCGCCGCGTTACGCCAACCAGGTGCTGAAGCTCGATGGGCAGATCGAAAAGATCGCTCGCGACCTCTCGCACTACAAGAATGTACTTTACCTCGGCCGCGACACCAATTTTCCGCTGGCCATGGAAGGCGCGCTGAAGCTCAAGGAAATTTCCTATATCCACGCCGAAGGCTATGCCGCCGGCGAGCTGAAGCACGGGCCGATCGCACTGATCGATGAGAACATGCCTGTCATCGTCATCGCCCCGCACGACCGCATCTTCGAAAAGACGGTGTCGAACATGCAAGAGGTGGCGGCGCGCGGCGGCAAGATCATCCTGATCACCGACAGCAAGGGCGCTGCACACGCTACGGTGAAGACGATGGAGACGATCGTTTTGCCGGACGTGCCGGAAATCATCTCGCCGATCATCTACGCGCTGCCGATCCAGATGCTCGCCTATTTCACCGCAGTGTTCATGGGCACGGACGTCGACCAGCCTCGCAACCTGGCGAAATCGGTAACGGTGGAATAGGTCTCGTTTAAAAACTTCGCAATTCCAAAGCGCCTTCGGGTTCAGTAGTGTCGCGTTGCAAACACACGCTGCGGTGAACCATGTCGGATGCTCTCAAGACCTCAGGCATGACCCGGCTGAGAAACTATTTCCTGACCGGCTTCGTCGTTTGCGCGCCATTGGCGATCACCGCCTACATTGCCTGGTCGCTTATCGGCTGGGTCGATTCCTGGGTGAAACCCTACATCCCGGTACGCTACAATCCGGACACCTACCTGCCGTTTCCAGTGCCGGGTTTTGGGCTGATCGTTGCCCTGATCCTCATCACCTTTATCGGTTTCCTGACAGCCAATATCGTCGGTCGCGCCATCGTCAACTTCGGCGAGCGCCTGCTTGGCCGCATGCCGCTGGTGCGCGGCATCTACGGCTCGCTGAAGCAGATTTTCGAGACCGTGCTGTCGAACAAGGGCGACATGTTCCGCCAGGTCGGGTTGGTCGAATATCCGCGCAAGGGGGTCTGGTCGCTGGTCTTCGTCGCCAGCGAGAAGGAAACCGAGATCAACCAGAAGCTCGACCAGCAAGGCGATCCGCTGATTGCGGTGTTCATGCCGTGTACGCCTAACCCGACTACGGGCTTTCTGATGTATGTACCGAAATCCGACATCGTGCTGCTCGACATGACGATCGAGGACGGAGCCAAGCTGATCGTTTCGGCCGGCCTGGTGGCGCCGGCGGTCAAAATGGTGACGGTGAACGGCGAGCAGATCCACGGCGCGCTCGCCAATCCGCCGCTCAACGCGATGCCTCAGCCGGCGCGCAGGAGCCGCACGGCCTCGTCGCGGCCGAATAGATAGAGCAGCAGGCGCAGCGCCGTGCCGCGTTCGGACTGCAGTTCCGGATCACGCGACAGGATCAGCCGCGCATCGTCGCGGGCGGCCTCGAGCAGGTCGGCATGCGCCTCGATGCGCGCCACCTGGAAGCCCGGCGTGCCGGATTGGCGGGTGCCGAGCAACTCGCCTTCGCCGCGCAGCTTCAGATCCTCTTCGGCGATGCGGAAGCCGTCCTCGGTCTCGCGCATCACCGACAGCCGGCGTTTGGCCGTCTCGCCAATCGGGTCCTTGTAGAGCAGCACGCAGGACGACGGCTTGTCGCCGCGCCCGACCCGGCCGCGCAATTGGTGCAACTGGGCAAGGCCAAAACGCTCGGCATGCTCGATGACCATGATTGTTGCGTCAGGCACATCGACGCCGACCTCGATCACCGTGGTGGCGATCAGGATGCGCGTTTCACCCTGCTTGAAGGCGCGCATCGCCTCGTCCTTGTCGGCGCCCTTCATGCGGCCATGCACCAGGCCAATCCGATCACCGAACAGCGGCTTCAGCGAGGCAAAACGGTCCTCGGCCGACATCAGCTTGATCTCCTCGGATTCCTCAACCAGCGGACAGATCCAGTAGATTTTCTGGCCATCGGCGACAGCGTCGAGCATGCGGCCGATCAGCTCGTCGAGCCGTTCAAGCGGCAAGGTGACGGTGCGGATCGGCTGGCGGCCGGCCGGCTTTTCCGTCAGCTTCGACACGTCCATGTCGCCGAAGGCAGTCAGCACCAGCGTCCGCGGTATCGGCGTTGCCGTCATCACCAGCATGTCGGGCGCATCGCCCTTGGCAGTGATGGCAAGGCGCTGGTGGACGCCGAAACGGTGCTGCTCGTCGACGACGGCGAACACGAGGTCATGGAACGTCACCGTTTGCTGGAACAGCGCATGGGTGCCGACGACGATGTCGATGTCGCCATTGGCCAGCCCGGTCAGCGTGTCGGCGCGCTCGCGGCCGTTTTCGCGGCCGGTGAGGATGGCGACGCGCAAGCCGGACCGTTCCGCCAACGGCGCAATCGTTGCCAGATGCTGGCGCGCCAGGATTTCGGTCGGCGCCATCAATGCCGCCTGGCCGCCGGCCTCGACGGCACGCGCCATGGCAAGCAGCGCGACCACCGTCTTGCCGGAGCCGACATCGCCCTGCAAAAGGCGCAGCATGCGTTCGGGGTCGCCGAGATCGGCGTTGATTTCGGCAAGCGCCATTTCCTGCGACATGGTCAGCGAATAAGGGAGTGCCGCGCGCAATTGTTCGACTATGCAGCCGTCGCCAACGAGTGGCCGGCCCGATAATCGGCGGACCTTGGCCCGGACCAGCGCCAGCGATACCTGGCCGGCCAAGAACTCGTCATAGGCAAGGCGCCGCCACGCCGCGCCGTCGACGGAGACGTCGATCGGGTCGGCAGGATTGTGGACCCGGGTGAGCGCATCGCCGAAAGCAGGAAAGGCGTGGCGGCGCCGGAACTCGCCGTCCTGCCATTCGGGCAGCACCGGCAGGCGGGCCAGCGCTTGGCCAATCGCCCGGCGCAGCACCTTGCCCGAGAGCCCGGCGGTCAGCGGATAGACCGGCTCGACCAATGGGAGGTTTTCTGCGTCGCCGGCAAGTGCGATATGGTCGGGATGAACCATGGTCGGGCGGCCGTTGAACCATTCCATGCGGCCCGAGACGACGACATGCTCGCCTACGGGCATCGCTTTTTCGAGATAGGCGGCATGGGCATGGAAGAAGGTCAGCGCGATCTCGCCAGTGTCGTCATGGGCGTAGACCCGGTAGGGTACCGACCTGTTGCCACGCGGCGGCGGCTGGTGGCGGTCGATGCGCACATCGAGCGTGACGATTGCGCCCTCGGCCGAACCGGCGATGCCCGGCCGGTTGCGGCGATCGATGACAGTATGCGGCAGCACGAACAAGAGGTCGCCGGCGCGCGCTGCCCGGTCGCCGAGATCCGCCGCCACGACTTTCTCGATCAATACGCCAACCTTCGACCCGACGCCGGCAAGCGAGGTGATCGGGACAAACAGCGGATCGAGGAGGGAGGGACGCATGATGTCAGCTTATGTTGCGCCGGCCGGAGCGCAAGGCTGACACCGCCTTCTATCCACGCTATATGCGCCGCCTGGGCAAGGATGTTGCACGATGACCGGAACGACTCGATCAAGCGAGGGGCTCGATACCCGCCGCCGCAAGCTTCTGTTTCGTTCGTGGCACCGCGGCATGCGCGAGATGGACCTGATACTCGGCAGCTTCGCCGATGCCGAGATCGGCGCCTTGACCGGCGACGAAATCGACCAATATGAGAGGCTTCTCGACATTCCCGACACCGAATTCCTGCCTATCGTCACCGGCGAGCGCCCGGTTCCGACGGATATAGATTGTGCCGTCCTGCAAAAAATCCTGGCTTCGCGCCGGGACATGACCTTCTGAACAACGTGTAGCCATGAGCCTTATCCCTACGATCGGTCTGCCGAAAGGCCGCGCCGGCCAGTTCATTGTCGATGGCGTCGCCGACGGCTACGAAGCCTTTGCGCTGGTGCAGGCTGCGCACGAGATCGCCCCTGACAAGCCGGTGCTTTTCGTGGCACGCGACGGCCAGCGTCTGCCGGCGATCGTCGAGGCGCTTGCCTTTGCCGCGCCGGGCCTGCCGGTGCTGGAACTGCCGGCCTGGGATTGCCTGCCTTACGACCGCGTCTCGCCCGGCGCCGATGCCGCCGCAAGGCGGCTCGATGCGCTGGCAGCAATGATTGCGCTGGCGAAGAGGCCGCACCGCGCCGTCATTCTCACCACCGCGAATGCGTTGCTTCAGCGCATTCCGCCGGCGGAACTCGTCGAGGCGCAGACCTTTCACGCCAAGCCCGGTAACCAGATCGACATGAACGTACTGGTGTCGCGGCTGGAGACTTCCGGCTTCGAGCGGGTACCGACGGTGCGCGGCATCGGCGAATTTGCAGTGCGGGGCGGCATCCTCGATCTCTTCGCGCCCGGATGGGCGGAGGCGCTGCGCCTCGATTTCTTCGGCGATACGCTGGAATCGATCCGCGTCTTCGACACCGCAACACAGAGAACCACCGGCCAGCGCAAGTCGATGGCGTTGCAGGCGATGAGCGAGGTGGCGCTGACGCCGGAAACCATCAGCCGCTTCCGCCGTGCCTATATCGAAGCCTTTGGCGCACCCTCGCGCGACGATGGGCTCTATGCGGCGGTCAGCGAGGGCAGGCGGTTTGCCGGCATGGAGCACTGGCTGCCGTTCTTCTATGAGCGGCTGGAAACCGTCTTCGACTATCTACCCGACGCGCCTGTGGTTTTCGACCATCTGGCGCATGAGGCACTGGCCGAGCGCCACACTCTGATCCTCGACCACTACGAAGCGCGCAAGAAGCAGGCCGACGGCGCCTTGAAGGACGCGGTGCCCTACAAGCCGGTGCCGCCGGATCTGCTCTATCTGTCGCCAGAGAACCTGATTGCCTCGCTTGGCCCGCGCGAAGCAATAGACTTCACGTCGTTCGATGCGCCCGATGCCGGTGCGAAAAAGGTGTTCCATGCCGGCTCGCGCCACGGCCGCAGCTTCGTCGAGGAACGCGCCGACCCTAGCGCCAACGTTTTCGACGTCGTCGTAAAACACATTTCCGACGAGCGCGCTGCACGCCGCCGCGTCATCGTCGCCGGCTGGACCGAGGGTTCGCTCGACCGGCTTGGTCAGATCCTGGCCGAGCATCATCTTGGCAATCTGAAGCCGGTGGCGACGCTTGCCGAAGCCGAAAGGCTTGAGCCGGGGCAGGCGGGACTGGCCGTGCTACCGCTCGAATCCGGCTTCGAGACGGAGAAACTGGTCGTTGTCGCCGAGCAGGACATTCTCGGCGACCGGCTGATCCGACGCTCGAAGCGCAAGAAGCGCGCGTCCGACTTCATCGCCGAGGCTTCGGCGTTGTCCTCGGGCGATATTGTCGTCCATTCCGATCATGGCATTGGCCGTTTCATCGGGTTGCGTACCATCGAGGCGGTTGGTGCGCCTCACGATTGCCTCGAAATCCACTATGCCGGCGATGATCGGCTGTTCCTGCCTGTGGAAAACATCGAGCTGCTGTCGCGCTATGGCTCGGATTCGGCCGAGGCGACGCTCGACAAGCTTGGCGGCGGCGCCTGGCAATCGCGCAAGGCGCGGCTGAAGAAGCGCCTGCTCGACATGGCCGGGCAGCTGATCCGCATCGCCGCCGAGCGGCAGATGCGGGCCGCACCGGCGCTGGTGCCGGCGGAAGGCCTCTATGGCGAGTTTGCAGCGCGTTTTCCCTATGAGGAGACCGATGACCAGCAGACGGCGATCGATTCGGTCATGGATGATCTAGGCGCCGGAAAGCCGATGGACCGGCTGATCTGCGGCGATGTCGGCTTCGGCAAGACCGAAGTTGCACTTCGCGCCGCCTTCATCGCGGCGATGGAAGGCGTTCAGGTGGCGGTGGTGGTGCCGACGACATTGTTGTCGCGCCAGCATTTCAAGACCTTCTCGCAGCGCTTCTCGGGCCTGCCGATCCGTGTCGCCCAGGCCTCGCGGCTGGTCGGCGCCAAGGAACTGGCCGAGGCCAAGAAGGGCATCGCCGAAGGTCAGGTTGACATTGTCGTCGGCACGCACGCGCTGCTCGGCTCCTCGATCTCGTTCAAGAATCTCGGCCTGCTGATCATCGACGAGGAGCAGCATTTCGGCGTCAAGCACAAGGAACGGCTGAAAGACCTGAAGACCGACGTCCACGTCCTGACTTTGTCGGCGACGCCGATCCCGCGAACGTTGCAGCTTGCCTTGACCGGCGTGCGCGAGCTGTCGCTGATCGCTACGCCGCCGGTCGACCGCATGGCAGTGCGCACCTTCATCTCGCCCTTCGATCCGCTGGTCATCCGCGAAACGTTGCTGCGCGAGCGCTACCGTGGCGGCCATTCCTTCTATGTCGTGCCACGCATCAGCGATCTGGCGGAAATCCGTGATTTTCTGCGCGAATCCGTGCCTGAGCTGAAAGTGGCGGTGGCGCATGGCCAGATGCCGCCCGGTGAACTCGACGACATCATGAATGCTTTTTATGATGGTCAGTACGATGTGCTTTTGTCGACCACCATCGTCGAATCCGGCCTCGATATCCCGACCGCCAACACGCTGATCGTGCACCGCGCCGATATGTTCGGACTGTCGCAGCTCTATCAGCTGCGCGGCCGTGTCGGCCGTTCGAAGGTGCGCGCCTACGCGCTGTTCACGCTGCCCGCCAACCGCAAGCTCACTGACACCGCCGAGCGTCGGCTGAAAGTGCTGCAGTCGCTCGATACGCTGGGCGCCGGTTTCCAGCTGGCCAGCCACGACCTGGATATTCGCGGCGCCGGCAATCTGCTCGGCGAAGAGCAGTCGGGCCACATCAAGGAGGTTGGTTTTGAACTCTACCAGCAGATGCTGGAAGAGGCGGTGGCCGAAGTGAAGGATTCCGGCGAGGTGCAGGACGGCGGCTGGTCGCCGCAGATCGCCGTCGGCACAGCGGTGATGATCCCGGAAAGCTATGTCCCGGATCTGCAGCTCAGGCTGGCGCTCTATCGCCGTCTTGGCGATCTCGAAAATACGGAAGAGATCGATGCTTTCGGCGCCGAGCTGATCGACCGGTTCGGGACGCTGCCGGAAGAGGTAAAACATCTGTTGAAGATCGTCTTCATCAAGGCGCTTTGCCGCAAGGCCAACGTCGAGAAGCTCGACGCCGGGCCGAAAGGCGTCGTCATCCATTTCCGCAAGCGGGAATTCCCCAATCCGGTCGGGCTGGTCAAGCTCATCGGCGAACAGGGCTCGCTGGCCAAGATCCGGCCCGACCAGAGCGTCGTCTTCAGCCGCGACTGGCCGACCCCCGAAAAGCGGCTGGCAGGCTCGGCGGTTGTCATGACGCAGTTGGCACGGCTGGTGGAGAAGGCGGCGGCGTAGCAGGGTGTCGCTGGTGCTCTGGGCACAGCCGCACCGGCACTTTCACCGTGCCGTGCCCATTCGCCACGCGGCCAATTCCGGTCTAGAATAGGAAATCGGCTTCGTGTATGGAGCCGCGACCCCATATTGGGCGGATTGGCGGGCGATGGCGTCCGTGCGAAAGAGCGTTGGGTGCTTCGATGACGAAATGGTCGCCGAATTCGTGGAGAGCTAAGCCGATCCAGCAGGTTCCTGCCTATCCGGACCTTGTCGCGCTGAGGAACACGGAAGCCCAGCTCGCCACCTTTCCGCCGTTGGTTTTTGCAGGTGAGGCGCGCAAGCTGAAGAAGCAGCTTGCAGCCGTCGCTGCCGGGGACGCATTCCTTCTGCAGGGTGGCGATTGCGCCGAGAGCTTCGCCGAGCATGGCGCCGACAATATCCGCGACTTCTTCCGCGTCTTTTTGCAGATGTCGGTGGTACTGACCTTCGCCGGCGCGCAGCCGGTGGTGAAGGTCGGCCGTGTCGCCGGCCAGTTCGCCAAGCCGCGCTCGTCCGACAATGAGACCAAGGGCGGTGTGACGCTGCCCAGCTATCGCGGCGACATCATCAATGGCATCGAGTTCGATGCCAAGTCGCGCATTCCCGATCCTGCGCGGCAGGAGATGGCGTACCGCCAGTCGGCGGCGACGCTCAACCTGTTGCGCGCCTTCGCCCAGGGCGGCTACGCCAGCCTGGAGAACGTGCATCAATGGATGCTCGGCTTCGTGTCCGACAGCCCGCAGGGCGAGAAATACGAGTCGCTCGCCAACCGCATCACCGAGACGATGGACTTCATGAAGGCCGTCGGCATCACCTCGGAGACCAATTACGCGCTACGCGAGACCGATTTCTACACCAGCCACGAAGCGCTGCTGCTCGGTTATGAAGAGGCGCTGACCCGCGTCGATTCGACTTCGGGCGACTGGTACGCCACCTCCGGCCACATGATCTGGATCGGCGATCGCACGCGCCAACCCGACCACGCGCATGTCGAATACTGCCGTGGCATCAAGAACCCGCTCGGCCTGAAATGTGGCCCGTCGCTGACGCCGGACGGCCTGTTGCAGCTCATCGACCTGCTCAATCCGGAGAACGAGCCTGGCCGGCTGACGCTGATTGCCCGCTTCGGTTCCGATAAGGTCGCCGAACATCTGCCCAAACTGGTGCGCGCGGTGCAGAAGGAAGGCCGCAGCGTGGTGTGGTCGTCGGATCCGATGCATGGCAATACCATCGAGGCCGCCGGCTACAAGACACGGCCGTTCGACCGCATCCTGAAGGAGGTGCAGACCTTCTTCGAGGTGCATCGCGTCGAAGGCACGCATCCCGGCGGCATCCACATCGAGATGACCGGCAAGAACGTCACCGAGTGCACCGGTGGTGCCCGCGCCATCACCGCCGAAGAGCTGCAGGATCGCTACCACACCCATTGCGACCCGCGCCTCAATGCCGACCAGGCGATCGAACTGGCCTTCCTGGTGTCCGATCTGCTCAAGAAGAGCCATCCGGTCCAGCACAAGCAGGCCGTCAACGGCTGATGCGATCTGAACTTTGATATATTGAAAAAGCGCCGGAGAAATCCGGCGCTTTTTGTATTCAATCCGGCGGGTGTCGCATTTGCTCGTGCGTAACGCGCGCAAAACTGGAATCCTGCCAAGCGATGGCAATTGCATTGGGAGGCCGAGATGGCTGACAGTCACAGCGGATCATGCTTGTGCGGGGCAGTGCGGTTGCAGACGCGAGGACCGCTACGCGGCGTTATCTACTGCCATTGCTCGCAGTGCCGAAAGCAGAGCGGGCATTTTTATGCCGCGACCAATGTCGCCGATCGCGACATCACAATCGCCGGCGCAGAGAACGTCACCTGGTACGAGGCATCTTCGTTTGCCAGGCGCGGTTTCTGCAAGACATGCGGATCGCTGCTGTTCTGGAAACCGATGGAGGGTGGCTACGTTTCGGTCATGGCCGGCCTGTTCGACGCGCCAACCGGACTTCAAGGGGAATGTCATATCTTCGTCGGCGACAAGGGCGATTACTACGCGATCGACGATGGGCTGCCGCAGTTCGAGAAGTCGACGCCGTCGATCAAGGTAGCAGACGGCTGATTTTTGAAGAGGCCGCCTTATTCCCTTGATCCAGCCATTGCGCTATCCCCTGCCGGTGATTCCGAAGGGTTTTGGCATGCAGCGGCTGATCGACGCTTTTTACAATTCGGTGCGGGCGTTTCGCAAACTGGCCGCCGGCGAGGAGGCCTTCCAGCTGGAACTGGTCCTGCTTGTGCTTGCGCTGCCGCTCGGCTGGTTCCTTTCAGAATCGTGGCGCGGCTATGCCCTGCTGATCGGTGCGGTGCTGCTCATGATCATGATCGAAGTGCTGAACACCGGCATTGAGGCGGCATGCGACGCGTTCAGCCGCGAATTCAACATCGACATCCAGCTAGCCAAGGATTGCGGTTCGCTGGCGGTGCTGATTTCGGTGGTGATCGTCGCCGGCGTCTGGGGCGTCGCAGTCATCGAGCGCATCGTTGGGGTACCGATCTGAGGTTTCAGGCACCACATGCCGGTTAATCGAGGAGACCGATATGGCCGATACCGCCGGATTTCTGCTGCTTGAACGTGAGGGCCTGCCGGACGATCTGCGCTGGCTGGTGGAAAAATATCCGCGCGAGGACTGGCAGGCGCATGCCAACATCCACGGCATGGCCAATATGTGGCTGCAGCGGCACGACATGTTCCGCGACCTTGGCGGCATGCTCACCAACGGCATTGGCGATTATCGTGAGGGCAGGCTGAACGCGCCGGAATTCGCACGCTGGTTCGCGCCGCGCCTCAATCATTTCCTCGGCAATCTCGATGGCCACCACAATGTCGAGGACCATCACTATTTCCCGGTCTTCGCCAGGGCCGAGACTCGTCTGAAGCGCGGCTTCGAAATCCTGGATGCCGATCACCACACAATCCATGAGGGACTGGAGCGCAATGCCGAGGCGGCAAATGCCTTCATCGGCACGCTTCAGGAGAGCGAGGACAAACAGCGCTTCGCCGCCGATGCCTATGCCGACGAGAACAGCCGGCTGATCGCCATGTTGACCCGGCATCTTGCCGACGAGGAAGACCTGATCATTCCGCTGATCCTCGAGAAGGGCGACCGCGCGCTCGGCATTGATTGACGATCAGCTTCCCTTGCGAAGCTCCTTCTTGGCGAGGACGTGCGACGCCAGCCAGCCGAGGATGGCCACAACGAGACCGATGACCAGGGCGATCAGCAACCGCTCGTGGCGGGCCAGCGCCTGGCCGACGATGCGCTCCGCGCCCAGCCCGAAGACATAACCGACAGTGCAGAACAGTGCCGCCCAGACTACCGACGAGATGGCGTTGAGGATGACGAAGCGCGCTGCGGCGATGCCCGACAGCCCGGCTGCGATACCACCGACCAGGCGCAGGCCATAGATGTAGCGGTTCGACAGCACGAAAATGTTGGGATGAGAGGTGACAAGGCGGTAGGCGTGGCTGAACCCTGGCCGGGCTCGGAGTCCGATCACGAATTTATGGTCGGCGAAGCTCCGTCCCAGGATGAAAAAGAACGTGTCGCCACCGAAGGCGCCGAGCGCCGCCGCGAGGAAGGCCTGCCACGGGACGAAGACATGCTGATGCGCAAAGAAACCGCCAAGGATGGCGGCGCTTTCGCCCTCGGCGACGCAGCCCAGAAAAACCGCGACCAGCCCATATTGCTCAATGAGACGATGGATGGCTTCCGTCATGAAGACGTCCGCTGGTTCGACAGAATCTCGTCGATGCGCTTCACCTGCTCGGCCAGCCGGGCGATCTCGTCGCGCATGCCGATGATCTGGCTGTGGCGCAGTTCGTCGAGCTTTTCATGCAACGCCATGATCTCGATCTCGGCCTTGAGATTAACCTCATAGTCGTGGGCGGCGTCGATACGATCGCGCTCGGTCTGGCGGTTCTGCGCCATCATGATCACTGGCGCCTGCAGGGCAGCAACCATGGAAAGCACGAGATTGAGGAAGATGAAAGGATAGGGATCGAAGGCGGCGCGCGACAAGAGCCAGACATTGCCTGCCGTCCACAGGATCAGGAAGCCAATGAATGTCAGGATGAAGGACCACGAACCGCCGATCCGGGCGATGGTGTCAGCCAGGCGGTCGCCAAACGTCTGGTGAAAGGCGACGGCCTTGTTGGTGTCTTTGGAGATCGTGGTGCGCTCGAGCGTTGATTGCAGCACCCGGCTTTCGAGCGCGCTGAGGCCGTCCGGCTTTCGCTTCAGCCAGCGGTTTGCCAGGTCCTCGATCGTTTTGTTCATCGTCGCCTCCGTCGTCAGCGATAGAGGTAGAAGCTGCCGGTTCATACGGGAAGTGGTAGATTGACGCGATGGGGTCAGGAAACAATGGTGGATTTTCAGAAGATTCGCGCCCGTGCGGCGAAACGCAAAGGCGGTGAGGCAGCGCTGACGTCGCTGCTGGGCCCTACGCCCGACAATGCCGCGCTGGCAAAGATTGCGGATGACCGGATCCTGTCGACCATGGCCGAACGGGTCTTTGCCGCCGGCTTCGTCTGGCGCGTCATCGAGCAGAAATGGCCAGGTTTCGAGGAAGCATTTCTTGGCTTCGAGCCGAAGCGGCTGCTGTTCCAGCCTGACGATTTCTGGCACGATCTCACCGCCGACAAGCGCATCGTGCGCAATCCGCAGAAGATGAAGTCGGTACGCGACAACGCAGCCTTCGTCGAGCGCGTGTCGAAGGAGCATGGCAGCTTCGGCAAGTTCCTCGCCGACTGGCCGGCCGGCGATCAGGTCGGGCTGATGGCTTATCTCGGCAAGCACGGGAGCCGGCTCGGCGGCAATACCGGCCAGTATTTTCTGCGCTGGCTGGAGTGGGACGCCTTCATCGTCTCGGCCGACATGGCGGCAGCGCTGCGCGACGCCGGGCTCGACATCGCGCAGAGCCCGACATCGAAGAAGGACCTAGACAAGATCCAGGTGCAGATCAACGCCTGGGCGGCGGAGACCGAGCTGCCGCGCCGACACATTTCGCGCATTCTGGCAATGTCGATCGGCGAGAACCATCCGCCGGAGGCGCTACGCGAATATATGGGCGAATAGGACCGATTGTTTGGTCCAAACGAACGCCATTGCCCGACGAATTTTGCCGCGCTAAACCCACAGGCATGATCGACAAGACCGCTCCAGACATATTGCGCATCGCCGTCGCCCAGCTCAATCCGACGGTCGGCGACGTCGCCGGCAATCTTGCCAAGGCGCGCGAGGCGAGGGCGGATGCCGCCCGCCAGGGCGCCGATCTCGTGCTGTTCACCGAGCTTTTCCTGGCCGGCTATCCGCCTGAGGATCTGGTGCTGAAGCCCGCCTTCCTGAAGGCCTGCGAGCGGGCTGCCGAGGACTTCGCCGGCGATACCGCCGATGGCGGCCCGGGCGTCATCATCGGCACGCCGCTGAAGCGCAAGACCGGCACGCACAATTCGATCATCTTTGCCGATGGCGGCAAGATCCTTGCCGAACGCTACAAGCTCGATCTGCCGAATTACGGTGAGTTCGACGAGAAGCGCGTCTTCCAGGCCGGACCCGAGATCCAAGGGCCGGTCAATTTCCGCGGCGTGCGGGTGGGAGTGCCGATCTGTGAAGATATCTGGGGCGAGATTGCCGTCTGCGAGACGCTGGCCGAAAGCGGCGCGGAAATCCTGCTGGTCCCGAACGGCTCGCCCTATTACCGCGGCAAGGTCGACGTCCGCCACCAGATCGTCATCCGCCAGGTCATCGAATGCGGACTGCCGATTATCTATGCCAACCAGCTTGGCGGCCAGGACGAGCTGATCTTCGACGGCGCGTCGTTTGCCATAGGCTCTGACAAGACGCTGGCCTTCCAGATGAGCCAGTTCGAGGAGACGGTCAACGTCACCACCTGGAAGCGAAAGAATGACGTCTGGGTCTGCTCTGACGGACCGATGTCGAAAATCCCGGAGAAGGAGGAGGCCGACTATCGCGCCTGCATGTTGGGCCTGCGCGACTACGTCAACAAGAACGGCTTCAAGAATGTCGTGCTCGGCCTTTCCGGCGGCATCGATTCGGCGATCTGCGCGGCACTTGCCGTCGATGCGCTCGGCGAGGAACGGCTGCGCGCCGTGATGATGCCTTACCGCTACACTTCGACGGACTCGCTCAAGGACGCCGAGGACTGCGCCCGCGCGCTCGGCTGCCGCTACGATATCGTGCCGATCTTCGAGCCGGTCGAGGGCTTCCTGCACACACTGACGCAGCTTTTCGAGGGCACCAAGGAAGGCATCACCGAGGAAAACCTGCAGAGCCGGGCCCGTGGCACCATCCTGATGGCGATTTCCAACAAGTTCGGCTCGATGGTGGTCACTACCGGCAACAAGAGCGAGATGTCGGTAGGCTACGCCACGCTCTATGGCGACATGAATGGCGGCTTCAACCCGATAAAGGACCTCTACAAGATGCAGGTCTATGCGTTGTCGCGCTGGCGCAACGCGCATGTGCCGCCGGGCGCGCTAGGCCCGTCCGGCGAGGTGATCCCGAACAATATCATCGACAAGGCGCCCTCGGCGGAACTGCGCGAGAACCAGACCGACCAGGATTCGCTGCCGCCCTATCCAGTGCTCGACGACATATTGGAGTGTCTGGTCGAGAACGAGATGGGTGTCGACGAGATCGTTGCGCGCGGCCATGACCGGGCGACGGTGACGCGCGTCGAGCACCTGCTTTACGTCGCCGAATACAAGCGCCGGCAGGCAGCGCCCGGCGTGAAGATCACCAGGAAGAATTTTGGCCGCGACCGCCGCTATCCTATTACCAACCGGTTCAGGGATGGCGGGTAGGCGATTGGCTGCATAACGGTTTAGCCATGGCCAACTTTGAAATCAGCTTCGACCTGTCGCAGATCGACTTCCGGGCGACGTCCGACATTTTGAAGGAGAGCTATTGGGGCAGCGGCCGCAGCGATGAACTGCACCGCCGCGCCTTTGCCAACTCACTGTGCGTCGGCGCCTATGTCGGCGGCAATCAAGTCGGCTTTGGCCGGGCGATCACCGACCGTACGGTATTTGCCTATCTCGCCGACATCATTGTCTGGCCCGGGTATCGCGGGCAAGGCATCGGGACCCGGCTTGTCCAGGCGCTTATCGACCACCCGGATTGCAAGACTGTCACCCACTGGAGCCTGTCTACCAACGATGCCCACGCGGTCTACGAGAAGCTCGGCTTCAGGCCTTCCACCGACGGCCGCTATATGCGCCGACCGCGTCCCGGCAGCCTGAACAGAGGCAGCGCACAACCGACCGTTGTTGCAAAATCGTCTCACTGGTTGGACCAGATGCCCTTTCGACCATCTACTGACTTGGCGCGGCGTTGAGGCGTCTCTATAAACGCCTTTCCGCGATCCCCTTGGGGAGGACCGAAATGCCAGGATTTGACATCGTTATGCGAGGCCGCGAAGCCTAGGTCCCAATCGGTGAGCCCGAAGGTTCTTACCTTTGCGGCGAAGCCGAGCTGAGAACAGGCGTTCGTCGATGCCGGTCGCCGCCCGTATTCGGGCGAGCCGCCAAATGTGCCGAACCTCCGCTTTCCTTGGGTGCTAATTCGCCCGACGCGGTTTTTTCAATTTCGACCTTTCCGGGATCGGGCTCGTTTGCGCCCGAATGACATCATGGCTCGTTTTCGAATAGATTTGCGCGCGGGCGCCTTTCGCAGCGTTCTTGGTTTTACGCTCAGTCATTGGCGGCGCCAGCCGTGGCGGCTTTCGCTGATCATGGCCACATTCCTGCTGTCGACCCTGGCCGACGTGCTGACGCCGCTCTATTCCGGCCGGCTGGTCGACGCCGTTGCCAGCAGTGCCACTGCCGACGATGTCGCATGGAATGCCGCGACGGCTGCCTTTTCGATGCTGGTGGCCCTGGCGCTCACCGGTGTCGTGCTGCGCAATCTCGCCTTCATGGCCATCGTCGAACTGACCCTGAAGATGATGGCCGACATCGCCGCCGATGCCTTCCACCGCGTCCAGCGCTTCTCCACCGACTGGCACGCAAACAGCTTCGCCGGATCGACGGTGCGCAAGATAACGCGCGGCATGTGGGCGCTCGACCTGCTCAACGACACGATCCTGATCGCGCTGCTGCCGTCGGTCGTCATGCTTGTCGGCTCGACGCTGTTGCTCGGCTGGTTCTGGCCGCTGATGGGCGCGGTCGTCGCGACGGGCTCGGTGCTGTTCATCGCCGTGACGACGATGCTGTCGCTCGGCTATGTCGCCCCCGCGGCAAGGCTTGCCAATGCGTGGGATACGCGGCTTGGCGGCTCGCTGGCCGATGCGGTGAGCTGTAATGCCGTGGTCAAGGGTTTTGGCGCCGAGGAGCGCGAGGAGACACGGCTTGCCGACGTCGTCGCCAAATGGCGCGCACGCACGCGGCGCACCTGGGTGCGCGGCACCGTCAACGGCACCACGCAAGGCACGATGCTGCTGCTTTTGAGGGCAGCGGTCATTGGGTTCTCACTGCTTTTGTGGTCGTGGGGGCAGGCGAGCGCCGGCGACGTCGCCTTCGTGCTGACCTCATTCTTCGTGCTGCAAGGCTATCTGCGCGACATCGGCACGCATATCCGCAATCTGCAGCGCTCGATCAACGATATGGAGGAACTGGTCGACTTCCAGTCCGAACCACTCGGCATCGAGGATCGGCCCCGCGCCAAACCGATCCGGATCACCGATGGCCGTATCACCTTCGACAATGTCACGTTCCACTACGGCAACCATCGCTTGCCGCTCTATCGCGACTTTTCGGTGGATATCGCGCCGGGCGAGCGGGTCGGGCTGGTTGGCCATTCGGGCTCCGGCAAGACCACATTCGTCAAGCTGATCCAGCGCCTCTATGACGTGACTGCGGGCAATATCCTGATCGACGGCCAGGATATTGCCAATGTCGCGCAGGCGTCGCTGCGCGCACAGATCGCGATCGTCCAGCAGGAGCCGATCCTGTTCCACCGGTCGCTGGCTGAAAACATCGCCTATGCCCGGCCGAGCGCCACGCAGGCCGAGATCGAACACGCGGCGCGCTTGGCCAGCGCGCATGACTTCATCGCCGATTTGCCGAAAGGCTATGGCACGCTGGTCGGCGAGCGTGGCGTAAAGCTGTCGGGCGGCGAGCGTCAGCGTGTTGCAATCGCACGCGCCTTCCTCGCCGATGCGCGCATCCTCATCCTGGACGAGGCAACGTCGAGCCTCGATTCGGAATCGGAGGTGCTGATCCAGCAGGCGATGGAGCGCTTGATGGTCGGCCGCACGACGCTGGTCATCGCCCACCGGCTGTCGACCGTGCGCGCGCTGGACAGGCTTCTGGTGTTCGATCGCGGCCGCATTGTCGAGGAGGGATCGCATGACCAACTGATCCGGCTGCAAGGCGGCATCTACCGCCGGCTGTTCGAACGCCAGGCGCTCGAGCTGACCAAGGGCCTGGTGATCTGACGGTTACGGCGCGGCGCGTCTTAATGGACGCGCGGCGCTGCCGTCTTTTCTTCGTCTTCGTCATGTTCTATGTCTGCCGCAGAGCGCGGGGGCGCGTCTTGTCAACAGCAAAACCATCCGGTACGCCCCGCTCATGACAGTTACCGTCCGTTTCGCCCCGTCACCGACCGGCCGCATCCATATCGGCAATGCGCGCACCGCTTTGTTCAACTGGCTGTTCGCCATCAAGAACAAGGGCCGCTTCATCCAGCGCTTCGACGATACCGACGTTGCCCGTTCGACGCAGGAATTTTCCGACGCCATCCTTTATGACCTGCATTGGCTGGGCATCTTCCCCGATGCCACGGAGTATCAGTCGCGGCGGGTCGAAATCTATGATGCCGCACTGGAAAGGCTGAAGGAGGCCCGCCTCGTCTATGCCTGCTATGAGACGCCTGAAGAGCTCGACCTGAGGCGCAAGGTGCGCCGCACGCGTGGCCTGCCGCCAGTCTATGGCCGCGAGGCGCTGACGCTGGCACCCGAGCAGGTCGCGGAATATGAGGCCGATGGCCGGCGGCCGCACTGGCGCTTTCTGCTGCCCAACTTCAGCAGCGATCCGCTGCAGCCGGAGCGCACCGAAATCCACTGGAACGACCTGGTGCGCGGCGAGGAGACCGTCGACCTCGCCTCGCTTTCAGATCCCGTTCTGCGGCGCGAGGACGGCACCTATCTCTACACACTGCCTTCGGTGATCGACGACATCGACATGGGCGTCAGCCATGTCATTCGTGGCGACGACCACGTCACCAATACCGGCGTCCAGATAGCCCTGTTCCGGGCGCTCAGCGCCGAGCCGCCGGTGTTCGGCCACCACAATCTTCTGACAACAGCATCAGGCGAGGGGCTTTCCAAGCGCACCGGCGCGCTGTCCATACAGAGCCTGCGTGAGAGCGGCATAGAGCCAATGGCGGTCGCTTCGCTGGCGGTACTCGTCGGTACCTCGGAAAACGTCGTGGCGGTGCCGACGATGGCTGAACTTGCCGAGCGCTTCGATCCGGCGGCAACATCGAAATCCGCCGCCAAATTCGATCCGGACGAGCTCTTCGTGCTCAACCGCACGCTGCTGCACCACATGCCCTTTTCCGAGGCGCGCGACCGGCTGATCGTGCTCGGCATCTCTGGCGAACAGGCCGAGCCTTTCTGGCTGGCGGTGCGCGGCAATCTCGACAGGCTGGCCGATGCGGCGATCTGGTGGCGCACACTTCGCGACGGTCCAGAGGAGCCGGCGGAGTTTTCCGACGATGACCGCGACTTTCTTCGCCAGGCGTTCGAACTGCTGCCGGAGGAGCCTTGGAACGGCACCGTCTGGAAAGACTGGACCGGCAAAATCCGAGCGGCGAGCGGCCGTAAGGGCAAAGCGCTGTTCATGCCGCTGAGGCTGGCGCTTACGGGACAGCCTTCGGGTCCGGAGCTTGCAGATCTGTTGCCGCTGCTGGGTCGGGAAGGAACGTTGGCCCGACGACCCTGACCTTGCGCTGTTCGGGCGGCGGCAGGGACGTCAGCGAAGGCACGGGTTTGACGGCAAGGCGTCTGATCGCCTCACGGTCGAGGCCGCCTTCCGCGTTGGCCAAGGTCTCCGGGTCGGCGCCCGGATCAGGCCTGGCAACCGGCACCGGAATGAACGGAGTGGTCTCCACGTTCGCTTCGGATCGTTCCGGGCTGGGCGGGTTGCCGGCGATGATTTCGAAATTCTGCGCGGCATTGCAGCCGCAGGCCGGCGGCCGTGGCATGTCGGACTGCTTGTAGAGGTAGGCCGTCGGCAGTTCGATATAAGGCCTGCCGGTCACCGAAGACGTCATGGACGCCGAATCGCTGTTCATGCCGCGCGTGTAGAAAACCTGCATCTCGGTGCCGGGGCAGCTCGATTCGCAATTCTTCTGGTCGCGCTCGAAATCGCCGAGCGAGGCAGCATTCGACATCGGGAAGAAATAACCGTCGCAGGTCCGCACACACATGGTGCGGAATTCTCCTCGCGGCTGGCCCATGTCGGCGTTGTTGAGCAGGGTGCGGATGTTGCCCGGCTGACTTAGCTCTTCAGCCTGGCTGGGCTCTTCACGCTGGTCGGGCGCATCGGATTCACTGCCCAAAAGCTGCTCGAGCAGGTTTCCGTTGCCGTTTTCATCGCTGGCTTCGCGAACCGGTGCGGGCTTTGATGGCGCCGCTTCGTCGCGGCAGCCATTGGCGTCAAGCGAGGTCAATATGCGCGCGCGATCGCGTCGCGAACCACCGCTGTCAAGCTCAGCGCGCTTGGCCTGCAAGTCGTCGAGATTGGCAGCCATGCGATCAATGGTGGCGTCGAGTGCCGCGCATACGTTGGCGTTGCGGCGAGACAGCGAAAAGCCGCAGCCGGCGCTGCTGGATTGGCTGACGGCCTTTGAAATCTGCTGGCGCTGCCGGGCGATCGCGTCGTCATATTTCCTGAGCAAGGCCGGTTTGCCGCCGCCACCACGAGAAGCGGCAGCAAGATCGGCTTCAAGCTGGCGGCAGAGGCGGGAGGCGGCCTGCGCCTGAGTGACGGCGATGTCGCACAGTAGCAGGGCACCGAGCAGCGCGGCGGCCCGCGTCAGCTTGCAACTTGCGCCCGTCATCCCTCCGAAACTCCGCCTGCCTGTCGTTCAGAAAGCTACCGCGCTTGCGGTTAACCGTTTGTTTAGCATACCGCCGATTCCGGCTTCAGCCCAAATGCGCGATGGCTTGCCTGTGCGCGGCTTCGACCACGACCAATGCTGTCATATTGACTACGCCCCACGACGTATTCGGACAGAGCCAGAACCGCGACATCCTGGCGTTGCACGAAAAAGGCGTATTCGCCCAGAAGAATGCCTGGATTCAGTAATGCCCGGAGGCTTGGCATGACGCGATTACCCGTCGAGCCACGGTGCAATTTGGTCTTTTGTGCCTGGCGATGCCGGTCGCCATGGCGCAGGAAAAGCCCATTAGGCCGGATTGGGGCACCAGATTGGTCGAAGCTGCCCGTGAGCAGATCGGCGTCACCACGCTGTACGATCCGACCTATACACGCCTGGCCTATCCGGGCGGGGACGTTGAGCCCGAGCGGGGTGTGTGCACGGATGTCGTGATCCGCGCCTATCGCCGCGCCTTCGATCTCGACCTGCAAAAATTGGTGCATGAGGATATGCGGGCCAATTTTGCCGCCTATCCGAAGGCTTGGGGCCTGAAAGCGCCCGACCGCAACATCGACCACCGCCGTGTGCCCAATCTTGCGGTCTATTTCGAGCGGCGCGGTGCTGCCTTGCCCGTCAGCCAAGACCCCGCCGACTATCGACCTGGGGATCTCGTCGCCCAGATGCTGCCCGGCAACCTGTCACATATTGCCATCGTGTCGTCCAATCGCTCCACTGTGGTGCCGACAAGAAGGCTGGTCATTCACAATATCGGCGGCGGCGCCAGGGAAGAAGACACTTTGTTTGCTTTCAGGCAGACAGGGCATTTGCGGTTCAAGCCAGTCTGACAAAGCCCATGGCTAGCCCAGTTCAACGATTGCCTGCGCCTTGTGCGCGGCTTCGACCACGGCCAGTGCCGTCATGTTGACGACGCCGCGCGACGTCACCGACGGCGTCAATATGTGCGCCGGGCTGTCGGTGCCGAGCAGGATCGGGCCGACATGCAGCGCGTCCATCATCGTGCGCAGTGCCGTCAGCGTGATGTTCGCCGAATCGAGATTGGGGAATACCAGCAGATTGGCTTCGCCTTTCAGCCGCGAATGCGGATAGACGCGCTGGCGCAGCTGTTCCGATAGCGCCGAGTCGGCATGCATCTCGCCGTCGCATTGCAGGTCGGGCGCGATGCGCGCCAGGATCGCTGCCGCCTGTCGCATCTTCATGGCGCTTGGCGAATCGCGGGAGCCGAAATCCGAATGCGACAGCAGCGCTGCCTTGGGCTCGATGCCGAAACGCTGGATCTCCTCGGCCGCCAAAACGGTCATCTCAGCAATCTCCTCGGCGGTCGGATCGACGGAGACATGGGTGTCGGTGAGGAAAATGATGCCGCGCTGCGAAATCAGCATGGAAAGCGTCGACAGGTCGCGATCCCTAATGCCGGCGCGCGGCCCGATGATCAGCGTCACGTTGCGCAAATGGCGCTCGAAACGGCCTTCGAGGCCGCAGACCATGGCGTCGGCGTCGCCGCGCTTCAGGGCAAGGGCGGCGATCACCGTATTGTCGGTGCGCACCATGGTGCGCGCCGCTTCCGTCGTCACGCCACGGCGGCCGGCAAGCTCGATCAAGAGATCGACATAATGGCGGTAACGCGGATCGTCTTCCGGGTTGATCAAGCCGAAATCGACGCCGGGCTTGATGCGCAGCCCATAGCGTTTCAACCGCACCTCGATGACGTGCGGGCGGCCGATCAGGATCGGTTCGGCAATGCCTTCCTCGAGCACGACCTGCGCGGCGCGAAGCACGCGCTCGTCCTCGCCGTCGGCATAAATGACGCGCTTGGCGCTCGACGTCTTGGCCATCGAGAATACCGGCTTCATGACTAGGCCGGAGCGGAAGACGAAGCGGTTCAGCTTGTCGATATAGGCGGCGAAATCGGTGATCGGACGGGTCGCGACGCCGCTCTCGCAGGCTGCCTTGGCGACGGCAGGGGCGATGCGCAGGATCAGTCGCGGGTCGAAAGGCGAGGGGATCAGGAACTCCGGACCGAAGATCGGCGTCTCGCCGGAATAGGCACGCGCGGCAACGTCGGATGGCTCTTCGCGGGCGAGCGCTGCAATCGCTCGCACGGCGGCCATCTTCATCTCTTCGTTGATGGCGCTTGCGCCGCAATCCAGCGCGCCACGGAAGATGTAAGGAAAACAGAGTACGTTATTGACTTGATTGGGGAAATCGGAGCGGCCCGTGCAGATCATCGCGTCGGGCCGTGCTGCCCGTGCCGCTTCCGGCATGATCTCGGGATTGGGGTTGGCCAGCGCCAGGATCAGCGGCTTGGGCGCCATATGGTGAAGCAATTCCGGCTTCAGCACGCCGGCGGCAGACAGGCCGAGAAACACGTCGGCGCCGGGCAGAACGTCGGCCAGCGTGCGCGCTTCGGTATCCTTCACATAGGGGTCTTTCCAGCGGTCCATCTCCTCGACGCGGCCCTTATGGGCGACGCCGAACCGGTCGGTGACCCAGACGTTTTCGACCCGCGCGCCGAGCGAGACCAGAAGGTTGAGGCACGCAAGCGCCGCGGCACCTGCGCCCGACGTGACGATCTTGATGTCGGAGATGGACTTGCCGGCGAATTCCAGCCCATTGAGCACGGCGGCGGCGACGATGATGGCGGTGCCGTGCTGGTCGTCATGGAAGACCGGTATGCCCATGCGCGCTTTCAACTGCTCCTCGACCTCGAAGCATTCGGGCGCCTTGATGTCTTCCAGGTTGATGCCGCCGAAGGTCGGTTCCAGCGCCGAGATCGTCTCGACCATGCGCTCGATGCCCGGTGCATCGATCTCGATGTCGAAGACGTCGATGCCGGCGAACTTCTTGAACAGTACGGCCTTGCCTTCCATCACCGGCTTAGAGGCGAGCGGACCGATATTGCCGAGGCCCAGCACCGCCGAACCGTTGGTAACGACGCCAACAAGATTGGCGCGGGCTGTATAGTCAGCGGCAGTTGCCGGATCGTCGCGGATTTCAAGGCAGGGGGCGGCGACCCCCGGCGAATAGGCAAGCGCCAGGTCGCGCTGATTGCCGAGCGGCTTCGTCGCCTGGATTTCAAGCTTTCCGGGCCGGGGGTGCTTGTGGAAGTAGAGCGCTGCTTCGTCCAGGTCGGATCGCGCCGCCTTCTTGCTTTCGCCTGTCATGACGGCCGCCTCCCTGCAATCCTGCCTTGAAGCCTTTTAACATGCAGAATTGGTTTTTCACGATGCCAAATGACGCAACCGCCATTTTGCCTTGCGAAACGAGTAAAATCGATTTGTTTCAGTTAGTTGTGCTAAAATCCTGCCGCGCTATTCAGGTCTTTTCCTCTCCGCTGTTCAGAACGCGCTGACGTAGAGGCCGCCGTCGACCGGTATGTTCTGTCCGGTCAGGTAACCGGCGTGAACCGAGCACAGGAAGGCGCAGATCTGGCCGAATTCCTCCGGCGTGCCGAGCCGTTTGGCCGGAACGTCGGCGCTGATGCGCGCCTTGCGCGCGGCGGCGGCGGCCGGATCTTCGGGCGTGCCGGCCTCGTGCGGGCCGCGCAGCCGGTCGGTGTCGAGCTTGCCCGGCAGCATGTTGTTGATCGTCACATTGCGGTCGATCACCGTCCGCGCGACGCCGGCCAGGAACGAAGTGAGGCCGGCGCGCGCGCCGGACGACAGGTCGAGGCCGGGGATAGGAACATAGACCGACAGCGAGGTGATGTTGACGATGCGGCCGAAGCCGCGCGCCGCCATGCCGTCGATCACGGCCTGAACCAGCTCGACCGGCGTCACCATGTTCTGGGTGACGCCCTCGAGGATGTTTTCGCGATCGAGCGCACGGAAATCGCGAAGCGGCGGACCGCCATTGTTGTTGACGAGGATGTCGGGATCGGGGCAGGCGGCAAGCAGCGCCTTCTGGACGTCGGGTTTGGATACGTCGCCGACGATCTCGGTCACGCTGACGCCGAATTTCTCGCGCAGTTCAGCGGCGGTTTTGGCCAGCACGTCGGCGTTGCGGCCGTTGACGACCAGATCGCAGCCTGCCTCGGCCAGCGCCATGGCGCAACCGCGTCCCAGCCCCTTGCTCGAGGCGCAGACTATGGCCTTCTTGCCGCGAATACCGAGGTCCATGGTGATTTTCTCCTCTGATTGCCGCGTCAACCTACCCGTATGGCTGGACCAATCGCAACCGTCATACGGTTGTTGCATGAATCGGGGCATAGCCTCACGCGAAAGCAACGGTGACAAATGATGTCCGGCGCAGAGCCCCGCACTTTCCGCAGCATGTTCATCTCCGACGTCCATCTCGGATCGAAGGCGGCCAAGGCCGAGTTCCTGATCGATTTCCTGCGCCATCACGATGCCGATATCATCTATCTCGTCGGCGATATCGTTGACGGCTGGCGCTTGAGACGGAGCTGGCACTGGCCGCAGAGCCACAATGACGTGGTCCAGAAATTGCTGCGCAAGGCGCGCAAGGGCGCCAGCATCACCTACATCGCCGGCAACCATGACGAGTTCGCGCGGCAGTTCCAAGGTGTGCATTTCGGCGGCATTGTCGTCGCCGATCGCGCCATCCACGAGACCGCCGATGGCAAACGCCTTCTTGTCATCCATGGCGACCAGTTCGACACCGTCGTCCACAATGCGCGCTGGCTGGCCTATCTAGGCGACTATGCCTATGACGCGGCGATGCTGGTCAATCGCGTCATCACGCGCCTGCGCCAAGTGCTCGGCCTGCCTTACTGGTCGTTCTCGTCCTGGGCCAAGGTCAAGGTCAAGAAGGCGGTGAATTTCATCGGCTCGTTCCAGACCGTGCTGAGCGAGGAGGCGCGCCGCTCGCATGTCGACGGCGTGATCTGCGGGCACATCCACCATGCGGCGATCGAAAGCTACGAGGACGTGCAGTACATCAACACCGGCGATTGGGTGGAGAGCTGCACGGCGGTGGTCGAGCATTTTGACGGCCGGATGGAGATACTGCATTGGGCGCATGTCCTGCCGGAGACTCCGGTCGGCAGCGAGGTGCTCGTGCCGATCGACATCAAGGGCAGGGCAGTCCAGGCGGCTTGACCAAACCCGGCCTCACCTCGCTTTAATCGGTTAGTCCAGCGGTTTCATCCACTTTTTCGCCGTGTTATGCAGCGGCTGGTGTGGTGGGCCGACCCGGCTGAATGCCGTGCCGACGGATCGCCTGTTAATGTCCTCGCTGCCGCCGCTTTCGCCCGAACAGCTCGTCAAGCCACGCCATTTCGAACTGCGCATGAGCTTGATCTTCTTCACGCTCTTCGTTCCGCTCGGAACGCATGTGCCCTATTTCCCGCTGTGGCTGCAGGCGAAGGGGTTCCATGCCGAGCAGATAGCCGTGATCCTCGCTGCGCCGATGTTCCTGCGCGTGGCGACGACGCCTTTTCTTACCGCTCTGGCAGACAAAGCGAGCGACCGCGCCAATGTCTATGTCGCGCTGGTCGCCGCATCGCTGATCCTGTCGGCCGGTTACTTCCTGCCGCCGACCTACGCAATGGTACTTGCCGTGTCATTGGCGCTGACGGTCGTCTGGACGCCGCATTCGCCGATTGCCGATTCGCTCGCCCTTTCAGGTGTTCGCCGCTTCGGCTCGAACTACGCCGGCATGCGCAAATGGGGCTCGATCTCCTATCTCTGCGCCAATCTCGCCGGCGGTTTCATCCTGTCGGCGAGCGGTGCCCAGGCTGTCCCAGTGATCATCTTCGTGTCGTTATGCGCCGCGCTAGCCGCCGGACTGATTGCGCCGCGCCTCGGCCGTCCGCGCCGCGCCTCGCCGCTTTCAGCCGCCGACATCCAGCAATCGGCACCGAAACTCCTCAACCGGTACTTCCTCTACTTTTCGACCGGCGTCGGCATCATCACCGCCAGCCACGCATTTCTCTACGGCTTCGTGTCGATATACTGGAAGTCGATCGGCATCAGCGATTCGGTTGTCGGGCTGCTGTGGGGGTGGGGCGTCGTCGCCGAGATATGCATGTTCGTCGTCTTCACCCGGGCTTTCGCCTCCTTCTCGGTCGTCTCGATCATGCTGATTGCCGGGATAGGCGCGATCGTGCGCTGGATTGCTTTCCCCCTGATCTGGCCGCTCGGGCTTGGCGTTGGCGGGTTCTTCGCGATCCAGACACTGCACGCCGTCTCGGTGGCGCTGGTGCTGATCGGCCTGCAAAAGATGATCGGTGAGACAATCGCGGAAGAACGCACCGGGGCGGCGCAAGGCATTGCCTATTTCTCCAACGGCTTCTTCATGGCAGTGGCAACGCTGATTTCAGGTCCTCTTTACGATCGCTTCGGCGCGAATGGCTTCTTTGCGATGATCCCCATCGCCCTGACGGGCCTGGCGCTGATCGGGCTTGCCGCGCGTTCAGCCCCACAGCGCTGGCTCGGGCGGTGACACCAGCGAACCTTGGTAGACGAGACCTGGAACGCGGTCGCAGGCTAGCAGCAACGGACCGTCGAGATCGACGAAATCGGCATCCTGCGCCAACAGCACGGCCGGCGCCATCGCAAGCGATGTGCCGACCATGCAGCCGACCATGACGCCAAGACCCAGTTCGCGGGCGCGGTCGCGAAGCACGAGTGCTGCGGTCAGGCCACCCGATTTGTCGAGCTTGATGTTGATGGCGTCGTAGAGGCCGACAAGCGCGTCGAGGTCCTTCGCCTCGTGCACGCTTTCGTCGGCGCAGATCGGCACCGGATGCGCGATGTGGCGAAGAATACCGTCATGTCCCGCCCGCAGCGGCTGTTCGATCAAGGCGATACCGTGCTCGGCGGCAAAGGCGAGGTTTGCGACGATATTGTCGTCATTCCAGCCCTCATTGGCGTCGAGAATGATTCGGCTGTCGGGTGCCGCCGCCGTCACTGCACGGATGCGGGCGATGTCGTTGTCGCCGCCGATCTTGACCTTGAGCAGCGGGCGCTGGGCGTTGGCGCGGGCTTGCGCCGCCATCGCCTCGGGCTCGGCGAGCGACAGTGTGTACGCCGTCTCAAGCGCCCGTAACGGAACGGTTCGTATCATATGCGCCACCGGTGTTCCGCTGATCTTCGATTCCAGGTCCCAGAGCGTGCAATCGATGGCATTGCGTGCCGCACCCGCAGGCATGGCACCGAGCAGGGCGGTGCGGCTGATGCCGCCCGCGATCTCACCGCGCATCGCCTCGATCGCGTCGCGCACACCCTCCACGGTCTCGCCATAGCGCTTGTAAGGGACACATTCGCCGCGCCCGGTATGGCCGTCTTCGCTGATGGCGCAGGAAATCACCTCAGCCTCGGTCTTCGAGCCGCGCGAAATGGTGAAGGTCCCGGCAATAGGAAAGCGCTCGGCCTCGACCGAAATGACACGCGCCATATTTTTCTGCTCCGGCTGTGCAACAAGGAGGATATCGGCAAATCGACAGGTCGGCCCCGTCAGGCTAAACAGGACGCCATGTTGACCATCCGCAAACGCGACGCAAGCGGCCCTGCCAAGGAGCCCGACCACCAGCCGCGCATCGCGATCGGCGAGGAGGGCGGCGTTCTCGGCTGCGCTTTCTCGGGAAGCTGGACGACACGCACCGTGGCGCTGGTCGATGCCGAGATGCGCAAGATCGAGCAGCGCGGCGGCTTCAAGACGCTGGCGCTCGACCTCTCACAAATCGAGAAGATGGACACTGCCGGAGCATGGCTGATCGACCGCCTGGTCAGCAGCTTCGAAAAGAAGGGCGTCGAGATCACGATGCAGGGGCAGAGCGAGATCGCCTCGATCCTGCTTGGCGCCGTCGGGGACGCCGTTCGACGCGAGCCCGAATCAGGTCCGGCAAAGCCGCCCAACTTCATCATTCGCGGGCTCGAGGCGGTTGGCCGGCGCGTTTATGAGATGCGCGACGATTTCCTGGCCGCAATGAACATCCTCGGCGCCACGATACGCGGCTCGCAGATGAAGCTTGGCCGCGGCCATGCCGTCAACATGGCGGCGATCTTCAACCAGATCGATCGCATGGGCGTTGGCGCCATACCGGTGGTTGTGCTGATGTCGGCCATTGTCGGTGCGATCGTCGCCCAGCAAGGCGCCTATCAGCTCAGCTATTTCGGCGCCGATATCTTCGTCGTCGACCTGGTCGGCGTGCTGATCCTGCGCGAGCTCGGCGTGCTGATGACGGCGATCATGATCGCCGGCCGCTCCGGTAGCGCGATCACCGCCGAGATCGGCTCGATGAAGATGCGCGAGGAGGTCGATGCGCTGAAAGTGATCGGCCTCAATCCAATCGGCGTGCTGGTGTTTCCGCGGCTGGTCGCGCTGGTCGTCGCGCTACCTTGCCTGACGATCATCGCCAACTTTGCCGCGCTGGGCGGCGGCATTTTGGCTGCATGGCTCTACTCCGATATTGCACCGGCAGCGTTCATTGACCGGCTGCGTGTCGCAATCGACCTCAGCACCATCTTTGCCGGCCTGATCAAGGCGCCTTTCATGGCCATGATCATCGGCATAATTGCCTCGGTCGAGGGCATGAAGGTTGGCGGCAGCGCCGAATCGCTTGGCCAGCATGTGACCGCCTCAGTGGTGAAGTCGATCTTCGTGGTCATTATCCTCGATGGGCTTTTCGCCATGTTCTATGCAGCGATCGAGTTCTGACATGGCGCTGCCGGGCACAAACACGACCAAGGTGGCGGAGAAAGCCAAAGAGGACGAGATCGTGCTGTCGGCGCACGACGTCACGGTGTCGTTCGCCGACCAAGTCGTTCTCGACAAATTGTCGCTCGATATCTGGCGCGGGGAGATTCTCGGCTTCGTCGGTGCCTCCGGTGCCGGCAAATCTGTTCTCTTGCGCACCATCCTTGGCCTGACGCGCAAGCAATCGGGAACAATCAAACTGTTCGGCGTCGACGTCGAGAAGGCAAGCGAAAGGGAGCGCCTTCGCATCGACATGCGGCTTGGCGTGCTGTTCCAGCACGGCGCGCTTTTTTCGGCGCTGACCGTCCTCGAAAACGTCCAGGTGCCGATGCGCGAATATCTCGATTTGCCGAAGAAGCTGATGGACGAACTGGCCATGCTCAAGGTCGAGCTGGTCGGACTGCCGCCGGACGCGGCGCAGAAATTCCCTTCCGAGCTTTCCGGCGGCATGATCAAGCGTGCTGCGCTGGCGCGCGCTCTGGCGCTCGACCCGGATATCGTCTTCCTCGACGAACCGACTTCCGGCCTTGACCCGATCAGCGCGGCTGAGTTCGACGAATTGGTCGTCAAGCTGCGCGATACGATGGATTTGACCGTGTATATGGTCACGCACGATCTCGACACGCTGTTTACCGCGTGCGACCGCGTGGCGGTGCTTGGCAAAAAGAAAGTGCTGGTCGAGGGCACGATAGACGACATGCTCAGGAGCGAGGAACCCTGGGTAAAATCCTATTTCCGCGGAAAACGCGCCCGGCAACTTGATCTTGCGGCGCGCGCATAGCCATAAGTGAGCAATGGAAACCAGGGCCAACTACGTCATTGTCGGCATTTTCACGCTGGCCGCCATCCTCGCGGCTTTCGCTTTCGTCTATTGGACGGCGGCGATCGGCGACAAGGGTGAGACGACCATATTGCGCGTGCGCATTCCAGGGTCGGCTTCGGGGCTCGGCCGTGGCAGCTTCGTGCTGTTCAACGGCGTCAAAGTCGGCGACGTGCGCCGTGTCTATATCGACGTCGACAATCCGACCGCTGCCATCGCCGACACCGAAATAGACCGCAATACGCCGATCACCAAGTCGACGCAGGCCGATATCGGGCTTGCCGGCCTCACCGGCCAGGCCAATATCGAACTGAAGGGCGCCGACCCCAAGGAGCCAAAACTCCTCGACGAGGCGGAAAAGGAAGGCCGTGTCGCTGAGATCGTTGCCAACCCGTCGGCGGTCACCAATCTGCTGCAGACGGCGCAGAACATCTTCACCCGCGCCGACAAGGTCCTTTCGGAGCTCGAAGGCTTCACCAAGGACGTTCGCGGGCCGCTGACGCAGACGGTCAACAATGTCCAGACCTTCTCCGATGCACTGGCCAGGAATTCGGACGGGGTCGACAAGTTCCTGGCCAGCGTCAGCTCGCTGGCGGACGAATTGAAGGGTGTTTCGGGCAAGCTCGACGGCACTCTGAAGGCGGCGGAAGGGCTACTCAACGCCGTCGACAAGGACCAGATCAAGAGCATCGTCGCCAATGTCGACACGGTCACTTCCAACCTCAAGGAAACCAGCAAGCAGTTCGACACGGTCATCAAGAACGTCGACACTGCGGTCGGCTCGATCAACGACTTCGCCCAGAAGACGCAAGGCACGCTGGCCAAGGTCGACGGCGTTCTCGACGGCATCGATCCGGCTGAGGTTCGCACCGCGCTGGCCAACATCCAGAAGGCCAGCGAAAACGCCAACGAGGCTGCCGCCGACATCGCCAAGGTGACCAACAAGTTCGCCAACCGAGCCGACGACATCGATGAAACCATCAAAGACGCGCACCAGCTCGCAGGACGCCTCAACGATGCCTCGGTGCGAGTCGACGGTATTCTTGCCAAGGTCGACAAACTGCTCGGCTCCGGCCAGGCCGACGGCGTCATGGCCGACGCGAGAGCGACGCTGAAATCGTTCAAGCAGGTCGCCGACACGCTGAACGCCCGTCTCGGTACCATCACCGACAATCTGGCGCGATTCTCGGGACAGGGGCTGCAAAACGTCGAAGCGCTGGTCCAGGACAGCCGTCGTTCGATCACCCGCATCGAGGAGGCGGTAACCGATCTGAGCCGCAACCCGCAGCGGATCCTGTCCGGCGGCGAGGGCGAGGTCCGGCAGTTCGACGGCAGGGTACGCCGTTGACTTCGGCCTCCGCCCACAGCAAGAACATAGCTTGCAGATACGCGTTGTTTCCACGATCCGGGGGGGATCGCGTTTGAAGTCGATCAGTTCAGGCAGCATCAGATCGAGTGGGTTGAAGAGCGGGGCGGTGTTGCTGGCGCTTGCGCTTGCAAGCTGCGCGGCCTTGCCTGGCGGCGGACCGGCACCGCTGGACACGTTCGAGCTTTCGGCGCCGTCGCTGGAAGCGCGTGCCCACAGCCGTCGCCAGATCCTCATCGCCCAGCCGTCGGCGCTCAAGGCGCTGGACAGCCAGAACATCGTCATCAAGCCATCGCCGCGATCGATCCAGTATCTCAAGGGCGCGCAATGGGCCGACCGGCTGCCGATGATCGTACAAGCGCGGCTGGCAGAGACGTTCCAGCGCTCGGGCAGCTTCACCGGCGTCGGTAAGCCGGGCGAGGGGCTGGCAATCGACTATCAGGTGATCGTCGAGATCCGCTCGTTCGAGGTGCGTGTCGATGGCGGCCAACATGCCGAGGTCGAGCTGTTCGTGCGCCTGTTGAACGACCGCAACGGCGAAGTGCGCGCTTCGAAGACGTTTAGCGCCATCGCGCCCGTTTCGGGCAGCGGCAACCAGGCCTATGTCGGCGCGCTCGACGCGGCGTTCGGTGATGCGGCCGGGCAAATCGTCCGCTGGACGGACACTGTGATCTGACGCGGCCGGAACTGCCGGGCGCAGCTAGGATCAAACTCAATCATCTGACTGCCCCAATGGCCGAGATGGGTGGTAGGTTGCCGTTCGGCTCATCTGCCAGGACGAGCACGTTGCGCCAAAGAAGGCGAAGGCGTTTTGCGTCGGCTAGCGAGCTTCGTAACAGTTGCTCAACCGGACACGACAAGTGCCGACGGTCCAATTGATCGCTGATAGTAATCCGTCCTGGCCATGCTAAAATTTAACGTCCCCGACGTCGCCAAATCGGGGAATTGCGACCAGTTGACGACGCGGGAGGTCGACGGACAAACCACGAACAGACCACAGGGAGGAAGCAATGTTTCGGACACTAATTCATCTTGCATTCTTGACAGCGTCAATTGTTGCCCTGCCATCTTACGCGGCCATGGCCGACGACACACAGATTGCGCGCGGCGAATATCTGGCTACGATTGCCGGCTGCAGCGACTGCCACACACCCGGTTACTTCTTCGGGAAGCCCGACATGTCGCGCTTTCTTGGCGGTTCAGATGTGGGCTTCGAGATTCCTGGTCTTGGTGTCTTTGTCGCCCGCAATATCACGCCTGACAAGGAGACCGGTATCGGAAGCTGGACCCCGGAGCAGATCGTCACCGCGATCCAGACCGGCGAACGGCCGGACGGCCGTATGCTGGCGCCGATCATGCCTTGGCGCGATTTTGCGCATCTCACCGCGGATGACGCCATGGCTATCGCGGCATTCCTCCAAAGTGTGAAGCCGGTCAGCCATCAGGTTCCCGGCCCGTTCAAACCCGGGGAAACGGTGTCGGCTTTCATGATGCGGATTATGCCGCCGGGGGAAGCCGCAGCCGCTGCAACGAAGTAGGGCGGCTTTGATCGGAACGAGATTTTTCTCGCCGAATAGTGGGTGAATGTACCGCCTTGGAGATGGTGAGGCCCGATATCGGAACGGCAAAAATGGGTCGAATTCGGTCGTTCAGAGTGTTTGGTTTTTGACCCTAGAGCATTCTGCCCAATGGTGTTAGTTGGCACCGCAGAAATGCGGCTAAACAACAGATAGAGCAGGATGCCTCGTCATTTGAACGCATCCTGGGGTGTCGCTTCATGCGTTGATAGGATCAAGATCAGCACGGCGCGAAAAAGGCGGGAATTTCCCGCCTTTTTCATGTTCCATTGTCGTCTGATCAATGCAAGCGGCCGCTGGCGTGGGCCAGCATGGTGTAGACCTTGCCAGTATCCGACGTCAGGTAGGTCTGCGCCATGATGTTGTCGCGGTCGTTGCGCGACACGTCTTTGAGCAGCTTTTCGAAATCGTCGCAGTAACGATCGACAGCAGCGCGGAACTCCGCCTCCGACTGATATTTGCGGCGGATCTCGTCGAACGTCTGCTGGCCCTTCAGCGTGTAAAGACGGCGCGTGAAGACGTCGCGCTCGCCGCGCCGGTATCGGTTCCACAGCTCGATCGAGGCATCGTGATCGATGGCTCGGGCGATATCGACGGAGAGCGAGTTCAGCGATTCCACGACATGAAGCGGCGAACGCGGAGCGGGAGCCGGGCGCGGCGCTTCGGCAGGCGCCGCCGGCTTGGCGTCGTCTTCGCGCGATGCACCGGTCAGGAGGTCGCGCACCCAGCCGCCTTGCGGCGTGCGGCCGTTGGGGTCGCGCTGGCGCAGCGCTGTGTCTGCGGGACGTTCGAGGTCGAGCGTGCCGCGCAGCGCCGTCTCGCCCGAAGGCGCCTGCGGTGCATGGCGCTGTTCCGGAGCCGGAGCCGGGCGGCGTGGCGGCTCGGCGGCGCGTGCGGCAGGCGCTTGCGGCGCCGGACGCAGGTTGCGCTGTTCCGAACTGTCGGCGCTGCGGCCAGATTTGGCAACGATTTCAGAAAGTTCCTTCAGCGCGTTGATCTGCTCGGAAACGGCACGGCGGATAGCCGTGGTTGATTCCTTTGCCTCTTCCGGCATCTCGATGACGCCTTTCTTGAGCTCGGCTCGGGTGAGGTCGAGCTCGCTCTTGATCGAGCCGGCGGTGCGCCGCATTTCCTCGGTCGCATCGGCAAAGCGCTTGGTAGCCGAATCGACCACTTCGGAAATCGCGGCACGGATCTTGTCGGCGGATTCCAGCGTCTTGCCTTCGGCGTTCTGCAGCGTCTGGCCGACCAGATTCTCGAACGAGCGCATGACCCGTTCGAGATCTTCCGACTTCTTAACAAGGCCGACGGCGAGGTCCTCCAGCGACGATTGCCTTTCGAGCGTGTGCTCGAGGTTGCTCTGGGCCGAGCTCAGCAGATCCGAGGCGCTGGACAGCAACCGGCTGTGCTCGTCGAACTTGGTGGCGATAGAGGCAACCTCGCGCAAGGTCGAGGACGACAGCTCGGTGAGCCGCGTCGTGTTCGAATCGACAAGGCGCGCCGAGCTGGCGAAAGTCTGGGCGGTCTTTTCCGTGGTCGCCGCGAAGCTTTGCGTGCTCCCAGTCAGGCGTTCGTCGACCTGGCCGAGATTGGTCGCCGCCTGCTCGATCAATTGACCGAGCTGCGAGCTGGAGGCGGTCATGCGGCCGATGAGGTCGGCAACGCTGTCGGCAAGCGTCGAGCGCGCGCCTTCGACGGCCGACAGAGTTTCGGCCGTGCGGCTGGCGAGGGCGTCGACGAGGGCGGCGTTTTGAGTGCGCAGCTTCTCTGTCGCACGTTCGGTGACCTCTTCCATGCTCTTTTGCAGCTCGGAGCCGCCCTGGGCGAAGCGCTCGACCAGAGGCCGTGCCGTCTCGTCCAGGATTTTCGATATTTCGGCCGAACGTGCCGCAAGCATCGTACTGAGCTCGCGAGTATTGGCACCGATGGTCTTTGCAGCGTCGTTGGTGCTCTGGCCGATATGCTGGCCGACCGCGGTGAAGGTTTCGGCGATCGTGTTGGCACGCGAGACTAACTGCGCCTCGGCGTTCGAGACCTGTTCGTTGAGCTTTTGGCCCATTGTCTCGGCAGTGTAGGCGAGGCGGTTCTCGACGCTGGCGACCTGCTCCTCGACGCGGGCCGCTGTGGCGGCAGCACTCGAGGCCAGGCGTTCGTCGGCACCGGCAAGCAGCTGCTCGATTTCACGGGCATGGACGGCGAGTTCCTGGCCAGTCTGCCTGGCGCGTTCGGCAACCCGCTGCTCGGTGCTGGTGAAGGCACCGACAATGTTGTCGGCATGTTCGCCGATTGCGGTGCTGCTGTCGGCGATACGGGACACCAGGCGATGATCGGCCTCCTCGAAGATGCGGCCGATCTCGGACGCACGTGCCGAAAGTGCTTCGGAGCCTTCGGCAATGCGCGAAATAAGTTGCTGGTCGGCGGCATCGAAAATGCGGCCGAGATCCGACGCACGTGCCGCGAGAGCTTCGGCGGATTCGCCGATGCGCACGCCCAGCCGCTCGTCAGCTGTTTCGAAATTGCGCAAGATGTCGCCGGCACGTGCAGCCAGCGACTGGGCCGTTTCGATGGCGCGAGAGACCAGCCTGTGGTCCGCCGCGTCGAAGGTACCGGCAATCTCACTTGCTCGGGTTGCCAGCTGATCGGCCGTCTCCTGGGCGCGCGCGAGCAAGGTGTTCGACGTGTCGTCGGCGCGGGCAATCAGTGCGCTCGACGTATCCTCGGCGCGGGCGGCGAGGCGACGATCCGCCTCCTCGAAGGTGCGGGCGATGTCCTCCGCCCTGGCGAGCAGAGCGGCCGAGGTCTGCTCGGCGCGCTCGGCGATCTTGCGGTCGGCATCGCTGAATGCAGCGCCCGCCTGCTCATGCAGAGCGCTGGTGACTTCCATGACCTTCTCGCGCAGCGCCCCGGCGACGAAGACCGCGCTTCTTTCGAGCACACTGCGAACGTTGTCGACACCCGTCGACAGCGCCCGCTCCATGGTGCTGGCGCGCTCCTCGATGATGCCTGTCTGCCGGCTGAACGCCTGCTCGATCTTTTCCACGTCGGCAGCGATGGCATCGGAGATGTCGGTGCTCCTGGCGGCGATCTGGTCGATATGGCCGGACAGCGAACGGTCGACATCCTTGCGCGTGTCGGCGAGCCTGGAGAGATCGTCCTGCAATGCGCGGGTCAGCATGTCGCGGCCCTCGGTCAGCTTGCCGACATGACCGGCGACAATCTCGTCGACCTCGCTGCGGCTCAATGCAAGCCTCTCCAGATCGGCTTCCAGAGCGCGCCTGAGGATGTCGCGGCCTTCGGCAAGCTTCTCGACCTGGCCGGCAACCAGCCCATCGATGCTCGAGCGGCTTTCGGCCAGCTTGGCGAGATCGTCCTCGAGCGCCTTCGACAGGGTCGAGCGGTCCTGGACGAGCTTCTCCGCGTGGGTAGCGACAAGGCTGTTGACGTTGCCGAGATCGGCCTCTAGGGCGCGCGAAAACTGTGCGCGATTGTCGGTTAATAGCTGCGACTGGTCGGCGATGGCGCCCCTGATTGTGTTGAGATCGGCCTCCAAAGCGCGTTTGAGGATGTCGCGGCCTTCGGCCAGTTTCTCGACCTGGCCGGAAACCAGCCCGTCGATGCTCGAGCGGCTTTCGGCCAGCTTGGCGAGATCGTCTTCCAGCGCGCGCTTGAGGATGTCGCGGCCCTCGGCCAGCTTCTCGACCTGACCGGAAACCAGCCCGTCGATGCTCGACCGGCTTTCTGCCAGCCTGGCGAGATCGTCCTCGAGCGCCTTCGACAGGGCCGAACGGTCCTCGGCGAGCTTGTTCATATGTTCGGAGACGACGCCCCGCACGGTCTCGAGATCGGTCTCCAGTGCGCGCGACAGCTGACCGCGATCCTCCGCCAGCTTCTCGGATTGACTGGCAATGACGCCCTTGACGGTGCTCAGATCGGCTTCCAGAGCGCGTTTGAGGATGTCGCGGCCCTCTGCCAGTTTTTCGACCTGGCCGGCAACCATCACATCGATGCTCGAGCGGCTTTCGGCCAACTTGGCGAGATCGTCTTCGAGCGCCTTCGACAGCGTCGAACGGTCTTCCGCGAGCTTGTTCATGTGATCGGAGACAACGCCGCGCACAGCCTCCAAGTCGCTCTCCAGTGCCCGTGACAGCTGGCCACGGTCTTCCGCCAGCTTTTCGGACTGGCCAGCGATGACGCCCTTGATCGCGTTCAGGTCCGATTCCAGCGCGCGCTTGAGGATATCGCGGCCTTCGGCAAGCTTCTCGACCTGGCCGGCAACCAGCCCGTCGATGCTCGACCGGCTTTCGGCCAGCTTGGCAAGATCGTCTTCAAGCGTCTTCGAAAGCAGGCTGCGATCATCGGCGAGCCTGCCCGAATGATCGGCGATCAGACCTCTGATGTCGGACAGGTCGTTCTCGAGCGACTGGGAAAGACCGCTGCGGTCTTGCGCCAATTTCGCCGAATGGGCCTCGATGAGGCCATTGATGCCGGCGATGTCGGATTCCAGCGCACTGGCGAGTATGGCGCGACCCTCGGCGATCTTTTCGACTTGACCGGCGACAAGGCCGTCGATGCTGGCGCGACTGTCTGCCAGCTTGCCGAGGTCGGCCTCGAGCGCGCGCGAAAGAATGCTGCGGCCTTCGGCGAGCTTTCCGACGTGCCCGGCAACCATTTCATCAATGATCGTGCGGGCTTGTACGAGTTTTCCAGAGTCTTCGTTCAAGGCCTGGGCGAGCCGGTTGCGGCCCTCTTCAAGGCTTTCTAGATGGCTGCCCAGCGAAGCGTCGATCGCTGCACGCGATTCGTTGACCTTGCGCAGATCCTCTTCAAGGGCGCGCGAGATCAGGCCGCGGCCTTCGGCAAGCTTTTGCACCTGGTTGGTCACCGCCGCATCGATTTCGGCGCGGCCCTCGGCGAACTTCGCCAGATCGGCCTGCATTGCCGCCGCCATCCGGTCGCGGCTTTCGGAAAGTTTGCGGCTGTGGTTTTCGACGGCTTCCTCGATGCCGGCGCGAGCATCCGCAAGCCGCTGGATGTCCGTATCGAACGATCGCGATACGACATGGCGCGCCGCTTCCATGCGCCCGGCGAAATCGCCGGCGCGGGCTTCGAGCATGGTCGAGGTCGATGAGATGATGTCGGCCATGTCGGCGCCGATCTGGGTCTTGCCCTGATCGATCATCGCCGACAGCGTCTCCTTGCTATCCTGGAAGGTGTGGGCGATTTCGCGCGCACGCTCGACCAGCGTCTCGTTGATCTGGCGTGCGCGAGCCTCCAGCGCGGCGTTGAGCTTCTGCGTACCGGTGTCGAGCGCCTCGGCGCGGGTCTGGAACTCGCTGATCAGCGCCTGGCCACGTTCGGCAAGCGTCCGCTCGATGCCGTTGAGGCTGGCTTCGAATTCGGAATTGAGTGTGCGCGCGGCACCGCCGAGCAGCGACACCATGCCGGTCGTGCGGTCGTCGAGCAGGTCGGTCAGCGACCGCGTCAGGCCATCGGTGGTGTCCGTCAGCTTGGCGATGCGGGTGTCGAGCAGGCTGGCGAAGGCCTCGCCCGACGTCGACAGCCGGTCGGTGATCGATTCGAGCCGGCCTTCCACCGAATCGAAGATCGACATCGAGCTCCCGTTGATCCTGTCGATCAGCGTGTCGCCGGATTCGTTGATCGTCATCGACAGCTTGGTCGAGGCGTTGAGAATGCTGTCGCGAATGATATCGCTGGCGGCGTTGATCTCGTCCTTCAGCGTCTCGTGGGCACCGGTGATCGAGGCGCGCACACGCTCGGCATGGGTGACGACCGCTTCGCGCTCGCTGCCCAGCCCGTCGACCAGCGAGCGGATGCGGGACTCGTTCTCCGAATAGGAGCGCTCGATCTGGTTCACCTCGCTGTGAACCAGCGTTTCGAGCTCGACGGCGCGCGCAAGCGTGCGTTCGATGCCTTCGCCCATGGCCGCCACCTCGCGGCGAACCGCTTGGCCGATCATCATGACGCGATCCTGGGCAAGATTTTCCGGCTCGGCCAGACGGAAGGCCACCTCGGTCATCGACTGCGCGGCAAGGCGCATCTCCTGAGCGCGGCGAATCATCACTGCGAATGCCCAGAACAGGATGACGGGCACGATTGCCGCGACCGCCAGGCCGATCAGCTCGGGACGGGCGAAAAACTGATCGAAGGTGCGGATGTTCCAGATGCCAGGTCCGAACAACAGGTTCGCGAGGCCACCGGCGCCGGCGATCCAGGCCAGCGAAACAAAAGCCACGACCCAATAGATCGTGTTCGAGGCGCGCCGGTTGAGGGTGTGCAGGAGCGTCTTATAGTCTTTTTGACGATCGTCGTTGGCCGGCGAGAAAGCTGGCGGCTGCGAGCCATTGCGCGTTGCGACGGGACGCAACTCAGCCGGCTTGGCTTTTGGCGCGGGATTTAGGTTCTGGCTTTGATTGGCGGCGGGTGCTGCATTCTGGGCCTGGTCGGGGGCAGGCGCCTCGTTCTGGCTGCGGCCTTCGCGCGCCAGTTCGTCGGCGGCTTGCGATATCTGCGCTTCCAGATCTTCCATGGATGCCGCGATGTCGAAGTCGCCGCCGGCATCGCCGCTCAGATCGATATCAAGTGCCTTTTCGAGTTCCCTGGCTACGTCGCTGTCGAGCGTTTTTGTCGTCGTTGGTTTCTTCGCCATGCCTTCGCTACCCTGTACAAGCTGCCGTGGGACTTATGGTTGTGCTTATTGATTCTGCCTAGCGTGTCCCGCGCAGGAGGCTGAAAATGGACCTGTCGTATCGTAATGACACAGCGGGGTAAAGAAAACATGCATTCCGTCCGATACGTAAAACTTTAAATATAAGGTTAACACAGCCGTGATTCCGGCGCCGTTATCGCGACATTTTTCCGGGTCAATCATTAACCCGTTGTCCACCGGATACGCCTATTTTTTGCGGCGGTCGAAGAACGGAGTCTCAAAGTGATACGTGGCGAAAACGGCATTGCCTTCTCGATGCCCGGCGGTGACGTGTCAGGGACAGCTGGGGCGCGGCCGATCGATCTGGCGCATCTTGCGCGCCAGACGATGGGCGATCGGAGCCTCGAGCAAGAGGTGCTGGCACTGTTCGTGCAGCAGGCGCTATCGGTGCGCGACAAGATCGTCGATGCGGATGTCAGGCAGCGGCTGCTACTGGCGCACGGGCTCAAAGGCTCGGCGCGCGGGGTCGGCGCCTTCGCCATTGCCGATTGCGCCAGTGCGATCGAATGCCGGCCCGACGACGCCAGCACGCTGAAGCGCCTTGGCTCACTGATCGAAGAAGTGCGCGACTTCGTCGCCGCCATCAGCCGATAGAACTTATTCCCAAAACGCCACGCAGCGGCGCTTTCGCGCCGCAGTTGACTTGTCTGGCAGAGTGATTATGTCGGCTCAGACTCCCTTCAGGTGACAAATGACCAAGCTGACCTTCATCGCCCATGACGGCACGCATTTTGACGTGGATGCCGAAAACGGCTCGACCGTCATGGAAAATGCGATCCGCAATGCGGTGCCGGGAATAGAAGCGGAATGCGGCGGCGCCTGCGCCTGCGCGACCTGCCATGTCTATGTCGACGAAGCCTGGACGGCGGAGGTCGGCGAGCCGGAAGCCATGGAAGAAGACATGCTGGACTTCGCCTACGACGTCCAGCCGAATTCGCGGCTGTCATGCCAGATCAAGGTGCGCGACGCCCTCGATGGGCTGGTCGTGCGCGTGCCGGCCCGCCAAGGCTGAAGCCGATTTTTGCCGCTGCCGCTTGGCAGCGGACCAATGGTCATGCAGTGTCGCGCCGTTTTCCCATAAAGGCGCATGCTTCATGACCGCTATCACCAAGACGGACGTACTCATTGTCGGGGCAGGGCCTGTCGGCCTGTTTGCCGTATTCGAGCTCGGCCTCTTCGACATGAAGTGCCATCTGATCGACATACTCGACCGGCCCGGCGGGCAGTGCGCCGAACTCTACCCGGAAAAGCCGATCTACGACATTCCGGGTTGGCCCTCGATCTCGGCGCAAGGTCTGGTCGACAAGCTGCTTGAGCAGATCGCGCCGTTCAAGCCCGAATTCACCTATAACCGCATGGTTTCGAGCCTGGAAAGGCTGGAGGACGGCAGCTTCCGCGTCACTACCGACGAAAACGAGGTGTTCGAAGCCAAAATTGTGGTGATTGCCGCCGGCGGCGGCTCTTTCCAGCCGAAACGGCCGCCGATTCCAGGCATCGAACCCTATGAAGGCAAGAGCGTGTTCTACTCGGTGCGCCGGATGGAGGACTTTCGCGGCCATGACCTCGTCATCGTCGGCGGCGGCGATTCGGCGCTCGACTGGACGCTGAACCTGCAGCCGGTGGCCAAGAGCGTGACGCTGGTGCATCGGCGGCCCGAATTCCGGGCAGCGCCCGACAGCGTCAACAAGATGTATGCCATGCAAGAGATGAAGCAGCTGGAATTCCAAGTCGGACAGGTGACGGGCCTGACCGGCAGCGACGGCCAGCTAGCCTCCGCCACGATCAAGGGGCCGGAGGGCGATGTCGAAGTGCCGTGCACGCGGATGCTGCCATTTTTCGGCCTGACGATGAAGCTCGGCCCAATCGCCGAATGGGGCCTCAATCTCCACGAAAACCTGATCCCGGTCGACACCGAAAAATTCCAGACGTCGGTGCCCGGCATCTTCGCCGTCGGCGACATCAACTGGTACCCCGGCAAGCTGAAGCTGATCCTGTCGGGCTTCCATGAGGTCGCTCTAATGGCACAGGCAGCCAAGCGCATCATCAGCCCCGGCGAGCGCATCGTGTTCCAGTATACGACTTCGTCGACCAGCCTGCAGAAGAAGCTCGGCGTGGTCGACTGAAGCTCGCCGGATTTCACCAGGCCGGTCTACTCCGCCAGGGCTGGGGCCGAAGCCTCGGCATGGCCGCGAAGCGTTTTCTCCGGCATCAGCCAGAGCGTGATGAACGACAGCAGCAAGGTCGCGGCGGCGGCAAGAAAGATCATCACGAACGGCGTGGCTGAGGCGATATGGCCGGCCGTCTGCGTGCCTTCGCTGGCCAGCGGCAGCCCGTAACCAAGGGCGACGGCACCAAGCATGGCGACGCCAAGCGCACTACCCAGCGAGCGGAGGAAGGTGAGAACGCCGGTCGCCACGCCAAGGTGCATGCGATCGACGGCGTTCTGGACCGAGACAGTGGCAACCGGAAAGGTCGTGCCTGTGCCCAGGCCTATGCAGGTCGTCAACACCTCGACAAGCAATAGCGAGGCATGCCCGGCGACCAGGCTGAGCACGCCGAGGCACAGGATCGAGAAAACAGTTCCGACCATGGCAATGCGCTTGTAGTGGAAAAAGCGTGGGATCATTCGCGCGCTGAATGTCGCACCGGCCACCGTGCCGAGCATCAGCCCAAGCAACGCGGTGCCAGATTCGCTGACTGACAGGCCGACGACCGATTGCAGGTAGACCGGCAGATAGACCGACAAGCCGACATTGGCGGCCTGCAGCAGGAACATCGACAACGTGCCGGCGAGAACGATCGGATTGCCGAGCACTTCCAGCGAGATCAGCGGTTCGGCCGCGCGCATCAGCCGCAGCGCGAACGCGCTCCAGAACACCGCTGAGCAGGCGAGCAGTCCAAGGATTTCACGCGACAGCCACGGATACTCGCTGCCGCCCCAGTTCAAGGCAAGCAGCAGCAGCGAGGTGGCCGCGACCAGAAGCAGCGCGCCGAGGCCGTCGATGCGGTGATGTTTTGCAGCGATCGGCAGCTTCTTGAGCGGATTGTTAATGATCGCCATCGCCAGCAGGCCGAGCGGAATGTTGATCCAGAAGATCAGCGACCAATGCAGATGTTCGGCGAAGGTGCCGCCGAGCAGCGGCCCGGCGATGCTGGCGACGGCCCAGGTGCCCGAAATCCAGGCGGCGTAGCGAGCCCGCTCGCGCGGCGGCACGAGGTCGCCGATCACGGTCTGCGTCAGGGCGAACAGCCCGCCGCCGCCGGCGCCCTGGATCGCCCGGCCGACAACCAGGACCAGCATGTTGGGGGCCGTGGCGCTGACCAGCGACCCGGCGAGAAAGATCAGGATTGCCGCATAGACGGTCGGCCGGCGGCCATAGATATCGGAGATCTTGCCGTAGAGCGGCGCCACTGCGGTCGCGGTCAGAAGATAGCCGGTTACGATCCACGGCAGATATTCGGCATGCCCGAGCAGACGTGCCATCGTCGGCATCGCCGGCGCGACGATGGTCTGGTCGAGCGCCGCCAGCAGCATTGACAAAAGCACGCCGCCGATGATGGCGTTTTTCTCGGTTTCGGTCAGCGGCGTGCTGGTTTCCACCATCGCTTGCTTGTCGATAGCCTGGTCCATATCCGTTCATCCATTATGCCTGCGTGCACTTCCGCGACGGGCTGGGAAGCATCTAGTACGCCGATTGGCGTTTGCCGGAGGCTGATCCCTGCGAACCTGGCATATGTCGTTCGCTATAGGCCGATTTCGACAGCGGCTCGAAAGTTTTTCGAAGCTGGCACTATGCTTCGCCAAATTGGCTTTGTTCCAAATTTGGCTTTGTCCGACGCGGAGTTCAGCCGGGAGCGAGCCGTCCATTCTCAATGCGCTCGATGCGATAGTGCAAAAGCCGCAGGATGCGGCTTTGGAAATTGACGCTTTCCACACGATCGAAGCGCATGTGGTCCTGGTCGTGCTTGGCAAGCATGGCCGCTGTAATTTTCGCGGCCTTGGCCTTGGCCAATTCGCAGGTCTTTTCAGGGTAGCTCGCCTTCAAGGCGTCTTCTAGTTCGCGGCCATGGTTCTTGGCAATCTCGACGTGGCGTTCCTCATGGCGCTTGATGTCGGAGGACAAAGTCTCCCAGAACAGCTTGACGCCTGCATCGGCTTTGCGCGGGCGGCGCCACTCGGGAAGGATAACCTTGACCTTGACGGTAACGGCAGCGTCGGCAATCCAGCACGAGCCCGGCTTTTGCGCATAACTGACGCGGGTGGTGAACGCCATCTGGGTGGCGCCGGGATGCCGCGACCCGGTGCTTTTCACCTGAGGCCCGAGTTTCGACAGCTGGGTCCCGATGTCGTCGAGCGTCCTGCCGCCGATCGGGAAATAACTATATGTCTTGACGAGAGTCGTAGCGCCGGCCGGGAATGCGGTCAGAGCGAGCATCAGGGCGCAGAGGAGGGATCGTTTCATCGTGTTGCCTCTTTGCCCACCTTGCTTTACCGCCGTCTCCGGCGCAACGGAATTGATCCCCGGTCATGACGTGGGATCGAACATGGTTGATGGGCAATGATGACAGGGCGATGGCAGCTGGCGCATGGGCGCCATCTTGACCTTGGCGGCAAGGCCATCGTCGTCGGCATCCTCAACGTCACGCCGGACAGTTTTTCCGACGGCGGGCTGTTCGATGCCCCGGAAAAAGCGGTGGACCAGGCGCGCCGTATGGTGGAGGAGGGAGCCTCCGTCATCGACATCGGCGGAGAATCGACGCGTCCCGGTGCCTCTCCGGTTTCTGCAAAGGAAGAGCAGGCCCGCATAGTGCCCATCATCGAGGCGCTCGCGACGTCTGGCGGAACGCTGATCTCGGTCGATACCTATCGCCAGGATACGGCGCGGCTTGCCGTCCAAGCCGGTGCACATATCGTCAACGACGTCTGGGGCCTGCAGCGCGAGCCGGGCATTGCCAGCGTCGCTGCCGAAACCGGCGCCGGCCTTGTCATCATGCACACGGGACGGGACCGGCAGAAACTGCCCGACGTGATTGCCGATCAGCTCTTCTTCCTCAGGAAGTCGCTGGAAATCGCGCAACGGAGCGGTGTTGCCGACGACCACATCGTGCTCGATCCGGGCTTCGGCTTCGCCAAGGAGACAGCCGCGGAAAACCTTGACCTGATGGCACGGTTTTCCGAGCTTCGTGCGCTGGGCTTTCCGCTGATGGCCGGCACATCGCGAAAGCGCTTTATCGGCACCGTCACCGGCCGCGACGCAGCGGCAAGGGGCACCGGAACCGCCGCCACAAGCGTCATCCTGAGGCTCAAAGGCGCGCATCTTTTTCGCGTCCACGATGTCGCAATCAACGTGGATGCGTTGGCTATTGCCGATGCTATGCTGGCACGTGAGATCGGGGAAAGCTGAGCCATGTATGTCATCCGCATGAAGAACTGCGCCTTCTTCGCCCGGCACGGTGTGCTGGACGAAGAGGAGACGCTCGGCCAGCGCTTTTATGTCGATGCGGCGCTCACGGTAGACCCCGGGCGGGCGCTGGTCGACGATTCTATCGAGGACACCGTCAATTACGGCATCGCCTTTGCGGTCATCGAAAAGATCATTACCGGCGAGCGGCGCTTTCTGATCGAAGCGCTGGCGCTCGAAGTGGCGAGGGCGCTGACGGCGCGGTTTCCGCAGATCAAAAAGGCCGAGATCACCGTGCGCAAGCCGAACGCCCCGGTGCCGGGTGTGCTCGATCATGTCGAGGTGACCGTTGTCTGGCCAGAATAGTAACAACAACACCGTCTATCTCAGCCTTGGCGGCAATCTCGGTGATCCGGCGAAGTCGATGGCTGCGGCACTGGGCATTCTGGATGCCGACGAGAGCACGCGCGTCGTTGCCGTTTCGTCGCTCTACCGAACGCCGCCCTGGGGCAAGCTCGATCAGCCGGATTTCCTCAATGCGGCGGCCGAGATCTCGACCGCGCTTGCGCCGCGGGCTTTGCTCGACCTTTGCCTCGACGCCGAGCGAAAACTGAAGCGGGTGCGGGAGGAGCGCTGGGGTCCGCGCCTGATCGACATCGACATTCTGGTGTTCGGTGACCGCATCATCCACGAGACCGGACTGGAGGTGCCGCATCCGCGCATGCTGGAGCGCGCCTTCGTGCTGGCACCGCTGGCAGAAATTGCACCGAAGCTTGTGGTCGACGGCAAGAGCGTGTCGGAGCGACTGGCCGCCGTCGACACGTCGGGTATTGAACGGCTGCCGTCAGGCCGGAAATGGTGGAAGACCTGACGCTGCCGCCATCGGTGGCCGAAAATCAGCCGGAAAACCCACCACCGTCGAGGAACATTTGTTCGTCCGGTGTCGTCTCCCGGCCAAGCATCCTGTTTCGGTGTGGAAAGCGGCCGAAGCGCTGGATGATGTCGCGGTGTTCTACGGCATATTTCAGATAGGACGGGGCTTTGGCGGCGGTAAGCTCCATCGATTTGAGCTGATCGGCGAGATCCTCCGAATGCTCATAGGGCAGATAAAGAAAGACGCGGAGCTCTTCGTCGAGCGCCAAGTCATGGCCGGCAGCGATCGCCTTCCCGGCAAAATGCCGCGCCAGCGGGTCCGTGGCGTACATGTGGCCAGTGCCGCGAAAGCAGTTTCGCGGAAACTGGTCGAGCAGGATCATCAGTGCCAGCGACCCTTCGGCGTGTTCGGACCAGCCGTCGCATTCGCGGCGGGCGGCGGCGAAGTGCAGATCGAGAAACCGGGTGCGGAAGTCGGCATCAAAAGCGTCGTTCTTCTCGAACCATGCGTCCTCCCCGGCGTGGCGCCAGAATCTGGTGACGGAGAGCGCGCGTTCGTCCAGTTCATCCATCATTCGCATCTTCCCAAGGATTAATCGGCCGGCTCGGATTTCTGCAGCACGCCGGCGGTTTCCTCATTGAGCGCCTGACCCGCGCGGCGTGGTGTGCTGAGCGGCGTCGGGATGGGGGTGCCAATATTGCCTTTGAGGAAGCGCCGTCCGGCGCGGATGCCTTCGGCCTGTTGAAGCTCGAAACGGGCAGCGTCGCGGCGGCGGACGTCCTCGACTACCTCGGCGACCTCTTCCGGGTCGACGCCGAGGGCTTCCAGCGTCGAGCCGCCGAAGACAAGCGCCGATTCGAACGTCTCGCGGAGCTGATAGTCAACGCCGGCACGAATGAGCTGCAACGCGGTGCCGCGGTCGAACGCCCGTGCCAGCACTGTCAGCAAGGGAAACTCCGTCTTGATCAGTTCCGCGATGCGCACGGCGGCATCGGGCTTGTCAACGCAGATCAGCACGGCGCGTGCCCGCCCGGCTCCCGCGGCTCGCAGGATGTCCAGCCGCGTGCCGTCGCCGTAATAGACCTTGAAGCCGAAATCGGCCGCTGCTTGGATCATTTCGACCTCGTTGTCGATGATCGACACGTCGATGCCGCGCAACAAAAGCGGCTGGCTGGCGATCTGGCCGAACCGGCCAAAGCCTATGATCAGCACGCTGCCGGTCAGGCCGTTGGCGACATCGACGCCTTCAAGCGACTGCTCGTCGCGCGGCGTCAGATACCGCAGTGCAATGATCGCCAACGGCGTCAGCACCATGGAAATGATGACAATGGCGGTCAGCATCGCATTGGCTTGGCCGTCGATAATGCCCACCGCAGCCGCCGCGGAATAGAGGACGAAGGCGAATTCGCCGCCTTGCGCCATGAAGACGGCGCGCTCGAGCGCTTCCCGATGGTCGGTTTTGAGGACGCGGGCAACGATATAGATGCCGATCGCCTTCATCACCATGTAGGCGACGACATAGATGGCAATGAGCTGCCAGTTGACGACGACGACATGCAGGTCGAGCGACATGCCGACGGCGAGGAAGAACAGCCCGAGCAGAATGCCGCGGAACGGTTCGATGTCGGCCTCCAGCTGGTGGCGGAAGGTCGATTCCGACAAAAGCACGCCGGCCAGGAAGGCGCCCATGGCCATCGACAGGCCGGAAAGCTGCATGGCGAGCGCTGACCCGAGAACGACCAGAAGGGCAGCTGCGGTCATCACCTCACGGGCGCGCGCATCCGCCAGGATACGGAAGAACGGATTGAGCAGATAGCGCCCGGCAACTACCAGCCCGACGATCGCGGCAAGGCCGATGCCGACCTCCGTCAACCTATCCGACAGGCTCATATCGGCGCCGCCCGGCGCGAGGAAGGCGATCAGCGCCAGCAGCGGCACGATGGCCAGATCTTCCAAAAGCAGGACCGAGACGATGCGCTGGCCCTTGGGCGTTGCCAGATCGCCGCGTTCTTCCAGCAATTGCATGACGATTGCCGTCGAGGTGAGTACGAAACCGGCGCCAGCGACGAAGGATTGCGCGATCGGGAAACCTCCCGCCAGGCCGACGCCGGTCAGCAGAACCGCGCAGACGCCGACCTGCAGCGCACCAAGCCCGAAAATCTCGCGGCGCAGGCCCCATAGGCGTGACGGCTGCATCTCCAGCCCGATGATGAACAGGAACATGACGACGCCGAGTTCGGCGACATGAAGAATGGCTTCCGATTCGGAAAAGACGCGCAGCCCGAATGGGCCGATCACGACGCCGGCCGCCAAATAGCCGAGGATGGAGCCAAGTCCCATGCGCCTGAAGATCGGCACCGCAACGACGCCGGCGGCAAGCAGCGCCACCACCTGGATCAGATCGCTGTTCGATGCCTCTGCCGCCATGCCTGCCCTTCCGCTCTCCTGGGAGTCAAGCGGCCAAGATAGGGGCTTCGGAGCGGATCGAACAGTGTGAATCCGGCGCATTGTGCAGGCGATATTGCAGGCGCACTGCACAGGATAATGGCCTTCCAGGCGTTGCTTGTTTTCGCTATCCGGCGCTAAGGACGCCCGGCTTCGGCCAGTGGAGGGTGAGCGACGATCAAGTCACGGCCCTTTTTGAGGAGATGACTGACATGAAGAAGTTTTTGCTGGTTGCCGTTGGCATCGCGGCACTTGCCGGCTCTGCCTGTTCGAAGGCGCCGGAGTGCACGACCGAGATGCTGACCAAGAAGGCTCAGGACATGACTGCGGCACTTCAGGCTGCTATCACCAAGGATCCGGCCAAGGCAGCCGACCTCACAGCCAAGGTCCAGGCGGTCACAACCAAGTATCAGGGCGGCACGACAGCAGCCGAGGCCTGCAAGGCCTATGACGAGTTGATTGCAGCGATCAAGGGCTGAGCACCCATCTGCATGTCAAGGACGGCGGCGGCGTTTGGTTGCCGCCTTTTCACGCCGAAAGCTCAGTTCGGAGTTATGGAGCCGACCTCGACTGCATCGATCCGCTTCAACTTCATACCGATGACCGGGACCAGCTGCTGGTCGACCCGCACGGCAACGGTCACCGTCATCGAATTGTCGTCGGGGACAAGCGCCTGCATCACGCCGCGCAACTGATTACGATTAATGGTGAAAACCACCTTGTGCGCATCGACGACATTGCCGCCGATAATGTCGAGGCCGGAGCCGGCGGCCCCGCCCATGAAGCTGCCCTTGTAGCCCTGCCGGCCCATGTGTTCGATCGTTGCCGACATCTGCTGGGTGAACATACCGACCCGGCAGCCGCCGTCGAGCGACATGCCGACCTTGCCGTCAGGCGTCGAGCCAATGAAGCTGCAGGTGAATTTCGTGCCCTTGTATTTGCCGGCAACGATTTCTCCGGGGCCGACCCATTTGCCCTCGACCGATCGAAAGAACTGCTTGTCCGGTTCCGCCGCCGAAGCCTTTCCGGCAATGCCGATGGTTGCGACAAGGGCGAGCGCCACGTGCAGCACGTTGGACAAAATAACGCTTTTCATCGACGACACCCGGCAACAAAGAGACTGGTTTGGACGCTTCCGACCATGAACAAGATTGGTTAATGCTTTGTCACCCCAAGGCGGTAGTCACGTCTCGGAAGCGGATGTTTCTTTTTCTTTCTTTGCCGCAAAGGAGGTCAGCGCGGAAAGGAAATCGCCCAATCCTGGACGCCTGACGGCGTTAAAGGGCAGGGGCCTTGCCGTTTCCATCGCTGCAATGCCGATGCGCGCCGTCATCATGCCGTTGACGACGCCTTCGCCGAGCTTGGCCGAGAGCCGAGCCGCAAGGCCATGGCCGACGATCTGCTGGACGAAACTGTCGCCGACGGCGATCGACCCAGTGACCGCGAGATGGGCGAGAACGCTGCGCGCCAGGCGAAAAAAGCCTAGCGTGCCGGGGCGGCCGCCATAGAGCTCCGACAGACGGCGAATCAGCCGGCCGGCTTCGAACACGACATAAGCGACGTCGACCAGCGCGCGCGGACTGACCGCGGTCACCAGGGACACGCGCTTCGCCGCTTCGAGGATCATCATCTTGGCGCGGGCATCGAGCGGGCCGAGGATCTCGGTCTCGGCCAGCCGCACCAGATTGCCGCCATCGATGATCTCGCCGCGCAATTCGGCCAGCGAGCGCCTGCCGGCCGCGGTTTCGGGCTTGGCCGCGACAAATGCCGACAACTCGTCGACCACGGCGCGGGCGGCCTTCGGATCATCGCGGGCAATCGCATCGAGCGCCCGCTTCTGCAACTTTTCGACCTCGGCGAGGCGAGCAATCGCCACGAATTCGCGGATAAGGATGACCACAAGCGCCAGGATGGCGATCAATGCCATTCCGGCCGCCAGCCAGCCCAGCCACTCGGCGCGCTCGAACAGGTCGCGAATCAGCTGGTCGGTCCAGAGGCCAAGGGCGAGCGAAACCAGAACGCCCAGCGCGCCGAAGAACAGGCAGCCAAGCAGCGAACGTTTTCGCGGCGCAATCGCCGGCGGCGGTTCGGCAGCGACGACATCAGGCTCGTCGAAGACGTCGATCTCCGCCGGTGTGACCACGGCAAGATCCGCCTTCACGTTACGCGGCTTTCGCGCCGGCGCGGCCTCGGCCCCGGAATGGCGAGCCGTCGGATCTACCTTCGGCTGGGGCTCCGGCTCGATGCGAAAGGCCGCCGGTCTGCGGGGCGCGCTCATGCGAGATGATCTCCGATCAGGAACTGCACCGCGCGGTCGAGCCTGATATGCGGCAGCGACAGCGTCACGCCCTCGGCCGTGCGCTCGAGTTTCGGCGGGCGAAAGCGCACGAAGCGGATCGCCGGGTCGTCATCGTTCTGCTGGTGCTTCGATTCGAAACCATCGAACACCGCATCAACTTTCTCCGGCAAATCACCGGGAAATATGGCTGTTTCGGTCTTTCCGTCAAAGGTTTCGCCATTGATTTTTTCGCCACGCAGTGGCGTGCCGATAATGACCGGCAAAGTCTCACGGCCCTGCTTGACCGTGCCTTCCCGAGTCGCGCGCATGGCCGCCATGGCGACGACGTCGACGTCGGCACCAGTGAAATTCGCCCGCGCCACGGCGCGGTCGGCAAGCCGCCGCACGATCGCCTGCAGCCGGTCGTGGCTTTCGTGGTGCAGATGGTCGGCCTTGGTCGCGGCCACCAATATGCGGTCGATGCGTCTTGAAAACAGGTCGGTCAGGAAGTTGCCCCGGCCGGGCCGGAAACAGGACAGGATTTCGGTGACCGCGCGTTCCAGATCGGCCATCGCACCGGGGCCGGCGTTCAATGCCTGTAAGGCGTCGATGAGCACGATCTGCCGGTCGAGGCGCGTGATGTGTTCGCGAAAGAACGGTTTGACGACATACGTCTTGTAAGCCTCGTAGCGCCGCTCCATCATCGCCTGCAGCGATCCGTAGCGGGCGCGCCCGAGGCCGAGTTTCGGCAGCGGCGCAAAGGTCAGCGCCGGCGATCCTTCAAGATCGCCGGGCATCAGGAAGCGGCCGGGCGGTAGGGTCGAAAGCGCCCGCTCGTCAAGCTTGCAGGCCTTGAGGTAGGCGGCGAAGCTCTCGGCGAGACGGCGCGCCGTCATCTCGTCGGCGTCGGCGTTGGGGTCGACGGAGGCAGAGAGCGCCTGCCATTCCCGCGAAAGATCGACACGCACCGGCAACACGGCCATCTCGAAGGCCTCACGCGAAAAATCGGCGTAGGACTTGCCGAGCAGCGGCAGGTCGAGCAGCCATTCGCCGGGATAATCGACGACGTCGACGGACAATTTGCCGGCGGAAAACATGCGGCTCCAACCGGAGGCCGATTCGTATTCGATGGTGAGCCTCAGTTCGGAAATCGCACGCGTCGAGTCCGGCCAGACACGGTCGTCGACAAGAGCCGCGATGTGATCCTCGTACTGGAAGCGTGGTACGGCGTCGTCCGGCTGCTCTTCGAGAAAGGCCCTGGCGATGCGCCCCGATTTTTGTGCCTCAAACAGCGGCAAGCGTCCGCCATGGACCAGATTGTGCACAAGGGCCGAGATGAACACCGTCTTGCCGGCGCGGGACAGCCCGGTCACGCCAAGACGCAGCGACGGAGCGAAAAGCCCGGCAGCGCGGCCTGACAACGTATCCAAGGCGATCTTCGCCTCGTCGGTGAAAGTCGTCAGCGATGATGCCAAAATCTGTTCTCGCGGGGCCGGTCAGCCACCGATATAGGCTTTGAGGCGCGGCTTTGAAATGGCCTCAGATATCGGCAGGCGTCAGGAAGGCTTCGAGATAGCCGGCGCCAGGCGCAGCCTCCGCAAGACTGCCGTTGAACCGGACCACCGCAAGTGCGGAGGTCGGGAAGCCGTGGTTCAGCATGGCCCGCGCGGTCTCGTTGCCGTCGCCTGAGAGCGCCATGGCGAGATCCTCAATCATCGGATTGTGGCCAATGACGAGCAGGGCGTCCAGCCCGCCATTCTGCCGGACGGCAGCGAGGTACGCGGCGGCATCGTCGTTGTAGAGCGCGTCAAAGAACAGCACCCGGCCCGTGTCCGTATGGCCAGCTAAGCTTTCCAGCGTCTGGCGGGCACGCCTGGCGCTTGAGCACAGGGTGAGGCCCGGTACGTATTTGCGAGAACGCATCAGCACGCCCATCGCTTCGGCATCGGCGAAGCCAGATGTATCGAGCGGGCGGTCGAAGTCGGCGACGCCGGGCAGCGCCCAGCCGGCCTTCGCATGCCTCAGCAGGTAAAGTCTGGTCACCGGATCCCCGTTGTGCCGGGCACCGAACCCGTCAATACGCCGCAGGATTTGCCATCAGAAGAGCTCCGTGCGCAATGGCAAGCGTCCTTCAAGCATAGCGAATCATGTATGAATTCGGTCGTATTCTTCGCAAAAAGGGCATCGCGGATGCCGTTTGTCCGGGACTAACAATTGCGTGAAACAGTCGTCGATTGACCTTGTGCAGTTTTCGGTCCGCGAATATATAGGCGCCAAATTTGGGGTTTGTTGGGTGAGTCGAATGAACGACATCGTTACCGCCGATTACGTACCCTCCGAAGACGAGCCGTTCATGAACGAGCGGCAGAAATCCTACTTTCGCCTGAAGCTCGTCACCTGGAAGAACGACATCTTGCGCGAAGCGCGCGAAACCCTCGAAATCCTGCAGCAGGAAAACGCCAACCATCCCGATCTCGCCGATCGGGCTTCCTCAGAAACCGACCGCGCCATCGAACTTCGCGCCCGCGATCGCCAGCGAAAACTCATCTCGAAGATCGATTCCGCCCTCCAGCGCCTTGACGAGGGCACCTACGGCTATTGCGAGGAGACAGGCGAGCCGATCGCGCTGAAGCGGCTCGACGCGCGCCCGATCGCGACCTTGTCGATCGAGGCACAGGAGCGCCATGAGCGGCGCGAGAAGGTGTACCGCGACGACTGAGTCGGCGGGAAAAACAGAGCGGCATCGGTAAAGCGTTCAAAATGGCCGGTTTTCCGGCCATTTTCATTGGCCGTTCGCTATCAGCCTATCTTTTCTGATTGGACAACTCGCCGAGGAGCTTCGTCATCTCGTCGTCGAGAGAGGGCGATGCCTTCGCCACTGGCTTGCTCGGCGTTTGGCTGAAGCGTGGCTCGTCGAGGGAAACCTCCAGCTCCTTCATCAGCGCATCGTCGATCGACTCGTGCTGTGCCGGCGGCTCGTATCTTGCCGGGGAGTCCTGTCTTGCCGGCGGCGGCGCATGCCGTGAAGCATTGGCGTTGACGGATCCATAATTTGGCAACGGTGTGACGTTCGATGCCGGTTTCGGCGCCGGTGCCGGCATTGTCGCCGTCTGGCGGGCTCGGACAGGGGTTGCGGCTACGCTTGCCGCCTGCGGCGGCGCTTGCCTCACCGGCGCGGCTGTGGTCTGAGCCGATCTTGCTGCCGGCTGGTGGCTGTTATCTCCGGTCAATGCCGGGCGGCGCAGCGCCGAGAGCCTGATGTCGCGCTCGACGACGACGTCGGTCGGACCACCGATCAAGAGCAGGTGCTCGATATCGTCGCGGCGCACCAGCACCAGCCGCCGGTGACTGTCGACCGCTGTGGCATCCATGACCGCCAGCCGCGTCTTGCGGTTCCTGCCGCCGGCGACGAATGTTCCGAAGGTCAGGCTGCGGACCAGCCTGATGATGAGAAGAATGATAAGCAGAAGGACAAGTACTGCAAACGTCCACAGGATTGCCGCGGCATAACCAGGACCCGCCACGCCATCCAGCCATTGCAGCATTGGTTCCCCCAAAATCAGCTTTCGAAGAGAGGCGACACTAGACTGTTGCGGCAGGCCACCGCAAGTTGCCTTTCACGCTTCGTGAACAGCTTGAAACACCAGAAGCGGAACGGCGTCTTTTTAGCGGACATTTGCCGCCGGGCCTTTTCCCGACCCTGAGAATATGATTCAACCGACACCGGAATTCACGAGCAGGGGGAACATGGCCAAGGAAGCGCGCGGCGATTTCTATCCGGTACCTATCGTCGACCAGAACACGCGACCGGGAGCGGTCACCCGGCTCATCGTTTTCATCGTCGTCCTGACGGGGGCAGCGATCGTCTTCGGCCTTTTCCGCGAGCGACTTGGCGACCCATTCCTGCTCGGCATGCTTGGCGTCTTGGCGATGATCGGCGTCGGCTTTCTGTTCGCCACTGCGATCGGCTTCGTGCACGTCACGCCGCGCTCGACAAGTGACGAACTGTCGAAAGCTTTCGTCGATTCGATGTCGCAAGGCCTCCTGGTCACCGACACCAAAGGCCGTATCATCTACGCCAACCGGACCTATGCCGACATGACGGGCGCCGAATCGGCCGCCGACCTCAAGACGGTCGAAGGTTTGCTTTCAGACGTTCCCGAGGCCTCAGTGACCATATACCGGCTGGCGTCAGGCCTGCGCGACGGCCAGGCGGGCGACGGCGAGTTTCGGCTCGCGCAGTCCATTCGGCCAGGCGCCGAACCGGGCGCGCGCTGGTACCGCGTCCGGGCCCGCGCGTTCAGCGTTCCAGGCCAGCGGCTGCCCATGCTTGCTTGGCAGCTTGCTGATATCTCGCGGGAACGGGCCGAGCAGGAGCGGTTCTTTCTCGACCTGCAAAAGGCCATCGATCACCTCGACCACGCGCCGGCCGGTTTCTTTTCGGCCGACCAGGAAGGCCGCGTCACCTATATCAACGCGACCCTTGCGGAGTGGCTGGGCATCGACCTGGCCAGCTTCACCCCCGGCGCCATCACGCTGCCGGAGATCGTCGCCGGAGACGGCATGGCGCTGGTCCGTTCGGTCAAGGCCGACGCGGGTACCACGCGCAATGCCGTTATCGATCTCGATCTGACGACGATGACCGGTGAGGCGCTGCCGGTGCGCTTCATGCATCGTGTTTCGGCCAGCCGAGAGGGGCTCAACGGCCCGACTCGCACCATCGTGCTCAACCGGACGCAAGGCGAGGACGCTTCGGCCGACCTTCGCGCCTCGGAAATACGCTTCACGCGGTTCTTCAACTCGACGCCGATGGCGATAGCCGGCGTCGACCACGCCGGCCGCATCCTGCGCACTAATGCGCCGTTCCTGTCGCTGTTTTCCTCGGTCGTCGACCGCGACGCGGTCGATCGGCGTGTGCGGCTGGATACGGTGATCCACGAGCGCGACCGGCCGGTTTTCGCCGCGGCGTTCGAAAAGGCACGCCAGCAACAGGCTGATATCGAGCCGATCGATACGGTGCTGCCCGGCAATGAGGAGCGCCACATACGCTTCTACGTCAATGCGGTCGCAGACGGCACCGGCGGCGAGGGCGCCGAGGAATCGGCCATCGTCTATGCCGTCGAGACCACCGAGCAAAAGGCCCTCGAGGGCCAGATGGCGCAAAGCCAGAAGATGCAGGCGGTCGGCCAGCTCGCCGGCGGCATCGCGCATGATTTCAACAATGTGCTGACCGCCATCATCATGGCTTCGGACCTGCTTTTGACCAACCACCGGCCGTCCGATCCGTCGTTCCCGGATATCATGAACATCAAGCAGAATGCCAACCGGGCGGCCTCGCTGGTGCGGCAGTTGCTGGCCTTCTCGCGCAAGCAGACGCTGCGACCGGAGGTGCTCAACCTGACCGACGTGCTCGCCGACCTAAGGATGCTGCTTGCCCGTCTGGTCGGCAACGATATCAAGCTCAAGATCGACCATGGCCGCGACCTGTGGCCGGTCAGGGTCGATATCGGACAGTTCGAGCAAGTGGTGGTCAATCTGGCGGTCAATGCGCGCGATGCGATGCCGGCCGGCGGCGACCTCACCGTACGCACCCGCAACGTCAGCGCCGGGGAATGCAAGACCTTTTCCTATCGCGAACTTACTCCGGCCGACTATGTGCTGGTCGAGGTCGAGGACAGCGGCAGCGGTATCGCGCCTGATGTCCTGAAAAAGATCTTTGAGCCTTTCTTCACGACAAAGGAGGTTGGCAAGGGAACGGGCCTCGGCCTGTCCATGGTCTATGGCATCATCAAGCAGACAGGCGGCTTCATCTTCTGCGATTCCGAAGTCGGCAAGGGATCCGTGTTCCGCATCTTCCTGCCGCGGCACATTGCGGAGGCAAGGAAGGCGGGCGAGGCTGGAGAAGTGCCGGCCGCACCTGCCAAGATCGCCGACTCAGCCAAGGATCTGTCGGGCTCGGCCACGGTGCTGCTGGTCGAGGACGAGGACGCCGTGCGCATGGGCGGCATGCGTGCACTGAAGTCGCGCGGCTACACCGTCCACGAGGCGTCGTCGGGCGTCGAGGCGCTTGAAGTCTACGAAGCGCTCGGCGGCAAGGTCGACATCGTGGTCTCGGACGTGGTGATGCCGGAAATGGACGGCCCGACGCTGCTTGGCGAATTGCGCAAGCGGCAGCCCGACATCAAGTTCATCTTCGTGTCCGGATATGCGGAAGACGCATTCGCCAAGAACTTGCCGGCCGACGCACATTTCGGCTTTTTGCCCAAGCCGTTTTCGCTCAAGCAATTGGCCACGATCGTCAAGGACATGCTGGAATCCTGACCCTTCCAATGCTCCGCTTGCGCAATGCCGTGAGACTGCCATGATTGCAGGCGGGCGACGGGTTTTGGAAAGCATGCCGTGACGCCACACAACGAGGCCAGCAAGGGCGACTACGCAAGCACGGTGCTGCTGCCGGGCGATCCGCAGCGCGCAGAATGGATGGCGCAGACTTTTCTGGAGGCGCCGCGCTGCGTCAACCGCCGCCGCGGCGCGCTTGGTTTTACCGGCCTGTTTCGCGGCAAGCCTATCAGCATCCAGTCCACCGGCATCGGCGTCCCGTCATTCCTGGTCTACGTGCACGAGCTGCTGGATTTCTATGGTGCGAAAACACTGATCCGCACCGGCACCTGCGGCGGGCTGACCGCCGAGCTGGCGCTGCGCAGTCTGGTGATCGCGCAATCGGTGCGCGGTGAAAGCTCAGAAAGCGTTCAGAGTTTCGGGCTCTATCGTGCCAACGCCAGCCCCGATCCGGCATTGTTGGCCCAGGCGTTGACCCGGGCCGCCGAACTCGGCATCGACCAGCGGGCCGGCCTGACCATCTGCAGCGATATTTTTTATCATCCGCAGGGGCGTGAGCGCTTTGCCGAAGCGCAGGCACAGGGCGCGCTCGCCGTGGACATGGAAACCAGCGCGCTCTACCGCATCGCGGCCGATTTTGGTGCCCGGGCACTGTCGATCCTGACCGTCGTCGACAACGTGGCAACCGGCGAGCAGACCGACTATGCCGAACGCCAGGGGCTTTTCACCAATATGACCCGGCTGGCGCTCGACGTGGCGGCGGAGAGCTAGCGGCTTTCTGCCTTCCGGTGCTAATTCTCACGAGGTTGCGCATATTTTTTTCAACGTTTGGTGCAGGTCGAGGCGGTAAAGGCACCGTCCGGCTGCTTCATGATGATGTCGAAGGAGGGGGTGGTTCCGCTTTCCAGCGTCGCTTGCGTAAGCGAGATCGAGTTGCCGCCGGCGGTGTAGCCGCCGAGCGGACCCAGCCAGGTGATCACGCCGTCTGCATCCATCTGATAATTATAACTCTGCGTCGCGGTGCCGAAGCTCACCGGACCGCTATAGACGTTTCCCTTGATGGTGATGTCGCCGAGGCTGAGGAACATGCCAAGCAGATAGACTTCGCAATGATAGGGGCCGTCCGGCAGCTTGCCGTCGCTGAAGCCAGCGCGCGCTACGGTCGTCGTCGCCAGCAGAAGCATGGTGATGAAAATGCAAGACGTTCGGAAGGCCATGGCGTCGCTCGTTTAAGGGTTCGAACTTGCCCCATTTCGCTGCGGCGCTGCAATCCTCGCCAGCGTTCAAATGATGCTGCTCAAAATTCGGGCATTGGCCTGTATATGAGTAAAACTTAGGCTGATACGGGTGATCTTTTCTCATTTCGAACCTGGCAGGCGAGGTTTATCTCCTGCGGCTAATGCATTAACCGACTGACAGAGCTGGGAAATCTCAGATCCTCCGATTTTGCTCCGGTGATTGGCACAGCCGTTGCATGGTCTGTTCCGATGCAGTTAACCAGCTTGGGAGTTTAAAAGTATGAGGGGCAGTTTCTCGACAATAAGAAAAATGTTTTCGGCCGGCGTGGTCACCGCCAGCCTGCTGATGAGCATTCCCGCCAAGGCGGCCGACGACACCATCAAGGTCGGCATCCTCCATTCGCTGTCGGGAACCATGGCGATCTCGGAGACGACGCTGAAGGACGCCATGCTGATGCTCATCGAAGAGCAGAATGCCAAGGGTGGCCTGCTCGGCAAGAAGCTCGAGGCGGTGGTCGTCGATCCGGCTTCCAACTGGCCGCTGTTCGCAGAAAAAGCGCGGGAGCTGATCTCGAAGGACAAGGTCGCGGCGGTGTTCGGCTGCTGGACCTCGGTGTCGCGCAAATCGGTGCTGCCGGTGTTCAGCGAGCTCGACAACATCCTGTTCTACCCGGTCCAATATGAGGGCGAGGAGAGCGAGCGCAACGTGTTCTACACCGGTGCGGCGCCGAACCAGCAAGCCATTCCCGCGGTCGACTATCTGATGAGCGAGGATGGCGGCTCGGTGAAGCGCTGGGTGCTCGAAGGCACCGACTATGTCTATCCGCGCACCACCAACAAAATTCTTGAAGCCTATCTGAAGGCGAAGGGCGTTGCTGCCGAAGACATCATGGTCAACTATACGCCGTTCGGCTTCTCCGACTGGCAGACCGAAGTCTCGGCAATCAAGAAGTTCGGCTCGGCCGGCAAGAAGACCGCTGTCGTCTCGACCGTCAACGGCGACGCCAACGTGCCGTTCTACAAGGAACTCGGCAATCAGGGCATCAAGGCCGAGGATATTCCGGTCATGGCCTTCTCGGTTGGTGAGGAAGAACTTGCCGGTCTCGACACCGCGCCGCTGGTCGGCCATCTCGCCGCCTGGAATTATTTCGAGAGCGTCGACACGCCCGAGAACGAGAAGTTCATCGCCGATTGGCACAAATTCATCAAGAACGACAAGCGCACCACCAATGACCCAATGGAAGCCCACTATATCGGCTTCAACATGTGGGTGAAGGCGGTCGAGAAGGCCGGCACCACCGATCCGGACAAGGTCATCGACGCCATGGTCGGCGTCTCGGTGCCGAATCTGACCGGCGGTTATTCGACCATGATGCCGAACCATCATATCACCAAGCCGGTGCTGATCGGCGAAATCCAAGCCGACGGCCAGTTCGAAACCGTCTCGCAGACGCCGGGCCTGGTGATGGGCGACGAGTGGTCCGACTACCTGCCTGATTCCAAGGACCTGATCTCCGATTGGCGCGCGCCTCTATCCTGCGGCAACTTCAACGTTGCCACCGGCAAATGCGGCGGCAAGGGAACCAACTAATCCTCCCGGTCTGTCCTGCCAGACCGCAAAGCCTCCGGGCGGGCTCCTTCTCCAGCCTGCCCGGAGGCGGCATTCAACCTCCAAGAGCCACCAGAAACCGATGATCCTGATCCGCGCGATTGGCCTGATGCTGCTGCTCCTCCTGGGGGCGCTGCTGCCGTCGAACGCCAGCGAAGCAGATCTGCGCGCGGTCATCGCCAAATTCGCCTACGCCGCCAATTTTCCGGCGATCGAAGCCGTCGTGCGCGAGCTTGCGGCTTCCGGCGATCCGGCCGTCGAACGGCCGCTTGCGGCGCTTGCGGAGGGCAGCCTTTACGTCCGCAAGGCCGATTCACTGGTCTTTGTCGGCAAGGAGAGCGGCGACGGCATTGAGCTGCTCGATGCGCTCACCGGCGAAAAATCGGGCGAAGCTGCCAAGGCCGACATCACCAAGATCAAGGTCAACAACACGCTGCGCCGCGTCATCCGCGACGCGCTGGGCACACTGACGCTTGGCTCCAAGGACCCGGCCGTGCGCCTTGCCGCCGCCGACACCATGTTCAAGACGGCGGACGCGGCAAACATCGAGCCGCTCGACACCGCCATCGCCAATGAGAGCGTAGCAAGCGTCAAGGCGCTGCTCGAACAGGCCCGCGCCGCGTCGGTTCTCGTTTCCGACAGGCCGGAGGCCGACAAACTGGCGGCGATCGCGCTCATCGGTGTGCGCGGCGATCGCGATGCGGTGTCGCTGCTCACGTCGGTCGCGGCCAATTCCGAAGGTGCGGTGAAGGACGCGGCGGCGGCGGCGATCGCCAATATCAATTCGACGCTGGCGCTGTGGGATGCCGGCCAGAATATCTGGTACGGCATATCGCTCGGATCGGTGCTGCTGCTGGCGGCGATTGGCCTCGCCATCACCTTCGGCGTCATGGGCGTCATCAACATGGCGCATGGCGAGATGGTCATGCTCGGTGCCTACACGACCTTCGTCGTGCAGGAGGTGATCCGCAATTCCTTTCCCGGCCTGTTCGACTGGTCGCTGGTCATCGCCTTGCCGCTGGCCTTCCTTGTGGCGGCGCTCGTCGGCCTTGTCATCGAGCGCGGGCTGATCCGCTTCCTCTACGGCCGGCCGCTGGAGACGCTGCTGGCGACATGGGGTGTGTCGCTGATCCTGCAGCAGGCCGTACGCACCATCTTCGGGCCGACCAACCAGGAGGTAGGCAACCCGTCATGGATGTCCGGCTCGTTCAATATCGGCCAGCTTGCCGTGACATGGAACCGGCTCTGGATCCTGGTATTCGCGCTCGGCGTGTTCGCGGTGCTGCTCTACGTGATGAAGCGCACGCCTTGGGGGCTGCAGATGCGTGCCGTCACCGCCAACCGCCGCATGGCCGCCTCGATGGGCATCAGGACGCCGTGGGTCGACGCCCTGACGTTTGCACTCGGCTCCGGCATTGCCGGCATAGCCGGTGTCGCGCTCAGCCAGATCGACAACGTCTCGCCCAATCTCGGTCGCGGCTACATCATCGACAGCTTCATGGTGGTCGTCTTCGGCGGTGTCGGCAATCTCTGGGGCACGCTGGTCGGCGCCTTCTCGCTCGGCATCGTCAACAAGTTCCTCGAACCTTATGCCGGAGCGGTGCTCGGCAAGATCGTCGTCCTGGTGCTGATCATCCTGTTCATCCAGAAACGCCCGCGCGGCTTGTTTGCGCTCAAGGGCAGGTCGGTGGAAGCATGATCACGGGACGTTTCTTTGCCGCCGGCGCCGATCGTCGCGTCGCCATCACCATCTTCGTCCTGCTGGCGGCCGCCATCGTCGTGCCGCTGCTCAACCTTGCGGTCTCGCCGACAAGTTCCTTCTACGTGCCGTCTTATATCGTGGCGCTCACCGGCAAATATCTCTGCTACGCACTGCTCGCCTTGGCGCTCGATCTCGTCTGGGGCTATTGCGGCATCCTCTCGCTCGGCCACGGCGCCTTCTTCGCGCTCGGCGGCTATGCGATGGGCATGTACCTGATGCGCCAGATCGGCTCGCGAGGCGTCTACGGCAATCCGCTGCTGCCCGACTTCATGGTGTTCCTGAACTACAAGGAATTGCCGTGGTTCTGGTATGGCTTCGACCATTTCTGGTTCGCGGCGGTCATGGTGCTTGCGGTGCCCGGCCTGCTCGCCTTCGTCTTCGGCTGGTTTGCCTTCCGCAGCCGCGTCACCGGCGTCTATCTGTCGATCATCACCCAGGCGATGACCTATGCGCTGCTGCTCGCCTTTTTCCGCAACGACATGGGTTTCGGCGGCAATAACGGCCTGACCGATTTCAAGGACATTCTAGGCTTCAACGTGCAGGCCGACATGACACGCTCGGCGCTGTTCGCGGCCAGCGCCGTCATGCTCGCGTTTGCCGTCTTCGTCACCTGGGCAATCGTCGGTTCCAAATACGGCAAGCTTTTGATGGCGGTGCGCGACGCCGAAAGCCGCACGCGCTTTCTCGGCTGGCGGGCGGAGAACGTCAAACTGTTCGCCTTCACCGTGTCGGCGGTGATGGCCGGCATCGCCGGTGCGCTTTACGTGCCGCAGGTCGGCATCATCAACCCTGGCGAGTTCGAGCCGTCCAATTCGATCGAGGTGGTGGTGTGGGCGGCCGTCGGCGGGCGCGGCACCATCGTCGGACCGATCATTGGCGCGCTTCTGGTCAATGCCGGTAAATCCTGGTTCACCGGCGTGCTGCCGGAGTTCTGGCTGTTTGCGCTGGGCGGCCTGTTTGTCGCCGTCACGCTGTTCCTGCCCAAGGGCATCATCGGCATGTGGGATTCCTGGCGCGGCAATGCCAAGGCGCTGCGGGCAGCCTCGATTGCCGAGGAAGCCGGCACCGATCCTGACACGCCGGTGCCGCCGAAAACCGATCGCTCGGCGGCGAGAAGGCCGGGCGACTGGTCGGCCTCCGGTGCCGAACCGCAGCCGGCGGAGTGATGGCCTGATGTCGAAGAGCAACACCATCCTCTATCTCGACGGCGTGTCGGTTTCGTTCGATGGTTTTCGCGCCATCAACAACCTGTCGCTGGTGCTCGACAAGGGCGAGATGCGGGCGATCATCGGCCCCAACGGCGCCGGCAAGACGACGATGATGGACATCGTCACCGGCAAGACGCGGCCCAACGCGGGCGAGGTCTTCTTCGACGGTGAGGTCGACCTGACTAAACACGACGAGGCCGAAATCGCCATGATGGGCATCGGCCGTAAATTCCAGAAGCCGACCGTCTTCGAAAGCCACACGATCGAGGACAATCTGATGCTGGCGCTGAAAGGCCCGCGCTCGATCTTCCCGGCACTGTTCCATCGTCGCTCGGCCGCGGAAGCGCGGCAGATCGACGACATTCTCGGCATCATCCGGCTTGGCGACAAGCGCGACGAACTCGCCGCCAATTTGAGCCATGGCCAAAAACAATGGCTCGAGATCGGCATGCTTTTGGCGCAGGATCCGAAGCTGCTGCTGGTCGACGAACCGGTTGCCGGCATGACAGACGCCGAGACTGAGGAAACCGCGCGGCTGCTTAGAGACATCGCGCGCGACCATTCGGTCATCGTCGTCGAGCACGACATGCATTTCGTGCGCGAGCTCGGCGTCAAGGTTACCTGCCTGCACGAAGGCTCGGTACTTTCCGAGGGCTCGCTCGACTTCGTTTCGGCCGACGAGCGCGTCGTCGAAGTCTACTTGGGGAGATGAGCATGGTCTGGCGCGTTCCGTTCCATCATTTCGACCTTTCGTTTTTCAGGCGTTGGAGAAAGCGCTGACCATGCTCGAAGTCTCCAATGCCACGCTGCATTACGGCGCCGCCCAGGCGCTGCGCGGCGTCTCGCTAAAGGCCGGCGCCGGCAAGATCACCTGTGTGCTCGGCCGCAACGGCGTCGGCAAAACCAGTTTGATGAGATCGATCGTCGGCCATCACCGGCTGACGAGCGGAAGTGTTGCCTTCGAGGGGAAGGCGCTCGACCGGAGCGCGGCGTATGATCGCGCCCGGTCGGGCATCGCATTCGTGCCGCAGGGCAGGGAGATCTTTCCACTGCTTACGGTGCGGGAAAACCTCGAATCGGGATTCGCGCCGCTGAAGCGCGCCGACCGCAACATTCCCGGTCACGTCTTCGAGCTGTTTCCGGTGCTGAAGCAGATGCTCGCGCGCCGCGGCGGCGATCTGTCCGGCGGCCAGCAGCAGCAGCTTGCCATCGGCAGGGCACTGGTGATGCGGCCGAAACTGCTGGTGCTCGACGAGCCGACCGAAGGCATCCAGCCGTCGATCATCAAGGATATCGGCCGCGCCATCCGCTATCTGCGCGACCAAGCCGGCATTGCCGTGCTTTTGGTCGAACAATATCTCGATTTCTGCCGGGAATTGGCCGACGAGGTCAATATCATGGACCGCGGCCAGATCGTCCATACCGGCCCCGCCGAGGATCTCGACCGGGCGGACGTGCGGAAATTCCTGACCGTCTGAATTCTTATTGATTCTATTACTTTGCAACTCTGGCGCGCCGAAGATTGCGTGCTAGATTTTGCTTGGCCTTGGTGAGTCGGCCGCTTTCCGTACCAGTTCCAAATTGGCAGATCAGGGGAAGGCGCGGACCGCTTGCGCGCAAGCCGCTCCCTCCAGCGATCTGTTGTCGTCCAACATTTCGGGTGCTTGGGAGCCAGGGCCAGACGATGGAGCGCTATGTCGAGGACTACCAGAAACGACGGCTCACGGAGCGTGTCGACATCATAACCGCCATCAACATTCTGAAATCGCAGGGATATGAACACGACGAACTTATCGCGGAGATCACCAAGGTCTTCTATGTCGATCTCGATGCTTTCAACGAGATCGTCAGGGTTGATCGGCGTCCGGACGAGCGCGCCGCATAGGCGGTAATCTAGGAGCCGGCCAGCCGGACCGCCGACAGCGGGGCGTCAGCCTGCGACCCGCTTCATCAGCGCGATGGCGCCGAATGGAGCGCGGACCTTGCCCTCGGTGATGAAGTAGACGAACACGTCGCGTGGCTTGACCGGCGCGTCGGTCGAAGGATCGGCGCGCGGCAGCTCGGCCGGTACCTTGCCCTGCGCCCAAGTCTTGGCGCGGGCCGCCCATTCGTCGAGCGCCTTGGGCGTATAGCAATCGGGATTGTCGTCGCTGCCGGTCTGCAGCCGCGCATAGATGAAATCGCCGGTGACGTCGGCAATCGCTGGATATTTAGCATGATCAGCAAAAACGATCGCGACCTTGTGCTTGCGTGCCAAGGCGGCGAACTCGGGCACGACGAAGCTGTCATTGCGCACCTCGACCGCGTGGCGCAGCGCAACGCCGTCCTGCTTCTCCGGCAATAGCTTGAGGAACGCCTCGAAGTCGTCCGGGTCGAACCGCTTGGTCGGCGCGAACTGCCACAGGATCGGCCCAAGCTTGTCGCCAAGTGCCGCGACGCCCGACCCGAGGAAGCGCATCACCGATTCGCCGGCCTCGCCGAGCACGCGGCGGTTGGTGACGAAGCGGTTGCCCTTCAGCGAATAGACGAAACCATCCGGCGCCTCGTTGGCCCATTTGACGAAGGTCGGCTCCTTGAAGCTCGAATAATAGGTGCCGTTGACCTCGATGGTCGGCACCTGCCGGCTGGCGTAATTCAGCTGCTTGGCCTTCGACAATTTGTCCGGGTAGAAGGACGTGTCCCAGGGCTCGAAGGTCCAGCCGCCCATGCCAGCGCGGATTGTTCCTGATTGAGTCATGGTAGTCCTCCCGGTTTGCAGAAAAAGGATCACGCGATGGCGGTCGTCTCGACGGCTTTCGCCATGTCGACGACCGTCCATCCTGGCCGATATGGATTGGGCCGGCGACCCGTTTCGCGAAAGCCGTAGGCCTTATACAACGAAACGTTCCGTTCCATTCTGGAATTGGTGTAGAGTCGGATTTCAGGCAAGCTCCACAGGCGCGTCTGTTGCTCGGCCCAGTCGAGCAGCGCTATGCCGAAACCCTTGCCTTGAAAGGCGGGCGCAACGGCGACGCTGAAGATCACTGTGTGGTCATCGTGCCGTTCGAGAACGATCAGGCCGGCCGGCTGTCCGTACTGCTCCGAAAGCCAGACCTCGCCGCGTTCTATGCGCGGCGCATAGTCCTCGGTGACGGGGATCGGCGGCGCTCCGAACAGGGCAGTGTAGGGCGCGTAGGCGTCGGTGGTGAGCGAGATCACCGTAGGGAGATCATCGGCCCGAGCGGCTCTCATGATCAAAACTGGCCCGCGCCGGCAGCGGCCGCAATCACCTTGTCCATGCCGGCGGCGATCGCAGCGACGGCATTGCGACTAGCGTCGCCCAAGCCGTGGCGTTCCGCCAGCCAGTGTGCGTCATTGTAGGAGAGCCAGACCTTGCCTTGCTCGTCCTCCCAGGCCAACGCCTTGACCGGCAGATCGATGCCGGCAAGCTGCCGGTCCTGCATCAGTGGCGTACCGCCTTTGGGATTGCCGAAAATCAGGAGTTGGGTTGGACGCAGTGATGTTTCGACATTGCGCGCACCGGCGGCGTGGTCAATGCGGGCGAAGACCAGCAATCCTGCACGTTCCACAGTCTCGACCAGGCGATCGATGGTTTCGGCCACGCCGAAGCTGCTTTGGACCGTGATGAGACCGTTCTTTGCCATCACTCCGCCGCTTCGCGCTTGCCTCCGGGGCGCCGCTCCAGCAATTCCCTCAGGAACTGCCCGGTATAGCTGCGCTTTTCGCGAACGATGTCCTCCGGCGTGCCGGACGCCACCAGCTCGCCGCCGCCGTCACCACCTTCGGGGCCAAGATCGAGAACCCAGTCAGCGGTCTTGATCACCTCTAGATTGTGCTCGATGACGACGACCGTGTTGCCCTGGTCGACCAGCTCGTGCAGCACTTCAAGCAGCTTGGCGACATCGTGGAAATGCAGGCCGGTGGTCGGTTCGTCGAGGATGTAGAGCGTTTTGCCGGTTGCCTTGCGCGACAGTTCCTTGGCGAGCTTGATGCGCTGCGCTTCGCCGCCCGATAAAGTCGTCGCCTGCTGGCCAACATGGATGTAGCCGAGGCCGACCCGTTTCAGCGTCTCCAGCTTGTCGCGCACGCCGGGCACGGCGGCGAAGAAATCGACGCCTTCCTCGACCGTCATGTCGAGCACGTCGGCGATGGACTTGCCCTTGAACAGCACGTCGAGCGTCTCGCGGTTGTAGCGCTTGCCGTGGCAGACATCACAGGTGACATAGACGTCGGGCAGAAAATGCATCTCGATCTTGATGACGCCGTCGCCCTGGCAGGCCTCGCAGCGGCCGCCCTTGACGTTGAACGAGAAACGGCCCGGCTGGTAGCCGCGCGCCTTGGCCTCCGGCAGGCCGGCGAACCAGTCGCGGATCGGCGTGAAGGCGCCGGTATAGGTTGCAGGGTTGGAGCGCGGGGTGCGCCCGATCGGCGACTGGTCGATATCGATGACCTTGTCGAGGAATTCCAGCCCTTCGATGCGGTCGTGATCGGCAGGATGCTCACGCGAGCCCATGATGCGGCGTGACGCCGCCTTGAACAAGGTCTCGATCAGGAAGGTCGACTTGCCGCCGCCGGACACGCCGGTGACGGCGGTAAACGTGCCGAGCGGGATTTCAGCGGTGACGTTCTTCAGATTGTTGCCGCGCGCGCCGACGATCTTCAGCCGGCGGTTCTTTTTCGCCTCGCGCCGAACCGCAGGCGTCGCCACTTCGAGCTCGCCCGACAGATATTTGCCGGTGATCGAGGCGGGAGTCGCCATGATCTGCTGCGGTGTGCCCTGGGCGATGATGTGACCGCCATGGATGCCGGCGGCCGGGCCGATATCGACGACGTAGTCGGCATGCAGGATGGCATCCTCGTCGTGCTCGACGACGATGACCGTGTTGCCGATGTCGCGCAGATGCTTCAGCGTGTCGAGCAGGCGGGCATTGTCGCGCTGATGCAGGCCGATCGACGGCTCGTCGAGCACGTAGAGCACGCCGGTCAGGCCGGAGCCGATCTGCGAAGCGAGGCGGATGCGCTGGCTCTCGCCGCCCGACAGCGTGCCGGAGTTGCGCGACAGCGTCAGATAGTCGAGACCGACATCGTTGAGGAAGCGCAGCCGCTCGCGGATTTCCTTGAGCACGCGCACTGCGATCTCGTTCTGCTTGTCGTTAAGCGAAGCAGGCAAATCGGTGAACCACTGGTCAGCCTTGCGGATCGACAGCTCGGTGACCTCGCCAATGTGCTTGCCGGCGATCTTGACTGCGAGCGCCTCGGGCTTCAGCCGGTAGCCGCGGCAGGCCGGGCAGGGCGTGGCCGACATGAAGCGCTCGATCTCCTCGCGCATCCAGGCGGATTCGGTTTCCTTCCAGCGGCGCTCGAGATTGGGGACGACGCCCTCGAAGGTCTTGGTCGTTTTGTAGGAGCGCAGCCCGTCATCATACTGGAAGGCGATTTCGCGCTCGCCAGTGCCGTGCAGGATGGCCTGCTTTGCCTCTTCGCTCAAATCCTTGAACTTGTCGCCGAGCTTGAAGCCATAGGCAACGCCCAGCGCTTCCAGCGTCTGCGCATAATAGGGTGAGGTCGACTTCGCCCACGGGCTGACGGCGCCGGCACGCAGCGAGACATTCTCGTCGGGCACGACCAGGCTGGCATCGATGGCGCGCTGGCTGCCGAGCCCGTCACAGGTCGGGCAGGCGCCGAACGGATTATTGAACGAGAACAGCCTGGGCTCGATCTCGGGAATGGTGAAGCCGGACACCGGGCAGGCGAATTTTTCCGAGAACAGCATGCGCTCATGCGTCTCGTTTTTCGACTTGTTGACCGAATCCTCGCCTGTCTGGCTGGCGTCGAGCGGCTTGTCGGCAAATTCCGCCACCGCCAGCCCGTCGGCCAGCTTCAGCGCGGTCTCGATGGAATCGGCGAGCCGCGTCGCCAGATCGCCGCGCACGACGATGCGGTCGACGACGACGTCGATGTCGTGCTTGTACTTCTTGTCCAGCGCCGGCACGTCGGCGATCTCGTAGAAGACGCCGTCGACCTTGACGCGCTGAAAACCCTTTTTCTGCAGCTCGAGCAGTTCCTTGCGGTACTCGCCTTTGCGGCCGCGCACCATCGGTGCCAGGATGAACAGCCGGGTGCCCTCTTCGACCGCAAGCACCCGGTCGACCATCTGCGAAACCGTCTGGCTCTCGATCGGCAGGCCGGTGGCCGGCGAATAGGGGATGCCGACGCGGGCGAACAAAAGCCGCATATAATCGTAGATCTCGGTGACGGTGCCGACCGTCGAGCGCGGGTTCTTCGAGGTGGTCTTCTGCTCGATGGAGATGGCCGGCGACAGGCCGTCGATCTGGTCGACGTCCGGCTTCTGCATCATCTCGAGGAATTGCCGTGCGTAGGCCGAAAGGCTCTCGACATAGCGGCGCTGGCCTTCGGCATAGATGGTGTCGAAGGCAAGCGACGACTTGCCGGACCCCGACAGCCCGGTCATGACGATCAGGCTGTCACGCGGCAGGTCGAGATCGACATTCTTCAGATTGTGTTCGCGTGCCCCGCGAATGGAGAGATATTTATGGTCGGCCATCGCCGGTCGCCGCCTCAGAATCTGGAATTCGTGGGATGGGCGGGTTTTCCCGACCACCCCCTATGTAGGTAATTTCGCCGCCTTTTCGAGAGACGCCACAACTCTCGACCAATGCGTTTAACCGCCTTTCGCGCGAACGGGCAAGCGGAAAGAACAAAGGCCGAACACGCTCCTGACAAAAGCTGCCCGTACAGCCGGCTTCACAATGCATCTCGCGATCACATTTTTTGGTAATCGGCTATTCAAGGTTGACGTCCATGCGTCACGGGGGCAGACTCCAAACGTCAACGAAGCCGGCCGTCTTTCGATGGCCTCGCGGCCTGGGGCTAGCCTGCGAGACGCCGCGGGTTATGCGATGAGCGCTTCGACGACGACAGTCACAACGAACAGAAGGAGAGCAGAGGCATGACTCCACCGGATAGTTCCTTGAGGCTCCACGTGTCGCTGGAGCCGCGGCAGGTATAAGTAGCCAGGTCAGGCGTTTAGCGCTACCTGCCAACGTTGACCTGCCGATCCCCACAACAATCAGAGACTGCTAGTCGGATCGTCGGCTGAATGCCGCGAAGCATCCGAAATAAAAAGCCGGCAGTACATTCCCGGCAATTTGGATTTTAGATCCAAGAAGCCCCGTCAGTTGCACAAGCAATGGCGGGGCTGTTCGTTTGAAGCGCACATTTGCGGTGCATACCAGGCGAACTTAGCGGCTGGGAGGCCTGATCCCGCCGGTGGCGACATCGATGGTGATGCTACCGGAAATCCGAACTTCGGTATCGCCGATCTTGAATGTGCCGTAGCCGCTGCTGGGAACCGCCCCGTCGGGCTCGGGCTGCAGCGCTGGCTCGGCGATGCGATAGTCGCTGGTCACACCGGGCAGGGCGCCCCTTTGCGCCGACGTCGAATTATCTTGGGCAAATGCCGTGCCCACCAGCATGTTCGTGCCCACAATGGCGGCAATGGCAAGGTATAGGCTGGGTGAACGGCTGGCGGTCATCACCTGACTATAGTGCGGCGATAGCGCCGAAGCCAGACCGGCGGCGCTGAAAGTTGCCGGCCCTTATATCGCTTCGAAGGTGCTTCACGCGGCCTGTTTGCGAGTGTCGAAAACATGGTCGACGAGGCCCCAATCCTTGGCCTCCTGCGCGGTCATGAAAAAGTCGCGGTCGAGCGTGCGTTCCACTTCTTCGTAGGTGCGGCCGCAATGCTGGGCGTAAAGATCGGTCATGCGCCGCTTGGTGCGAAGGATGCCCTCGGCATGGCGCTGGATGTCGGAGGCCTGGCCCTGGAAACCGCCTAGAGGCTGATGCAGCACGATGCTGGCGTTGGGCAATGCGATGCGCCGCCCCGGCGTGCCCGCCATCAAGAGGAACGAGGCCATCGAGGCGGCGAAGCCCATACAAACGGTGGAGACCGGGCAGCTGATGTACTGCATCGTGTCGTAGATGGCGAAACCGCTGGTCACCACGCCGCCCGGCGAGTTGATGTAGAGCGAGACCTCCTTGTCGGGATTGTCGGATTCCAGCGACAGAAGCTGGGCGCAGACCAGCGCCGAGGTGCCGTCGTCGATCGGGCCGTTGATGAAGACGATGCGCTCGCGCAGCAGCCGCGAAAATATGTCGAAGGCGCGTTCGCCGCGGCTCGACTGCTCGATCACCATCGGCACCAGATTGGCAAGGCCGCTCATCGTTTCTCTCCGTTGACTATTGTCGTTCAGGCCGCGCGCAGGAAGAGGCGCGGGATGTTGGCGGCGATCTGCTTGTGCCTGGGATTGCGCGCTTCAAACGAAAGCCGACAGCCGGCGCCTGCCATCGCGATCTCCGGCATCGCTGCCCGAGCAAAACCATCATGGACGATGCGCAGATGCGTGCCGCCGGAAACGGTGCGATCGAGCGTAAAGGTGACGATGCTGTCCACCGGGCTGTCGTCCATTGGGCTGTCCACCGGGCTGCCGGGCGGCGCCTGTGTATCGCCGGGCGCCGGCCGTTCTCGCCAGGAATAGCGCAGCAGCCGTCCGGGATCGGCGTCGAGGATTTCGCATTCGATCGGCGCCTCCGGCGCTTTAAAGGCAAAGCGGCTACCGATCTTTGGTTCAATGTCGTTCGGCATCATCCAGGCCGCGAGCAGGTCCGGCACCGTCAGCGCCCGCCACACCTTTTCCGGCGGCTCCGGCAGCTCGCACTCGAACTCGATCTTGTCTGCCGCCATTTCCGCGCGTTCTTTGCCTCGGCTGGTCATTGGTCCATGTCCTTCAAAACCGTCTTGAGCCTTTCGATGCGCTCTGGCCAGAACGCGCGGTAGCGTTCGATCCAGCCGAGCAGTGGCGCAAGCCCCTTCGGATCGGCGCGGTAATAGGCGTTGCGACCGGCCCGGCGCTCGACCACGAGGCCGGCGCCGCGCAGCACGGCGAGGTGTTGCGATACCGCCGGCTGCGATACCGGCATGCCAGTGCGCAGTTCCGACACCGTCATCTCGCCGCCGGCGAGCCGCTCATAGACGGCGCGACGCGTCGGATCGGCCAGTGCCCGAAAAATCTCTGCTTCGATCATGTCAAAAGCATAAGTCGATACTTATCGGTTTGGCAAGCCGTGTTTTTAAGACAGGCGGTGTTTTTTAAGACGGGCGAGGTTTTACAAACTCGCTGGAAGCCAGCGTCTCACCATGTCAGGGGATCCGTTGAACGTCGCCTCGAAAACTGGTGACGCGAGCACGGCATGGATATGAAGCATTTCGGAGCCGACGTTTCGGAAGCCATGTCGCCTGCGCGCGGCAACAACAAGCGACTGTCCGGCAGTCAAGACGACATGCTCTTCGTCGATCCACATCTCGGCCTTGCCAGCGATGACGGTAAGCACTTCCTCGACCGGGTGCCAATGTGTCGGGGCGCCAACCGCTGGTTCGACCCATTGTTCGAATATGCAAAGTTGAGTTGCGCCGTTGTGGGCCGAGACATGCATTCGGGTCTTTACCCCCGCCCGCCATTCTTCTTGCGGCTGATCGTCATGCGCAACCGTCTTCATGCGTTCGCCTCGATCCCATGGTCTGTGGAAATTCGACGCCAAGACACTACTTCTTGCTGACAACTATTGACAGTGCAGGGCCTGTACTATAGAACGAAAAGAGAACAAAAACGTTGTGGGAAAAGGCAGCGACGGCAGGCAGGGCTTATCCATAGCCTGTAAGGTGCAGCGACGGAAATCTGGTTTCGGATGAGCGCGGAGAAGTATCATGGCGGGTAGCGTCAACAAGGTCATTCTGGTGGGCAACCTCGGGGCGGACCCTGAAATCCGCCGCCTGAATTCGGGTGACCCGGTTGTCAACATCCGCATCGCGACGTCGGAAAGCTGGCGCGACAAGACTTCCGGAGAGCGCAAGGAAAAGACCGAGTGGCACAATGTCGTGATCTTCAACGATCAGATCGCCAAGGTGGCCGAGCAGTATCTGAAGAAGGGCATGAAAGTCTACGTCGAGGGCCAGTTGCAGACGCGCAAGTGGCAGGACCAGACCGGCAATGACCGCTATACGACCGAAATCGTGCTGCAGAAATTCCGCGGCGAGCTGCAGATGCTCGATGCACGGGGCGAGGGCGGCGGCCAGGTCGGCAACTATGCCGGTGGTGGTGCCAGCCGCGGGTCCGATTTCGGCCAGTCCGGCCCGGGAGAAAGTTTCAATCGCGGTGGCGCCAACAAGGGCACCGGCGGTGGTTCGTCGCGCGAACTGGACGACGAAATCCCGTTCTGATTTCTCGGGGCGGACTGCCCTTGCGGCGAAAAGCGCCAGCACCTTGGCCACGAAATGGCGTCCCGAAAATCTGTCTTGGATTTTCGGGACGTTGTGCGTTTGAGCGGTGAAAGGACGGATCAGTGAAAGCAAGGGTCACATGGGTCGAGGAGCGCACTTTCGTCGGCGAGTCCGCCAGTGGGCACAAGCTGGTGCTAGGCACTGCGTTCGGGCCGGAGGGCAAGACGCCGGGGCCGAGCCCAATGGAGCTGGTGCTGATCGGCACCGGCGGCTGTTCGGCTTATGACGTGGTCCATATCCTGGAAAAGGGGCGCGAGGCGGTCGAAGATTGCGTCGTCGAACTCGATGCCGACCGTGCAGAAGCCGATCCCAAGGTGTTCACCCGCATCCACATGCATTTCGTCGTCAAGGGCCGGGCGCTGTCGCACGACAAGGTAAAGCGCGCGATCGAGCTTTCGATCGAGAAATACTGCTCGGCCTCGGCAATGATGGCCAAGACCGCCGTGATCACCCATGACTTCGAAGTGATCGAGACGGCGAAGTAGGGCGGTTCCTACGTCGCCATCAGTGCCTTGATGCCGTCGGCGACGAACTGCACGGCGAGCGCCGCCAGTATGACGCCAAGCAGCCGCGTGAGGATCGAACGGCCGGTCTGGCCGAGGATACGGTCGATGCGCTCTGACAGCACGAACACCAGGTAGGTGATGACAAGGCAGATCGCGATGATGCCGACAAGTGCTGTCTGCGCGCTAAAACCCTGAAACGAGCTTGAGAGCAGGACGGTCGCCGAAATCGCGCCGGGACCCGCAATAAGCGGGATCGCCAGCGGAAAGGCGGCGATGTTGTGGATCATGTCCCTGGTGATGGCGACATCGCCGATCTTCTCCTTGCGGTCCTGCCGGCGCTCGAACACCATTTCGAAGGCGATGAAGAACAGCAGAAAGCCGCCGGCGACGCGGAAGGCCGGCAGGGTGATGCCGAAGACTGACAGGATCGACGCGCCGGCGACTGCGAACAACGCCATCACCAGGAAGGCGATGACCGAGGCGCGCACGGAGACCTGGTTGCGCTCCTCGCGGTTCATGCCGCGGGTCACGGCGAGGAAGAGCGGCGCCAGGCCGGGCGGATCGATCGTCACCAGTATGGTGACGAAGGCGTTGAACAGGCTGTCGAAGCTCGGCATGCTGACCCTCCCCGCCGGCAATGCCGGATAACGGGATTGGTAGAGCAAAGCGGTGCCAGTGGAAACCGTGCGGATCAGGGGCTGGCGGCGCGCCGCGCCAGAAACTCGACTTCGACACGCCAGGCCGCGCCGTCGTCATACGACCGCTCGCCCAGCCAGCGGAAGGAATCTCCGGTGATCCGGGAAAAGCTCCAGCGTACCGAAGCGCCGGTGCCGTCTGCGCCCAATTGGACGATCGTGTCGCCTTCGACGCGGCCCAGCTGGCGGCTGTAATACTGGTTGCGCGGGTCGCTCCAGAAGATGTGCCAGGCGTCGACGCCTGAGTCATAGACGCGCAACGTCGTGCCATAGAAGGTCCATTTGCCGAGCGACGGCGAGGGGCCGGCGTCGCGAGCGGGCAGGATCCATACGTCCTGGATCGCGCGGCCCTCGAGCACCCAGCCGAAATGCACTTCGCCGCGCCCGGTCAGCACCTGGCCGTCCTCGAGATGGCGCGTGGCGTCGAACGTCCAGGCGCCGACGAAGCGGCCATAAAGGTTCAGTTTCTCGGCAAGGGCCGGTACGGGCCCATCGCTGTGCAGGGCCTTGGCAAAGGAATTGGACATGGCTTCGCTCTCATCTTGTCAGGAGACCGGTAAGCATAGAGGCCGACCGGGGTTCTGCGCTTGGGAAAAATTGCTATGTTTCGGCGATGACGACGAGCGCGCATAGGCTGGCGTCGGGCCGAGGCTGGCAGGTGTTGGATGTCGTCTGCACCGCTAGTGCCGCCGACAGGCCATTCGAGGAGGAGCATCGGGATTTCTGCGTCGCCGCCGTGACCAGCGGCACGTTCCGCTATCGTGCGCGCCAGGGCACGGCGATGCTGACGCCGGGCGCGCTCCTGCTCGGCAATCCCGGCACCTGCTACGAATGCGGGCATGAGCATGGCACCGGCGACCGCTGCCTCTCCTTCCATTTCGGACTGGCCTATATGGAGCGGATCGTCGCCGACGCGGGCGCAAAGCAGCTTGATTTCAGCATGCCGCGCCTGCCGCCTTTGTCGGCGCTGGTGCCGCTGCTCGCCGAAGCGGAGGCGGCGCGCGAGATGGCCGACACCGGCGCGTTCGAGGAACTCGCCCTGCGCATTGCCGGCGCAGCCGTGACAGCGGCTTGCGGCGATACGGATCGGGGACGGGCGCCAAGTCGCCGTGACCAGAAGCGTGTCGCCGAAGCGGTGCGCCGCATCGAAATCGATGCCGACCGGCCGATCTCGCTTGCCGAACTCGCCGACGAGACCGCCACCAGCCCTTACCATTTCCTGCGCACCTTCCGGCACGTTGCCGGCATGACGCCCTATCAGTTCCTGCTGAGAGCGCGGCTGCACAGGGCAGCCGTGCGGCTGCGGACGTCAGATCAGGCGATCTCGGCGATCGCCTTTGCGGCGGGATTCAACGATCTATCAACCTTCAACCGCCGTTTCCGGCGGCTGATGGGCGAGACGCCGGGAACTTATCGCGCCCGCCGGCGACGCTCGTGAAAGGGTGCCACGGCCATATCGTCGCAATTGGTGTATCCTTTTGAATTTGCCGCTAAAAACGACACTGGAAAACTGCCGCGATTATTGGAGTTTCGGGCCGGCTTCCTATATAAGCACCAAGTGATTCCTGATTAGATTGTGATCCGATTTGACCGACCAAAAGACACCGCGCGGCGCCGACGGCGGCCCCACCGGCATCGAGCCGATATCCATCATCGAGGAGATGCAGCGCTCCTATCTCGATTACGCCATGAGCGTAATCGTCAGCCGTGCGCTGCCGGACGTGCGCGACGGCCTCAAGCCGGTGCATCGCCGCATCCTCTACGCCGCCTATGAGAGCGGCTATCACTGGAACCGCAAATATGTGAAATCGGCACGCCCGGTCGCCGACGTGATGGGTAAATACCATCCGCATGGCGACGCCTCGATCTATGACGCTTTGGTGCGCATGGCGCAGGATTGGTCGCTGCGCGTTCCGCTGATCGACGGGCAGGGCAATTTCGGCTCGATCGACGGCGATCCGCCGGCGGCGATGCGCTACACGGAATCGCGGCTGACCAAGGTCGCGCATGAGTTGCTGGAAGACATCGACAAGGACACCGTCGATTTCCAGGACACTTACGATGCGTCGGGCAGCGAACCGAAAGTCCTGCCGGCGCGCTTCCCGAACCTGTTGGTCAACGGCTCCGGCGGTATCGCCGTCGGCATGGCCACCAACATCCCGCCGCACAATCTGGGCGAGGTCTGCAACGGCGCCATTGCCCTCATCGACAATCCGGCGATCGACCTGCCGGCGCTGATGGAGATCATTCCTGGACCGGATTTCCCGACCGGCGGCATCGTGCTTGGCCGCTCCGGCATCTACAGCGCCTATTCGACAGGCCGCGGTTCCATCGTCATGCGCGGCCGCGTCAACGTCGAGCCACGCGGCAACGACCGTGAATCGATTGTCATCACCGAGGTTCCCTACCAGGTGAACAAGGCGTCGATGATCGAGAAGATGGCCGAGCTGGTGCGCGATAAGCGCATCGAGGGCATTTCCGACATTCGCGACGAGAGCGACCGCCAGGGTTACCGCGTCGTTATCGAACTGAAGCGCGACGCCGTCGCCGATGTCATCCTCAACCAGCTTTACCGCTTCACCCCGCTGCAGACGTCCTTCGGCGCCAATATGGTGGCGCTGAACGGCGGCAAGCCGGAATTGCTGACGCTGACCGACATGCTGAAGGCGTTCGTCGCCTTCCGTGAGGAGGTGATCAGCCGGCGCACGAAATTCCTGCTGCGCAAGGCGCGCGACCGCGCCCATGTGCTGGTCGGCCTTGCCATTGCTGTTGCCAACATCGATGAAATCATCAAGCTGATCCGCACGGCGCCGGACCCGCAGACGGCGCGCGAGCAGTTGATGGAGCGGCGCTGGCCTTCGGGCGACGTGGAATCGCTGATTCTGTTGATCGACGATCCGCGCCATCGCATCAACGAGGACGGAACCTACAATCTCTCCGAGGAGCAGGCCCGCGCCATCCTCGAACTGCGCCTGCAGCGCCTGACCGCGCTCGGCCGCGACGAGATCGCGGACGAGCTGAATACGATCGGCGACGAGATCAAGGATTACCTGGACATCCTGTCGTCCCGCGCCCGCATCCAGCAGATCGTCAAGGACGAACTCATCGCCGTGCGCGACGAGTTCGGCACACCGCGCCGCACCGAGCTCGCCGAGGGCGGGGCCGACATGGAAGACGAGGACCTCATCCAGCGCGAGGACATGGTCGTCACCGTCAGCCATTCCGGCTACATCAAGCGCGTGCCGCTGTCGCTCTACCGGGCGCAGCGCCGCGGCGGCAAGGGCCGCTCCGGCATGTCGACCAAGGACGAGGATTTCGTCACCCGGCTGTTCGTCGCCAACACGCACACGCCGGTGCTGTTCTTCTCCTCACGCGGTATCGTCTACAAGGAAAAGGTCTGGCGCCTCCCGATCGGCAACCCGCAATCGCGCGGTAAGGCGCTGATCAACATGCTGCCGCTCGAACAGGGCGAGCGCATCACCACCATCATGCCGCTGCCGGAGGATGAGACGAGCTGGGGCGAGCTCGACGTGATGTTCGCCACCACGCGCGGCACGGTGCGTCGCAACAAGCTTTCGGACTTCGTCCAGGTCAACCGCAACGGCAAGATCGCCATGAAGCTGGACGAGGAAGGCGACGAGATCCTCGGCGTCGAAACCTGCACCGACAATGACGACGTGCTTTTGACGGCAAGTTCCGGCCAGTGCATTCGCTTTTCGGTCAGCGACGTACGCGTCTTCCAGAGCCGCAATTCGGTCGGTGTACGCGGCATAGCCATGGCCGATGGCGACCGGGTGATCTCGATGGCGGTGATCGAGCATGTCGATGCGCCGCCGGCCGAGCGGGCCGCCTACCTCAAGCGGGTGGTGGCTGAACGCCGGCTTGTCGTCGACATTGCCGCCGGTGAGGAGGAAGAAATCCAGCTTACCAATGAGGAGGTCGGCGAAGAGGCGGAGCTTTCCGACGAGCGCTACGAATTCCTCAAGGCACATGAGCAGTTCGTGCTGACGGTTACGGAATATGGCTACGGCAAGCGTTCGTCGTCCTACGATTTCCGTCTGACCGGCCGTGGCGGCAAGGGTATCCGCGCCACCGACGTGTCGAAAACGGCCGAAATCGGCCGCCTGGTGGCGACTTTCCCGGTCGGCAATGACGATCAGATCATGCTGGTTTCGGATGGCGGCACCGTCATCCGCGTCCCGGTCAACGGCATTCGTTTTGCCAGCCGCGCCACCAAGGGCGTTACGATCTTTAATACCGCAGAGGGCGAGAAGGTCGTTTCGGTGGAGCGGATTTCAGAGCCGCAAGCCGACGAAGAGATCGAAGAGAGTGTCGATGCTGAAGGTGGCGCTGCTACCGATGCCGAAGGTGGGGAGCCTGACACTACCGTCGAGTGAGTTTGCCGCGACGGCGCCAGCCCTATGGGCCGGCGTTCTCAAGAAACCCAGCAATCTAGAAGTGGCGATAAGGCTTGCGGATGCCGAAGCCTTCGAACCGTTTGGTATTGGCCTTGGCGCGGACTCGCTGTGCTTCCTGATGCAACCCGAATACGGTAGCGATCAGCATGGCGACGGTCATTGCGGTGGCGAGCATGTAGATCAGCATGTGCGTGTTCTCCTGCGCCTAACAACGGTTAGATGGGTGTTTGGTTTCATCTTTCGAAGCTGCAACTTAGTGAACACTGCGTGAAGCCGTTGTGAGCGGCACATTCATCTGTCGTTCACGTCGGCCAAAAGGTTCATGGGGCGGGCCTGCCGATCGGATTTGCCTTTAGGGGAGAGGCTCGCTAGAAGCACCTGCCATGACCGAACGCATCGCCCTTTATGCCGGCTCTTTCGACCCGCTGACCAACGGCCATCTCGACGTGCTGAAGGCGTCGCTGGCCGTGGCGGACACCATCTATGCGGCGATCGGCATCCATCCCGGCAAGAAGCCATTGTTTTCCTTCGAGGAACGGGTCGATCTGATCGAAACGGCAACGAAGGCGGAATTCGGCAGCGACGGTGCGCGCATCAAAGTGGTCGCCTTCGACGGTCTGGTCATCGACGCGGCCAGGAAGCATGGCGCCTCGATCATGATCCGCGGCCTGCGCGACGGCACCGATCTCGACTACGAGATGCAGATGGCCGGCATGAACGAGACCATGGCGCCGGAGCTGCAGACGGTCTTCCTGCCCGCCAGCCCCTCGGTGCGCACCATTACCGCCACACTTGTGCGCCAGATAGCTTCGATGGGAGGCGACATCCGCCACTTCGTGCCGGCGGCCGTGGCCGGCGCGCTCACCGCCAAATTCGCGAAATAAATGCATGTCGCCCAAAAGTGGAGCCCGGTTTTGGGTAACGACATGCATGAACGAAGATATTCGGAGAAAGATCCCATGCAGCTGAAAAAGCTTGCCTTCTTGCTTGTCATGCTTGCCGGTCTTGTGACCGCATCGGTGTCGGCGTTTGCCGCCGATCCCGAAAACACCATGATCGTAACGCTGAAGGACGGCGACGTGACCATCGCGCTGAGGCCCGACCTTGCGCCGAAGCACGTCGCGCAGATCAAAAAGCTGGTGCGCCAGGGCGCCTACGACAACGTCGCCTTCCACCGCGTCATCGACGGCTTCATGGCGCAGACCGGCGACGTCAAGTTCGGCAATATGAAGAGCGGCTTCAATGCCGACGCCGTCGGCACCGGCGGTTCCGATCTTCCCGACCTGCCGGCCGAATTCTCCAGCACCGAGCACTACCAGCGCGGCGTGGTCGGCATGGCCCGCTCCGACGATCCGAATTCCGCCAATTCGCAATTCTTCATCATGTTCGCGCCGGCACCGCCGCTCGACGGCCAGTACACCATCGTCGGCAATGTCGTCAGCGGCATGGAGCTGGTGGACCACATCAAGAAAGGCGAAGCGGCGCAGAACGGGACGGTGACCGACCCCGATCGCATGATCAAGGTGCGTATCGCCGCTGACGGCAAGTAAACCCAAGTTTCAAAAGGATATTCTGACATGGCCGAGATCAAGGACCGCGAGAACGCGCTTATCATGGACACGACCAAGGGCAAGGTCGTCATTGAATTGTTCCCAGACCTGGCGCCCGGCCATGTCGGCCGCATCAAGGAGCTGGCGCGCGAAGGCGCCTATGACGGCGTAGTCTTCCACCGCGTCATCGACGGCTTCATGGCGCAGACCGGTGACGTGAAATTCGGCAATTCCAATAAGCCGTCTTTCGCGCCGACCCGCGCCGGTACGGGCGGTTCCGACAAGCCCGACTTGAAGGCCGAGTTCTCCAACGCCAACCACGGCCGCGGCACCTGCTCGATGGCGCGCTCGCAGAACCCGAACTCGGCCAATTCGCAGTTCTTCATCTGCTTCGACGATGCCGCCTTCCTCAACCGCCAGTACACGGTGTGGGGCCAGGTCATCGAAGGCATGGACAATGTCGACAAGATCAAGCGCGGCGAACCGGTGCAGGATCCCGACAAGATCGTGTCGCTCAAGGTCGCGGCCGACGTGAAATGACCAGCCGGGCTGTCGCGGCCATCGCATTTGTGCTCGTCGCGGCGGCCACTCCGGCGGTGGCGACGGAATCGATCGTTTGCAGCGCCGACGGCGGCGCGGCATCGATCGACGTGTTGATGGGACACACAGCCGTCATTGCAGTGGCGCGCGTGTGGCTGGTGGATGCCGGCGGCAAGACATGGACCACGGACGGCCAGCCGGGTTCAACGAAAGTCATCGTCGGACAGGCATTCGAGGACGACGAGCGTATGCTGATCGATCTCACTGATGAGGGCCTCAGCTCGATCGTCGCCAGATTGCGGCTGGTCAAGGCCAGCGAGCAGTCCAGTTTCGCGATGGGCGGCACATTGAGCATAGACGGTGTCGGCGCCTGGGCGGTGACCTGCCCGGAACCTTGAGGCGGGGATTTCTTGCGCGTCGACCTTTTTGACTTCGATCTGCCGGAGGAGCGCATCGCGCTTCGCCCAGCCGAGCCGCGCGACAGTGCCAGAATGCTGGTGGTCAGGCCGGGCGCGGGGCTCGAGGACATGACCGTGCGCGACCTGCCGTCCCTGCTCAAGGCTGGTGATGTGCTGGTTTTCAACGACACCAAGGTCATTCCTGCGCAGCTGAAAGGCATCAGGCGGCGCGGCGAGGCAGCGGCGCAGGTCGAAGCCACGCTGCACATGCGGACGGCGCCCGACCGGTGGCTCGCCTTCATGCGGCCGGGCAAGCGCGTCGCCGCCGGCGATCGCATCCATTTCGGTCATGATGCCAATTCCTGCTTTCTCGGCCAGCTCGACGCGACCGTGATCGAGAAGGGTGAAGGTGGCGAGGTGCTGCTCGGCTTCGACCTGTCGGGTCCGTTCCTCGATGAGGCTCTGCACGCCGTCGGCCACATCCCGCTGCCGCCCTACATCGCCTCCAAGCGTGACGACGACGAGCGCGACCGCAGCGATTACCAGACCATCTATGCCAGGGAGGAGGGCGCCGTGGCCGCGCCGACGGCGGGGCTGCATTTCACGCCGGAGCTGTTTGCCGCGCTCGACGCCAATGGCATCGAGCGCCGTTTCGTCACGCTGCATGTCGGCGCCGGCACGTTTTTGCCGGTGAAGGCGGACGACACCGCCGACCACAAGATGCACGCCGAAACCGGTTCGGTCAGCCCGGAAACCGCCGAGGCGCTGAATGCGGCGAGAGCAAAAGGAGGGCGCATTATCGCTGTCGGCACGACATCGCTGCGTTTGTTGGAGAGCGCGGCTGGCAAGGACGGCAGGCTGGCCGCATGGTCAGGCCCGACCGACATCTTCATCACGCCCGGCTATCGCTTCAAGACCGCCGACATGCTGATGACCAATTTCCATCTGCCGCGTTCGACGCTGTTCATGCTGGTTTCGGCCTTCTGCGGTTTGCAGACGATGCACGCGGCCTATGCGCATGCCATTGAGAACCGCTACAGGTTCTATTCCTATGGAGACGCAAGTCTTCTGTTCAGGGAGGATAACGATGGACGATGACCTGGAAACTTTCGGCCGCGAAGCCTTGCTCGCCGAGGTCAGGAAACTGCGCGCCGGCATCCGCCAACACCGCGACGCCACCGGCCATGATCTGTGCTGGCATCACCCCGACCTCTGGTCGCTTTTACCCGAAAAGACCGAGCCGGCGATTGCCGTGCCGCCCTGGCCGAAATTCATGCGCGGCTGCATCCGCTACCGGCAGTCGCTCGACCGACAGGCTCCGGACGCGCCGGTGTTCGACAAGGAGTTCGATAGCTAGGGAATTCAATGACTAACGCATTCGCCTTCAAGGTGCTGGCGACCGAAGGCAGAGCCCGGCGCGGCTCAATCACCATGCCGCGCGGGGAAATCCGCACGCCCGCTTTCATGCCGGTCGGCACCGGCGGCACGGTGAAAGCCATGTATATGGATCAGGTGCGCGGTGTCGGCTCGGACATCATCCTTGGCAATACCTACCACCTGATGCTGAGACCCGGCGCCGAGCGCGTGGCTCGGCTCGGCGGCCTGCATGAATTCGCCCGCTGGCCCTATCCGATCCTCACCGACAGCGGCGGCTTCCAGGTGATGTCGCTGTCGAAGCTGAGGAAACTGACCGAGAACGGCGTGACCTTTCGTTCGCATATCGACGGCGGCGCCTACGAGATGTCGCCGGAGCGTTCCATCGAGATCCAGGGGCTGCTCGATTCAGACATCCAGATGCAACTCGACGAGTGCACGGCGCTGCCGGCCAAGGAAAAAGAGATCGAGCGTGCCATGGAGTTGTCGTTGCGCTGGGCCGAGCGCTGCAAGACGGCGTTCGGCGAGCAGCCCGGCAAGGCGATGTTCGGCATTGTGCAAGGCGGCGATATACCGGACCTGCGGCTGCGCTCGGCGCAGGCGCTGAAGGCGATGGAGCTGAAGGGCTACGCGGTCGGCGGGTTGGCCGTCGGCGAGCCGCAAGCGGTGATGCTGGAGATGCTCGACATCACTTGCCCGGAGTTGCCGGCTGACCGGCCGCGGTACCTGATGGGTGTCGGTACGCCGGACGACATCTTGAAGTCGGTGGCGCGCGGCATCGACATGTTCGACTGCGTGATGCCGACGCGGGCAGGGCGGCATGGCCTTGCCTATACACGGCGCGGCAAGGTCAATCTGCGCAACGCCCGCCATGCCGACGATCCGCGCCCGCTCGATGAGGAAAGCGACTGCCCGGCCGCACGCGACTATTCGCGCGCCTATCTGCACCACCTGGTGCGCTCGCAAGAGGCGCTCGGGGCGATGCTCCTGACCTGGAACAATCTGTCCTACTACCAGCAGCTGATGCGCGACGTTCGCGAAGCGATCGGGGCTGGCAGGTTCGCCGGACAAGCTGAGATCATCACGCAGCAATGGGCAAACGGTGACCTCCCCGTCCGGTAGGCGTGCTCGCCAGGAATCCGGCTCCAGGGAGGAGTCGCACCTGCCATGAACTGTTTTGAAACGTCTGCCTAATAAGCATTGCCGGACGACATCGGGCGAGGATCAAGAACCTGTTCGTTTCGGGGCAAGTTTCAGTTCCTGGCACGACGGTGCGGACGAATGGCAGCGCCGAGCCTTCGCCTTCGCCCTCCGTGGCGGTCCAGCAATGGACGGCGGGGTCGTTGCTTGCCGTTCTGGTCATCGCCGTGACCGGCTTGGTTTTGCGCTTGCTTGGCGCGCGCGGCGACCTTTGGCTGGACGAGATCTGGAGCTTTGCGCTGATTGAGCCGCTGACCTCGATCGACCAGATATTCTGGCGCGTCAATCACGACAACAATCATTTCCTCAACTCGGTCTATCTCTATCTCATCGGCCCCGACGCTTCGCCTTTGATCCAGCGAGGCCTGTCGATAGCACTAGGTGTTGCCACGACAGTTGCGGCGGCAGCGACCGCCGCACCGCACGGACGACGGGCGATGATTGCCACAAGCCTGTTGTTTGCCGTGAGCTATCCGATGGTGCACTACGGCTCGGAGGCGCGTGGCTATGCCGGCCTTGTGCTCTTCACGCTGCTTTCGGTGGTTTTTCTGGAGCGCCGGCTCGACAACAAACGGTTGTCTGGCACGGCCTTGGCAGCGGCGATCCTTTTCGGGTTCCTATGCCATCTCACCATGATCGGAATGGTGGCAGTCCTCGCAATCTGGACCGCGTGGCTCGCCTGGCAGCGTACGGCGAGGATCAGCCGTGTCGTTGCGGATCTGGCGTCGATCTTCCTGCCGGCCTTGCTTGCCGTGCTGCCGCTGGCTGCCTGCGTGTTTATCGGCGGCAGGCTGTTCGGCTTCAGTGTCGGTGGTGTTTCGCCGTTCTCGATTGCCGCCTTCGCGCAGGGCTATGGCGGAATGATCCGCTCTCTGTTCGGGCTGCCCCCCTGGTTCGGCGACTGGCCGTATATCGTTGCCGCCTGCGGTCTTGTTGGCCTCTCCGCTGGTGTCTGGTGCGATCGCCGGGCCAGCCTCTATGTCATCGGGATTATCGGACTGCCTTTGCTCATGGCGGCGACACATCTGCCCAATCTCGAGTTTCCGCGCTATTTCATCATCAGCGGAACATTGCTGCTGCTCTGGGCCGGCGAGATGATCGGTCGCGGCTTGGCTGCTCGCGGGACTGCCAGGCTATTTGCGGTGGGAGCACTGGCGATCGTGGTGAGTGGAAGCATTTCGTCGCTGCTCCAATTCTATCAGTACGGACGCGGCTCGTACGCTGCTATGGTCGATGAAATGACCAGGAACGGCGCTGCCGCCTATGCGAGCAACAGTGATTTCCGCACCGCCATGGTCGTCGATTATTTTGCGGCGCGGACGGATCGTCGGGCTTGGCTGGTTCCGGAAAACAGGATGTGCGCCGACCGGCCGGCTTGGCTGATCCTCGAGGGGGATGTGGACAAGCAAGCCGAACATGTTGAACCGACGGCCGCATGCGCTTTGGCGTATGAACGGGCCGACGCGTCGAGACACTGGGGGTTTTCAGGCCTGAGCTGGACGCTCTACCGGCGACAGGATTGAGACAACTTTGCCCTCCTCAAGCACCCTCAGGTGCTGAGCGACGTGGACGCGCGCAGGCTGCAGCCGGTGATCCGAAAGCTGCCGTCAGGCTGTAGTTCGAGCGTGTAGACCGCCTCATAGTCCTTGCCATCCGGGCCGACGATCAGCACCTGCTGGATGATCGAGGTCGGGCTCGTCTCGCGAACCTTGCCGAAGGAGTAGGTCTGCGGTTGGCGCACCGGCGGGTAGCCGTTGGTCACCATGTTCATGAAGGTATCGACAGTTGGAAAGATGCGTTTCACATTTGGTGCGGCAAAGCTGTAGGCCGTCGCTCCGTCGTTGGCGATGAAGGCCTTCAATTGACCATCGATGACCGTTTGCGCCGCCTTGACTTCGGCGTCGCCAGCAAAGGCCTGGGATGCGAAAATGAATGGAACGACTGCGAATGCGAAAAACGCGCGGCGCATGGCCTGTCTCCGTTGTCCCTGAGAAATCGCTGTCCGAGGTACATGATACTATACGCTTTGCAGTGCTCGAGGGTTTCAGCCGAGCGCAAACATTCGGCGCCGCGAGCTGTGTCCAGACCGAGAAAGCATTGTCGAGGCTAGAACAGCCTGAGCGATGGCCGATGCTTGAAAGCCGGGCGGCAGTCTGCCACAAGGGCCGCTCGATTTTACCTAGAGCGTGCGATGTTGGGCAGGACCAGGCAATGAAAGCATTTTTCGTGCAGATAAAGTGCGATCTGGGCAAGGCCTATGACGTTGCCAGCGCCCTGGCCGATGCTGAGATCGCTTCCGAAATCTACTCGACAGCCGGAAACTACGACCTGCTCGCCAAATTCTATGTCGACGACGAGGAAGACATCGGCCACTTCGTCAACGAGAAAGTGCAGATTCTTCCCGGCATCAAAGACACGTTCACGGTCGTCACCTTTCGCGCGTTTTGATCCGCATCCGGCATCTGCCCGGACACGAAGCAAAGCCTGACTACGGCCCTATCGGCACTGCCTTAATTTTAGGCAAGAGCGATATACTGATCGCCGGCGCCCACCAAATCACCGATTGCGCTTGATTTTCTCCAGCGAGGCCAGTGAAATGGCGCCACAGGGGAGTATGCGATTGGCAGCGTTCGATGAAATGCTTCCGGAAGTTTCCGGGCTGAGAAAACCGTATTCGGCTTACGATCGCTGGCTGAAGGAACAGGACCCGGCCAGGCTTAACGAGAAGATGCAGGACGCCGAACGCGTCTTTCGCAAGACCGGCATCACATTCGCCGTTTACGGCGAGCAGGAAGCATCGGAGCGGCTGATACCCTTCGACATCGTTCCGCGCATCATTTCCGGCAACGAATGGCGACGGCTGACGCAAGGCATCGAGCAGCGCGTCCAGGCGCTGAACGCCTTTCTCGACGACATCTACCATCGTCAGGAAATCTTGCGTGCCGGCCGCGTGCCGAAGGAGTTGATCGCCAAGAACGAGGCGTTCCTGCCCGAAATGATCGGGGTGCGGCCGCCGGCCGGCGTCTATACCCATATCATCGGCGTCGACATCGTACGCATCAGCGAGAACGAGTTCTACGTGCTGGAGGACAATGCGCGCACGCCGTCCGGCGTCTCCTACATGCTGGAGAACCGCGAGACGATGATGCAGCTCTTTCCCGAGTTGTTCCAGCAGATCAAGGTGCGGCCGGTGGAGAATTATCCGCAGCTCTTGCGCCAGTCGCTGGCCGCAGTGCGGCCGCAAAGCACCAAGGGCGCGCCGACCATTGCCGTGCTGACGCCGGGCAGCTTCAACTCGGCCTATTTCGAACATGCTTTCCTTGCCGACCAGATGGGGGTGCAACTCGTCGAAGGGCAGGATCTGCGCGTCGTCGATGGCCATGTCGCGATGCGCACGACCGAGGGCTACAAGCAGATCGACGTGCTCTACCGGCGCGTCGACGACTCGTTCCTCGATCCGCTGACCTTCCGCCCGGACTCAGCCCTTGGCGTGCCGGGCATTATGGACGTCTACCGCGCCGGCAATATCACGATCGCCAATGCGCCCGGAACCGGCATTGCCGACGACAAGGCGATCTATTCCTACATGCCCGAAATCGTCGAATTCTACACCGGCCGCAAGGCGATGCTCGGCAACATCCCGACCTGGCGCTGCTCGGAACCGGACAGCCTGAAATATGTGCTGGAGCACATCGACGAACTGGTGATCAAGGAGGTCCACGGGTCCGGCGGTTACGGCATGCTGGTAGGACCTGCGGCGACCAAGAAGGAATGCGAGGATTTTTCCAAAAAGCTCGCGGCAAAACCGTCGAACTACATTGCCCAGCCGACGCTGGCGCTGTCGACCTGTCCGATCCTGACGGACAAGGGGCTGGCGCCGCGCCATGTCGATCTGCGCCCCTATGTGCTGGTGTCCGACCGTATCCAGATCGTGCCCGGTGGACTGACGCGAGTAGCGCTCAAGGAAGGCTCGCTGGTCGTCAATTCCTCGCAAGGCGGCGGCACGAAGGATACTTGGGTGTTGGATGATTAGAGCGAATAGCGAATAATGAGTAGCGAATAGCGAATAGCGAATAGTGAGTAGCGAATAGGGAAGAGGGCACCAACACGACTATTAACTCTTACAGGGACTTGATTGTTTGGAAGGCGGCCGTTGAATTGGCTGTAGATTGCTATTCGGCAACGAAAGCCTTTCGAGCAGCGAAGTTTACGGGATGACGTCTCAGATACGGCGATCATCTGTATCGATTGCGGCAAATGTCGCCGAAGGGCACGGGCGAGAAAACACGGGATCGTTCGTTCAATATCTTCGCATAGCGCAAGGTTCTCTCAAAGAGTTGGAAACGCACCTAATCTTGTCTGGAAGGGTAGCGCTGATGGTTGAGCAGGACGTATTGCGTTTGCTTGGCCAGGCCGATGAGATCGGGAGAATGCTGCGTTCGATGATCAGGAGTCTGCAACAGAAATCATGAAGCCGATTTTCCCCTATTCGCTATTCGCTATTCGCTACTCACTCAGCATCGAGGCACGTTGACATGCTTCTCGGCCGCACCGCCAACGGGCTCTATTGGATGAACCGCTATATCGAGCGGGCGGAGAACATGGCGCGGTTGGTGGATGCCGGCCTGCGCATGGCGCTCACTCGCACGCAGAATGCTTCGGAGGAGTGGAATTCGGTGCTGCTCAGCGCCGGCTCGGACGCCAGCTTCACGCAGAAATATTCGGACTACACCGCCGCCAATGTCGCCGACTACCTGCTGCGCGATACGTCGAACCCGTCGAGCACGATGTCGTCTATCGAAACGGCCCGTAACAATGCCCGCATGGTGCGCACAGCATTGACGCGTGAAACCTGGGAAAGCATCAACGAAGCCTGGATGTCGCTGAAACGGATGTTGGCCAAGCCGATCGACGAGCGCGACCTGCCCAGCGCGCTCGACGCAATCAAGCGCGAGACGGCGCTGATCCGCGGCTCGTTCTACGGCACCATGCTGCGCAACGAGATCTTCGATTTCTCGCAGCTCGGCACCTATGTCGAACGCGCCGACAACACCGCGCGCATCCTGGACGTGAAGTACTATGTTCTGTTGCCGTCGATCTCCTGGGTCGGCTCGACGCTCGACAACTACCAGTGGGAATCGATCCTGCGCTCGGTGTCGGCGCACCGCTCCTACCGCTGGGTCTATGACGCCGACTACAAGCCGAGCAATATCGCCGACTATCTGATCCTCAATGTCCGCATGCCGCGCTCGCTGACCTTTTGCTACCGCTTCCTGACGGAGCATCTCAAATTCCTGGGTGACGACTATGGTGAGCGCCACGCCTGTCATGCGACGGCCGCCAAGACCCATTCCATGCTGACGGCCGGCTCGATCAAGGATATTTTCGACGCCGGCCTGCACGAATTCCTGGCCAATTTCATCCGCGACAACACCAGGCTCGGCGATGAGATCGCGCAGGATTACAGGTTCTATTGAGCATGATCCCAAAAAACGAAGACCGGTTTTCGGTAAGGCTCATGCTCCAGGGACGAGAGCGATGCGGCTGAAGATCACCCACCGGACCGAATACCGCTACGATGCGCCGGTGCATTATCTGTTGCAGCGTTTGCGGCTGCTCCCGGTGAACGGGCGCACCCAGACGGTGCTGTCCTGGGCGCTGAAGATCGAAGGCGCGCGCGAGGAAGTGCGGTTCACCGACCATTTCGGCAATGATACCCGGCTGTTGAGCGTCGAGGGCGAGCGCGACTTCATCACAGTCGAAGCAGCCGGCGAAGTGGTGACGCGCGATACCGCCGGTGTCTGCGGACCGCATCAGGGTTTCGCGCCGCTCTGGCTGTTCGGCCATGAAACGCCGCTGACGACGATCGGCAGCGGCATTCGTGAGCTTGCTGCCTCGGTGGGCAAGGGCACCGACATCGAAAGGCTGCACCGGCTAATGGCCGTGATCGGCGAGCGTGTCGCTTATACACCCGGCACCACCAACGCGACGACGCCGGCCGAAGAGGCCCTTGCGCTCAAGACCGGCGTTTGCCAGGACCACAGCCATATCTTCGTTGCCGCGGCTCGCGCCATGGATTTCCCGGCGCGCTACGTCAGCGGCTATCTGATGATGGATGCAGCGATCGAGCAGGCGGCAAGCCACGCTTGGGCCGAGGCGCATGTCTCGGGCCTGGGCTGGGTCTCCTTCGATGTCGCCAACGGCATTTCTCCCGACGAGCGCTATGTGAAGGTGGCGATCGGCCGCGATTATCGCGACGCCACGCCGGTATCGGGAATTCGGCTGGGACAGGCGGAAGAACAGCTTGCGGTCACCGTCACCGTGGAGCAGTAATCCCGGCAAGATTGTTGCCAAAGAGATTCGATGACCTATTGCGTCGGCCTGAAGATCGATCGCGGGCTCGTGTTCATGTCGGACACGCGCACCAATGCCGGCATGGATTCGATCTCGACCTTCAGGAAGATGCATGTCTGGGAGGAGCCGGGCGAGCGCGTCATCGTTTTGATGTCGGCCGGCAATCTGGCGACAACCCAGGCCGTAGTCAGCCTGCTCGACGAACGCACCAAGGCAGTGGCGGAGCGCCATGCCACGCTGCTCGAAACGCCCTCCATGTACCAGACAGTCCGGTTGGTCGGAGACACCGTCAAGGAGGTCATCGCCAGTTCGTCGCCGGCCGGCGAAAAGGCGGATTCCTATTTCAACGCCTCCTTTATCCTCGGCGGTCAGATCAAGGGCAGCGCGCCGCGCCTGTTCATGATCTATCCGGAAGGCAATTTCATCGAATCGACCGACGATACGCCGTTCTTCCAGATCGGTGAGACCAAATACGGCAAGCCGATCATCATCCGGGCCTACGAAAAGACGATGAGTTTCGCCGAGACGGTAAAGCTGCTGCTGGTGTCGTTCGACTCGACGCTGAAGTCGAACCTGTCGGTCGGCCTGCCGCTCGACCTGCTGTTCTATGAAAAGGACACTTTCAAGGTCGGCCTCAAAAAGCGAATAAACCATGACGATCAATATTATCGCACGATCTCGGATAGCTGGTCGAACGCGCTGAAGACCGCCTTTGCGAGCTTGCCTGATTTTCCCGAATGAAAACCTTCGTTTTTCGTGCTCTTTGATCGCGGCTCGATGAGGCGCTACGGAGGCGAAGATGAATAGCAACGAATTCCGCGAATGGTCGCTGCGAGCGGCTGAATGGGGCGCCGACTACAGAAACAGCCTTCGCGAAAGACCGGTGCGGCCGCTTGTCGAGCCGGGCGAAATCTTCAAAAGCATCGATGTCGCGCCGCCGGAAGACGGCGAAACGATGCAGGCAATCTTCGCCGATTTCGAGCAAAAGATCCTGCCGGGCATGACGCACTGGCAGCATCCGCGTTTCTTCGCCTATTTTCCGGCCAATGCGGCACCGGCCTCCGTCGTGGCCGAGTATCTGGTTTCCGCGATGGCTGCGCAATGCATGCTCTGGCAGACCTCGCCGGCAGCAACCGAGCTCGAGATGCGGGTCGTCGACTGGATGCGGCAGGCGCTTGGTCTGCCGGAGGGATTTTCCGGCGTCATGCAGGATTCGGCTTCATCGGCGACGCTTGCCGCCGTGCTGACCATGCGCGAGCGCGCGCTCGACTGGCAAGGCAACAAGAGCGGCCTGCAAGGCCAGCCGATCGTGCGGGTCTATTCTTCCGACCAAGTCCATACTTCCATAGACCGGGCGATCTGGGTGTCGGGCATCGGCGAGGCGAACCTCGTGCGCATTCCGGTCGCCGGACGCTTTCGCGCCATGCAGACGGCGGCTCTGGAAGCGGCGATCGTCACCGACCGCGAAAACGGCATGCTGCCGGCCGGCATCATCGCCAGCGTCGGCGGCACCAGTACCGGCGGCACCGACGATGTCGCGGCTGTTGGCGCGGTGGCGAAGCGGCACGGGCTCTACCTGCATGTCGATGCCGCATGGGCCGGCTCCGCCATGATCTGCCCCGAGTTCCGGCATTTCTGGGCCGGCGCCGAACATGCGGATTCGATCGTCTTCAATCCGCACAAATGGCTGGGCGCACAGTTCGATTGCTCGATGCAGTTCGTTCGCCAGCCGGAAGACCTCGTGCGTACGCTGGCGATCAAGCCCGAATTCTTGAGAACACATGGCCGCGACGGGGTCATCAATTATTCCGAATGGTCGGTGCCGCTCGGACGGAGGTTCCGCGCGCTGAAACTTTGGTTCCTGCTGCGTGCACATGGCTTGGAAAATCTGCGAACCATGATCCGCAATCATGTCGCCTGGAGCGAGAGCCTTGCCGCGCGGCTGGCTCGGGAACCGGATTTCGAGATCGTAACGGAGCCGATGCTGTCGCTGCTCTCGTTCCGGCATCTTACGGCTGCGGGCATCGACTCCGACGAGCACAATTTGCGGTTGGTCAGCGCGATCAACGATGACGGCCGCATCTACCTGACGCAGACTCGGGTGGACGGGCAGGTGGCGATCCGCTTTCAGGTCGGGCAGTTCGAAACGACTGCGGCGGACGTCGATACTGCTTTCGAGGTCATCACTGAGATCGCGCGGGGCCTGAGTTGATAGCCTCGTCGAGATTGCGCCGGAGCTTTTCTCTCTGCAGTCGCCCGATTTTCATTAGCCGGCTCATACCTGTTCATGGCTTTCGTTTTCAGCTATAGACGAGAAAAACGAAAATGAGAGGTTGCTAGATGTATCTGTCGCCGCGTCATTCCGAAATCATCCAGATGGCCAAAGATCATGGCCGCGTACTGGTCGAGGAGTTGGCGACGCATTTCAACGTGACGCCGCAGACGATCCGCAAGGATCTCAACGATCTCTGCGACCAGCGGCTTTTGTCCCGCATTCATGGCGGGGCATTGTTCCCGTCCGGCATCGAGAACATGGAATATGAGGCCCGGCGCAAGATCGCCGCCGAGGAGAAGGAGGCGATCGGCCGCGCGGCAGCCCGGCTGATCCCTGACAACGCCTCTCTGTTCATCAATATCGGGACCACGACGGAAGCGGTCAGCAAGTCGCTGCTCGATCATATTGGCCTGATGGTCATCACCAATAACATCAATGTTGCCAACAGAATGCGCATATATCCTTCGATCGAGGTGGTGATCGCCGGCGGTGTCGTGCGCGGTTCCGACGGCGGCGTGGTCGGCGAGGCAGCGGTCGATTTCATCAGGCAGTTCAAAGTCGATTTTGCGGTGATCGGCGCCTCGGCCATCGACCATGACGGCGCACTGCTCGACTTCGATTTTCGCGAGGTGAAGGTGGCTCAGGCGATCATCGCCAACGCGCGGCATGTGATCCTGGTGTCGGACCAGACCAAATTCGAGCGCACCGCGCCCGTCCGCATCGGCCATCTGTCGCAGGTCAACACCTTCATCACCGATCGTTGCGACATCCCGTCGGTGCGCAAGATCTGCCAGGAGGCAGAGGTTCAGCTGATCGAAACGTCGCTCTCCTAGAGATGCCGCTGCGGCATCTGCCGCCGATCATATTTCGTTTGACATTCGTTATCATTTCGAAATAATCCCGCCACGGTTTCGCAAAACTCAAAAATGCTGCAATGCGAAATCGAGGGAGGACTTCTTTGGGCGCATCACCGATCCATGACATTTTCGTCATCGGTGGCGGCATCAATGGCTGCGGCATTGCCCGCGATGCCGTTGGGCGTGGCTTTTCGGTCTTCCTTGCCGAGATGAACGATCTGGCCAGCGGAACCTCTTCCGGCTCGACCAAACTGATCCATGGCGGCTTGCGCTATCTCGAATTCTACGAATTCCGCCTGGTGCGCGAAGCGCTGATGGAACGCGAGATCCTGTGGAGGAACGCGCCGCATATCATCTGGCCGATGCGATTCGTGCTGCCATACGCCAAGGGGCTGCGTCCGGCCTGGCTGATCCGGCTCGGGCTTTTTCTCTACGACCATATTGGCGGGCGCAAATTGCTGCCGCCGACGAAAACGCTGGACATGGCCAAGGATCCGGCCGGCAAGCCGCTGAAGCCGCTTTTTCGAAAGGCGTTCGAATATTCCGACGGTTGGGTCAACGATGCCCGGCTGGTTGTGTTGAACGCCCGTGACGCTGCCGAGCGCGGTGCAACCGTTCGAACCCGAACAAGGGTCGTCAGCGCACGCCGCGAAGGCAATCTCTGGACGGTCAGGCTTGAAAACGTGCGGACCGGCGATACCGAGGAGGTCAAGGCGCGGCTGTTGGTCAATGCCGCCGGCCCGTGGGTCGATCAGGTGCTTTCAGCCACCGTCGGCTTGAACGACGTGCACAATGTCCGCCTCGTGCAAGGCAGCCACATCGTCGTTGGCAAGAAATTCGACGACCCACGCGCCTATTTCTTTCAGAACAAGGACGGGCGCATCATTTTCGCCATCCCATACGAAGACGAGTTCACGCTCATCGGCACCACCGACCGGGACTATCCCGGCGATCCGCACGACGTCAGGATCAGTGATGCCGAGATCGACTATCTCTGCGCTGCGGCAAGCGAATATTTCGCGCAGCCGGTCAATCCGTCGGATATCGTCTGGACCTATTCCGCGGTGCGCCCGCTCTACGACGATGGCGCCTCAAAGGCGCAGGAAGCCACCCGCGACTATGTGCTGAAGGCCGATGGAGGCGAGGGTGCCGCCCCGATCGTCAACGCCTTTGGCGGCAAGATCACGACCTACCGCCGATTGTCGGAATCGATGCTCGAGAAGATCGAGGGTTTTCTCGGCAAGCGCGGCAAAGCATGGACGGCAAACGCGCCGCTGCCCGGCGGTGACTTTCCCGTCACCGGCTTCGATGCCGAGGTGGCGAAACTGAAAACGGCGTACCCGTTCCTCGACGCGCGGCTGGCCCGCCGGTTGACTCGGCTCTACGGCACCCGCGCAAGGAAGCTGCTGGGCCTCGCCAAGTCGAACGTCGATCTTGGCCGCAACTTCGGCGCCGATCTCTACGAAGCCGAGGTGCGCTACCTCGTCGAAAACGAATGGGCGATGACCGCCGAGGATGTATTGTGGCGCCGGACCAAGCGCGGCCTGCGTCTCAGCCGTGAGCAGGCGGCAGTGCTCGACGAGTTCATGCGCGGAATAAGCCGGCAGCACGTAGCGGCTGCCGAATAGGGACGGCCGACTGATGCAGAAAGCCTGGGAGGAGGCATCATGCTTGAACTGAGAAACGTGACGAAGACGGTGGGTGCGGCGGAACATATCCGCGACGTCTCGCTGACGCTTCAGCACGGCTCGCTCAACGTCCTGCTCGGGCCGACGCTCTCCGGCAAGACCAGCCTGATGCGGCTGATGGCGGGCCTCGACGTGCCGACCTCCGGCTCGGTCTGGTTCGATGGCAAGGATGTCACCGGCATGCCTGTGCAAAAGCGCAACGTCGCCATGGTCTACCAGCAATTCATCAACTATCCGGCGATGACGGTCTACGAAAACATCGCCTCACCGCTGCGGGTGGCCGGCACGGATCAGGCAACGATCGACAGGGAGGTGCGCAATGCCGCCGCCCTTCTCAAACTCACGCCCTATCTCGATCGCACGCCTCTCAGTCTGTCGGGCGGCCAGCAGCAGCGCACCGCGCTGGCCCGCGCCATCGTCAAGAATGCCAGCCTCGTGCTGCTCGACGAGCCGCTCGCCAACCTAGACTACAAGCTGCGCGAAGAATTACGCGCGGAACTGCCGAAGGTCTTCGCGGCCGCCGGCACAATCTTCGTTTATGCCACGACCGAGCCGCACGAGGCGTTGCTGCTCGGCGGCAACACGGCGACGCTTTCCGAAGGCAGCATCACCCAGTTCGGGCCGACCATCGAAGTGTTCCGCAAGCCGGTCGATCTGGTGACGGCGAGAACCTTCGCCGATCCGCCGCTCAACACCATCGTGCTTGCCAAGAAGGGCCTGGATTTCCTGCTCGAGGGCGGCGTGAAATTGCCGGTGCCGGCCGAACTCTTCGGCATTGCCGATGCGATCTATACGATCGGCTTCCAGCCTCATCATCTTTCCCTCGATCGGCCCAACGCCGCCGCGGTGCCGGTGCGCGCAAAGGTGACGATCACCGAGATCACGGGATCGGAAAGCTTCATCCATCTCGATTTTGCCGATGCGCGCTGGGTCATGCTGACCCACGGCATTCGCGACTTCGAGCCGGACGAGGAGGTCGAGGTGTTCATCGACCCGCGCCACATCATGGTCTTCGACGAGCACGGCCGCGCCGTGGCCGCGCCGAGGCTGGCGGCTTAGGAGGAAGCGATGGCGCGCATCGATGTCAATCATATCCGCCACTCTTATCTGCAGAACCCCCGCACGGATTCCGATTTCGCGCTGAAGGAAGTGCACCACACGTTCGAGGATGGCGGCGCCTATGCGCTGCTAGGCCCGTCCGGCTGCGGCAAGACTACGCTGCTCAACATCATTTCGGGATTGCTGCATCCCTCGCACGGCCAGTTGCTGTTCAACGGCAGGGACGTGACCAATCTGTCGACCCAAGAGCGCAACATTGCCCAGGTCTTCCAGTTCCCGGTGATCTACGACACGATGACCGTCTACGACAATCTGGCGTTCCCGCTGCGCAATCGCGGCGTGCCGGAGGCCGACGTCGACCGCAAGGTGCGCGAGACGCTGGAGATGACCGGGCTGGCCGATATGGCCAAACGAAAGGCGCGCGGACTGACCGCCGATCAGAAGCAGAAAATCTCGCTCGGACGCGGGCTGGTGCGCTCCGACGTCAATGCCATTCTGTTCGACGAGCCTTTGACCGTCATCGACCCGCATATGAAATGGGTGCTGCGCTCGCAGTTGAAGCAGCTTCACCGCCGCTTCGGCTACACCATGGTCTATGTCACGCACGACCAGACTGAGGCGTTGACCTTCGCCGACAGGGTGGTCGTCATGTATGACGGCGAAATCGTGCAGATCGGCACACCGGCGGAGCTGTTCGAGCGCCCGCGCCACACCTTTGTCGGCTATTTCATCGGCTCGCCCGGCATGAATGTCATGCCGGTGGCGATCGACGGCAAGACCGCGAAGCTGGGCTCGCAGCAGATCGAACTGCCGGGCGTGCCCAAGGCGGGCGGCGGCGCCATCGAGCTCGGCATCCGTCCCGAATATGTGCGCCTGGGCAGCCAGGGCATGGCCGTCCGGGTCAGCAAGGTCGAGGACGTCGGCCGCCACAAGGTGGTCCGTGCCAATCTCGAAGGGCGCGAGATCGCCGCCATCATCGGCGAGGACGAGACAGTTCCGGCTGATCCGAAGGTGCGGTTCGACCCGGCCGGCATCAACATCTATGCCGATTCCTGGCGCGTCGAGATGGGAGCCTGAAGTGGAAAAGACCTGGAACAACAGAGCCTGGTTCCTGGTGCTGCCGGTGCTGCTGCTGGTGGCGTTCTCGGCGGTCATACCGCTGATGACGGTTGTCAATTATTCGGTGCAGGACACTTTCGGCAACAACGTCTTCTTCTGGGCCGGCACCGAGTGGTTCGAGGAACTGCTTTCCTCCAGCCGCTTCTGGCAGGCGATGATCCGCAACCTTGTCTTCTCCTTCATCATCCTGGCGATCGAAGTGCCGCTCGGCATCTTCATTGCGCTCAATATGCCGAAGAAGGGTTGGGGCGTGCCTGTTTGCCTTGTTTTGATGGCGTTGCCGCTGCTGATCCCGTGGAACGTCGTCGGCACCATCTGGCAGGTGTTCGGGCGCAACGACATTGGCCTGCTCGGCTATTACGTCAACGCGCTCGGCATCGACTATAATTATGTGCAAGATCCTTATGACGCCTGGGTCACCGTCATCATTATGGACGTCTGGCATTGGACCAGCCTTGTGGTGCTGCTCTGCTATGCCGGCCTGGTCTCGATCCCGGATGCCTTCTACCAGGCTGCCAAGATCGACGGTGCCTCGCGCTGGGCGGTGTTCCGCTATATCCAGTTGCCGAAGATGAACCGGGTGCTGCTGATTGCAGTGCTGTTGCGCTTCATGGACAGCTTCATGATCTATACCGAGCCGTTCGTGGTGACCGGCGGCGGACCCGGCAACTCGACGACCTTTCTTTCGATCGATCTCGTCAAGACGGCGCTTGGCCAGTTCGATCTCGGCCCGGCGGCGGCGATGTCGCTGGTCTACTTCCTCATCGTCCTGTTGTTGTCATGGGTATTCTACACCGTGATGACCAATTACGACGCGGAGCGCTGAAATGAGCCGCACCGAAGAGAGAGCCGACAGAGTGAGCGAGACGACAGCTTCGGAAGGGCTCGTCAGCACACTGCGGCAGGACGAGATCGCACGGCTGATGCGCCGTCGCGGCGAGGAGTCGCGCTGGTGGTGGATCGTGCCGACGCTCTACATCATCGTCCTGCTTTTGCCGATCTACTGGCTCATCAATATGAGCTTCAAGACCAATGGCGAGATCGTCTCGTCGCTGACGCTCTACCCGCACGCGCCGACATTGGCGAATTACCGCACCATTTTCACTGACGCGTCCTGGTATTCGGGCTACATCAACTCGATCACCTATGTGGTTATGAACATGGTGATTTCGGTGGCCGCAGCACTGCCTGCTGCCTATGCTTTTTCGCGCTATCGCTTCCTCGGCGACAAGCATCTGTTCTTCTGGCTGCTGACCAACCGCATGGCGCCGCCGGCGGTGTTCGCGCTGCCATTCTTCCAGCTTTATTCGGCCTTCGGCCTTATCGACACCCATATCGCCGTGGCTCTGGCGCATTGCCTGTTCAACGTGCCGCTGGCGGTGTGGATCCTCGAAGGCTTCATGTCGGGGGTGCCGAAGGAGATCGATGAGACCGCCTATATCGACGGCTATTCGTTCCCGCGCTTCTTCATCAAGATCTTCATGCCGCTGATTGCGAGCGGCATCGGCGTGGCGTGCTTCTTCTGCTTCATGTTCTCGTGGGTCGAGCTGCTGATCGCCCGCACGCTGACGACCACGGACGCCAAGCCGATCGCCGCGACCATGACCCGCACCGTTTCGGCCGCCGGCATGGATTGGGGGCTGCTCGCCGCAGCCGGCGTGCTGACGCTGATTCCCGGCGCGCTCGTCATCTGGTTTGTGCGCAACTACATCGCCAAGGGCTTTGCCCTGGGGAGGGTATGATGGAGCAGGTCGACAGAAGCCCATGGTGGTGGGCCGTGCTGTTTCTCGCCCTGGTCGTCGTGGCCTGGGTGGCCCTTCAAATCGATTTCGTGGCAATAACGGTAGGCTTCAGCGATCCGGCCAATATCCGCCTGTGGGGATTTAACCTCTCGTCCAACCTCGATTTTTCGTGGATGGCCTGGACGTGGCCGACCGCGGCCTTCTTTGGAACCATCTTTCTGCTGCTTTGCGGCATGGCGGTGTGGGAATACGTCTCGCCGGGCGGCAATCCGCGCGTCGGCGTGCTGCGCTTCGAAACGACGCGCGGCGACCGCTTGTTCCTGTCGCTGCTTGGCAGTGCCTTTATCCATCTCGCTTGGCTGGGTCTAGTCGGACCCAATCTGTGGTGGGCTCTCGCTCTCTCCGTGGTCTACGCCGTCGGCGTGTTCCGCTACGTATAGAGGGGGAAACTGTTGGAACGGCGGCGTGCCGGCCGCCGATCCAGATCGCACTTTGAACTTAACAGTGGAGGAAATACATGCGACGGCAATTCTTGACATCAACAACTGCGCTTGTCCTGTTGCTCGGGGCAAGCAACGCCTATGCCGGAATGGACGAGGCCAAGGCCTTCCTGGACAAGGAAATCGGCGACCTGTCGACGCTCGACCGCGCCGGCCAGGAAGCCGAAATGCAATGGTTCATCGATGCCGCGAAACCTTTCGCCGGCATGGATATCAAGGTGGTTTCCGAAACCATCGCCACGCATCAGTATGAATCGCAGGTGCTGGCGCCGGCCTTTACAGCCATCACCGGCATCAAGGTTACGCACGACGTCACCCAGGAAGGCGACGTTGTCGAGAAGATCCAGACCCAGATGCAGACCGGCCAGAACCTCTATGACGGCTGGGTCAACGATTCCGATCTGATCGGCACGCACTGGCGCTACCAGCAGGTGCGCAACCTGACCGACTGGATGGCAGGCGACGGCAAGGATGTCACCAATCCGAATCTCGATCTGAAGGATTTCATCGGCACCTCGTTCACCACCGCGCCCGACAAGAAACTCTACCAGCTTCCTGACCAGCAGTTCGCGAACCTCTACTGGTTCCGTTACGACTGGTTCAACGACGAGAAGAACAAGGCGGACTTCAAGGCCAAATACGGCTACGACCTCGGCGTGCCGGTGAATTGGTCGGCCTATGAGGACATTGCAGCGTTCTTCACCGGGCGTGAGATCGACGGCAAGAAGGTCTACGGCCATATGGACTATGGCAAGAAGGACCCGTCGCTCGGCTGGCGGTTCACCGACGCCTGGCTGTCGATGGCCGGCAATGGCGACAAGGGCATTCCGAACGGTCTGCCCGTCGACGAATGGGGCATCAAGGTCGACGAGAATTCGCGTCCGGTCGGTTCCTGCACGGCGCGCGGCGGCGACACCAATGGTCCGGCTTCCGTCTACTCCATCCAGAAGTATCTCGATTGGCTGAAGGCCTATGCACCGGCGGAAGCCCAAGGCATGACCTTCTCCGAATCGGGGCCAGTTCCGGCGCAGGGCGCGGTTGCCCAGCAGATCTTCTGGTACACCGCCTTCACCGCCAGCATGGTCGACGCCAGCGCCAAGGCCGTGCTGAACGACGACGGCACGCCGAAGTGGCGCATGGCGCCGTCGCCGCATGGCGTCTACTGGAAGGACGGCATGAAGCTCGGCTATCAGGACGTCGGTTCCTGGACGCTGATGAAGTCGACGCCGACCGACCGCGCCAAGGCCGCCTGGCTCTACGCGCAGTTCGTCACCTCGAAGACGGTCGACGTGAAGAAGAGCCATGTCGGCCTGACCTTCATCCGCGAGAGCACGATCCACGACAAGAGCTTCACCGAACGTGCGCCAAAGCTCGGCGGCTTGATCGAGTTCTACCGCTCGCCGGCGCGCGTCCAGTGGTCGCCGACCGGCACCAACGTGCCGGACTATCCGAAGCTGGCACAGCTCTGGTGGCAGGCGATCGGCGATGCTTCGTCGGGCGCCAAGAGCCCGCAGGAAGCGATGGACTCGCTCTGCGCCGAGCAGGAAAAGGTGATGAGCCGCATCGAGAAGTCGGGCGTCCAGGGCGATATTGGCCCGAAGATGGCCGAAGAGCATGACCTCGCCTACTGGAACGCCGACGCGGTCAAGAAGGGCAATCTCGCTCCTCAGCTCAAGATCGAGAACGAGAAGGAAAAGCCGGTCACCATCAACTACGACGAGCTGGTGAAGAGCTGGCAGCAATAGGACCGTTTGATGCGGGCGTCCGCGCCCGCATCGCCATGCTCAGGGGAGGCGGCATGTTGCCGTCTCCCCTGTTTGCGTGAACGGCTCCGCGCCGTCTGGCGTCGAGACACCGTAGCACCTTTGAATTCGCTTCGACGGGAGAGAGAATGACCGGATACATCCTTGCAATCGACCAGGGGACGACATCGAGCCGGGCGATCCTGTTCGCCGACAAGATGAAGGTCGTCGGCAGCGGGCAAAAGGAATTCACTCAATATTATCCGGCCTCCGGCTGGGTCGAGCACGATCCCGAGGAGATATGGGCAAGCGTCGTGGAAACGGTGAAGGCCGCGCTGAAGACAGCTGGCCGCAACGCAGCCGAAGTCGCCGCGATCGGCATTACCAACCAGCGCGAAACCGTCGTCATCTGGGACAAAGAGACCGGCAAGCCGATCCACAACGCGATTGTCTGGCAGGACCGCCGCACCGCGCCGCTATGCCAGAAACTGAAGAAGCTGGGGCTGGAGAAGAAATTCACAAAAAAGACCGGCCTGCTACTCGATCCCTATTTCTCCGGCACCAAGATCGCCTGGATGCTGGACAAGGTGAAGGGCGCCAGAAAACGCGCCGAGAAGGGCGAACTGCTGGCCGGCACCATCGACAGTTTTCTGATTTGGCGCCTGACTGGCGGCAAGGTCCACGCCACCGACGCCACCAATGCCTCGCGCACACTGGTCTACAACATCGAACAAAATGCCTGGGACGACGAGCTGCTGGCCATTCTTGGCATACCTGCAAGAATGCTGCCGCAGGTGAAAGATTGTGCCGATGATTTTGGAATCACAGACAAAAGCCTGTTTGGTGCAGAGATCAGAATCCTCGGTGTGGCCGGCGACCAGCATGCGGCGGCGATCGGCCAGGCCTGTTTCGATCCGGGCATGATGAAATCCACCTACGGCACCGGTTGCTTCGCGCTGCTCAACACCGGCAGCGATCTGGTGCGTTCGAAGAACCGGCTTTTGACCACCATCGCCTATAGGCTGAACGGCAAGACCACCTATGCACTGGAGGGCTCGATCTTTATCGCCGGCGCCGCCGTACAATGGCTGCGCGACGGCATCAAGGTGATCGGCAAGGCCGAGCAGAGCGGCAAATTGGCGGCGGAAGCCGATCCAACGCAGAACGTCTATCTGGTGCCGGCTTTCGTCGGGCTCGGCGCACCGCACTGGGATGCCGAGGCGCGCGGCGCCATCTTCGGGCTGACCCGCAATTCGGGGCCGGCGGAATTTGCCCGCGCGGCACTGGAATCCGTTGCCTTCCAGACCCGCGACCTGCTTGACGCCATGCGAAAGGACTGGAAGGGCGCCTCGGCCAAGACCGTGCTCAGGGTCGATGGCGGCATGGTGGCGTCGGACTGGACCATGCAGCGGCTGGCCGACATTCTCGATGCGCCGGTCGACCGGCCGACAATTCTCGAGACGACGGCGCTTGGTGCGGCTTGGCTGGCCGGCTCGAAGGCGGGTGTCTGGCCGAAGGCCGCGGAATTCGCCAGGAGTTGGGCGCTCGAGCGCCGGTTCAAGCCGGACATGGATGCTTCGACACGTGCCGCCAAGCTGGCAGGTTGGCGCCACGCTGTACGCAGGACGCTCAGTACTCAATAGGCAGGGATGCCACCGGATACGACTAATGAAACACCCGCGCCTTTTCGGGCGCGGGCCTGCAGCCTCTAATCTAATGCATGTCGCGCAAACAGCGGTTTTGCGATAGCGCGTCGCATGAGGCCGATCGAACGCGACGCGCTTTAGGACTCAGTAAGGCGACCGGCACTGCCGGCGCGGACCGTAGTTGGGCTGGTAAGTGTTGTCAGAAGCGCGATAGCTCCGATAACGGTCGTAGCACCACTGCACGTGGGCATCGCCACGATAGACACGATTCTGGCTGTTGACGATGGCGCCCGTAATCAGCGCTCCGGTGGCGAAGGCGGCCAGCGGGAACCAGTAGTCACCGTGACGGCGATAGCCGCGACGATATTCGCGATAGCCGCGATGGCCACGCCAATACATGCCATCGTCACGCGCAAAACTGCGCCGGGAGAAATCGCGACGCGAGAAATCGCGGTTGAAACTCCGGTGCCTCCGCCACGGCTCGTACTGGACGGTCTGGACATTCGAGGTGATCCCCTGGGCCGGGGGCGCATAGCTGGGCTGAGCGTTGACTGGCACGATCTCCGCGGCAGCGAATGAGATCGAAAGAGTGGTCGCCAGCAGGCCCGACATGATCCTATTCATGGTCTTCTCCTTGAAACGCATGTCCCTTATCGCGGGAAACGGGCAGGCTGCGCAAATTGTTCCGCCAAAAATCCCAAGTTGCTGATCCGCAAAGGTTCTCCCGATTTGCTGCTTGCCTTTGTCGCCATAGAGCGCGAGCTTCGGCCTTGTGCGAGAGGGAGGCAGTCCGTCAACGCCGAAGCGCTCCGCAAGGCATGATGACACTGCTGGAAAGCCCGGTGTGCGAGCCGTCTTTTTCCGGTTGACCGGCAGAGGCACTCTCCCTATGTTCCGCGCAATTTCGAGGGCGGCCTTTCTGAGCCCGCGGGAGCGCGTAGCTCAGCCGGTAGAGCAACTGACTTTTAATCAGTAGGTCATGGGTTCGAATCCCATCGCGCTCACCAAAATCCAGAGGTGTACGGCCCGGAGACATGGGTAACAGTTTGTACCTAAGAAATGGGTGACAACCTCGTGCCGAACGCATGCGGTGGCCTTAACCACCCGCCCCATCGTCCATCATCGTGCCGGTGAGCGCCTCATAGGCTCTGCTGCACACCTGAGGACCCGGACAATCCTTCACGATAAGTACTGGCGCCACGGTAAGAACCGCCGCGGCAAGGATTTGCAGGAAAAGACCGACGGCGCTTACCTTTCTGCCGAACACGCCGGCCAGGAAAAAGTAGAGACCCTGGGCCATGCAGGCTGCGGTCAGAATGCCCCGAAGCGTGCTGGTCGCTCTTGCGAAGGGCGTTATGTAGCCATCAGGAAAACCCAGCATGCCGAGATCGGCGGACCATTGCAGCGCCAGCAAGACGCTCAACGCTGACCAGACGAGGGCCGTCGTACGAGTGAACAGCGTCTGCTTTGGTTTGTTGTTCGGATCGGCCATCGGGATCACGTCGGGATTGCGCGCCGGGACATGCGCAAGCTCCCGGTCAAATCAGCGAGACACTACCGCCGGCATGGCGTTCGAGCCGGCCGGCGAGGTCGAGCTCCAGCAGCACCATGAACACTTGGGCGGGATGCAGGCCGGTGTGGCGGATGATCTCGTCGACTGCTACCGGCGTCGGGCCGAGTGCCTCGACGACGCGGTCGCGGTCATCCTCGCGCGGCGGCGGCGTTGCCGAAAAGTCGGGCGGCTCTTCAAGCGGCGATGTCCTTGGCGCCCAGGCGCCGACCAGCGGCGCGATCGCACTGGTGACATCGGCGGCCTCGGTGACAAGGGTGGCGCCGTCCTTGAGCAGGCCATTGGTGCCGGCGGCGCGCGGATCGAGCGGCGAACCGGGAACGGCGAAGACCAGTCGGCCCATCTCACCGGCAAGCCGGGCGCTGATCAGCGAGCCGGAGCGCTGTGCGGCCTCGACCACCACCAATCCCAATGCGGCGCCAGCAACAAGCCGGTTGCGGCGCGGAAAATCCTGCGCGCGCGGCTGCCAGCCAAATGGCATTTCCGAGACGATGGCGCCACCGCGCTCGGCAATCTCGTCGCACAGCCCGGCATTTTCGGGCGGGTAGGGCAAATCGAGGCCGCCGGCGAGCACACCGATCGTGCCGGTCGAAAGGCTGCCCTGGTGCGCGGCCGTATCGATGCCGCGCGCCAAGCCGGAGACGATGCCATAGCCGTCGCGGCCGAGATCCGCCGCCAGCATCCGCGCCATCTTGATGCCGGCCAGCGAGGCGTTGCGAGCGCCGACGATGGCGACCGCGGGCAAGCGGAAAACCGCACTACTGCCCCTGACCGCGAGCAACGGCGGCGGATGGTCCATGCTCTTCATCAGCGGCGGATAATCCGCCTCGCCGATGCCGACGAAGCGGGCGCCCGCCCGCCTGGCTGCCTCCAGCTCGGCCTCGGCCTCGGCAATGGACGGAATGCGGACGATTTTTTTGGCGCCACCCGAAATCATCAGCTCCGGCAGCATCGCAAGCGCTGCTTCGGCCGAACCGAACCGGTTGATCAGGTCGCGAAAGGAAGCCGGGCCGACATTCGGCGTGCGGATCAGGCGAAGCCAGCTCAGCCGCTGCCGGTCGCTGAGGCGCGGCCCGGCGGCGGGCTCGCTCACTCCTTTGCCCCGATCTTACCCTCGGTGCCGGCAAGCAGCCGCGCAATGTTGGCGCGATGTTTCAGGATGACGATCAGGCTCATCGCCGCGAAAAGCCCGGCAATCTGCGGCGTGCTCAGGAAGTACAAGGCCACTGGCACGACGACCGCTGCCGTCAATGCCGCCAGCGAGGAGTAGCGGAACAGGAAAGCCACCGCGAGCCAGACAACGGCGAAGATCACCGCCACCTGCCAGGCAAGGCCGATCAGCACGCCGAGGTAGGTGGCGACACCCTTGCCGCCCTTGAAGCCGAGCCAGACCGGAAAGAGGTGGCCTAGAAACGCACCGAAACCGGCCCAGAGTCCGAGCTCAGGTGCAAAGCGGCCGGCGATCAGCACAGCCGCGGTGCCTTTAAGGGCGTCGAGCAGCAGGGTGGCCGCCGCCAGACCCTTGTTGCCGGTGCGCAGCACATTGGTGGCGCCGATGTTGCCGGAGCCGATGTTGCGCACGTCGCCGAGGCCGGCGGCACGGGTGATCAGCAGCCCGAAGGGGATCGAGCCGAGAAGATAGCCGAACACCAATGCCAAGACGGGACTGTAAGCCATTGTTCCCCCGAAGTTTCCTTGGCTGAGCGGATTTCAAGGCGCGATGCCTGTTCCGTCCTAGGCCGAAAACACTGTGCGGCCCGCCACCATCGTTTGCAAGACTTTGCCTTGCAGCCGCGCGCCTTCGAAACAGGTGTTTTTCGAGCGCGAGCGGATGCCGCTCTCGCTGACGATCCAAGGCTCGTCCAGATCGACGAGTGCAAGGTCGGCCAAAGCCCCCGGTTTCAGCGTGCCGCCGGGCAGGCTGAACAATCTTGCCGGCGCGGTGGATAAGGTCTCGACCAGCCGGAGCAGCGTCACGTCGCCATTGTGATAGAGCCGCAGCGCCGCGCCCAGCAGCGTTTCCAGCCCGATGGCGCCGGCCGCAGCATCGGCGAAGGGCAGGCGCTTGGTGTCGACGTCCTGTGGGTCGTGCGAGGAGACGATGAGGTCGATGGTGCCGTCCTTGACCGCCTCGATCATCGCCAGCCGGTCTTCCTCGGCGCGCAGCGGCGGCGTCAGCCGGAAGAAGGTGCGGTACTCGCCGACATCATTCTCGTTGAGCGACAGATTGTGGATCGACACGCCTGCTGTGACGTTGGCGCCGTCGGCTTTTGCGCGCGCTACCGCGTCTGCCGCCATAGCCGTCGAGATCTTGGCAGCGTGATAGGAGCCGCCGGTCAGGCGAGCCAGCGCGAGATCGCGCTCCAGGGGGATTGATTCGGCCTCGCGAGGAATGCCGGCAAGGCCAAGCCAGCTTGCGTAAAGGCCTTCGTTCATCACGCCGGCCGAGGCGAGATCGGCGTCCTGGGTTTCATGCGCGATGACGCCGTCGAAATCGCGCGCGTAGGTCAGCGCGCGACGCATCACCAGCGCGCTGGCGATAGAATGCCGGCCGTCGGTGAAGGCGACCGCTCCAGCCTCGCGCAATAGGCCGAATTCGGTCATCTCGCGGCCTTCCAGCCCCTTGGTGATCGCTGCCGCCGGAAAGATGTTGACGATTGCCGTGTCCTTGGCGGTGCGCAGCACAAACTCGACCAGTGCGACATTGTCGATCACCGGGTCGGTATCGGGCATCATGACGATTGAGGTGACGCCGCCCGCCGCCGCAGCAATGCTCGCCGATGCGATGGTTTCGCGGTGTTCGCCGCCCGGTTCGCCGATGAAGACACGTGCATCGATCAGGCCGGGGATGATCGCCTTACCAGCGCACTCGATGATCGTGGCGTCTTCGGGCGCGCCCTGGTTCAAGGCCGCCTTGCCGGCGGCAACGATTTTGCGCCCTTCGACGATGACGGTGCCTATCTCGTCGATGCCGCGCGATGGGTCGACGATGCGGGCGCGGCTGAAGACCGTTATGCTCATGCGCCGCGGCCCTCGTGGTTTCGACGGGGGTCGAGCAGCGCTTCCATCACCGCCATGCGCACGGCGACGCCCATCTCAACCTGTTCCTGGATAACGCTTTGCGGGCCGTCGGCGATCTCGGAGGCGATCTCGACTCCGCGGTTCATCGGGCCGGGATGCATGACCAGCGCACCGTCCTTGGCCGCTTTCAGCTTCTCGGCGTCGAGCCCGAAATAGCGGAAATATTCGCGCACCGAGGGTACGAAAGCGCCTTCCATGCGTTCGCGCTGCAGGCGCAACATCATCACCACGTCGGCGTCCTTCAGACCCTCGCCCATCGAGCGGGTGACGATGACGCCCATCTTCTCGATGCCGGCGGGCAAAAGCGTCGAAGGGGCGACGACCCGTACTTGGGCACCGAGTGCGTTGAGCAGAATGATATTGGAGCGGGCCACGCGCGAATGCAGGATGTCACCGCAGATCGCCACGATCAGCTTCGACAACGGACCCTTGGCGCGGCGGATGGTCAGCGCGTCGAGCAGCGCCTGCGTTGGATGTTCATGAGCGCCGTCGCCGGCATTGACCACCGAGCAGCCGACCTTTTGAGCAAGAAGTGCCGCCGCGCCCGCCGATTGGTGGCGGATGATCAATATGTCGGGGCGCATGGCGTTCAGCGTCATCGCGGTATCGATCAGCGTCTCGCCCTTCTTCACCGACGAGCTTGCCACCGACATGTTCATGACGTCGGCGCCGAGCCGTTTGCCGGCCAGCTCGAACGACGATTGCGTACGGGTCGAGGCTTCGTAGAAGAGATTGATCTGGGTGCGGCCGCGCAGCGTCGATGTCTTCTTGTCCGATTGCCGCGAGATGGCAACGGCCCGGTCCGCCCGGTCGAGCAGAAGCTCGATGTCGGCGGGGGAAAGATCGCGGATGCCTAGAAGATGGCGGTGGGGATAAAGTGGAAGGGACGATGCGTCAGTCATCTCAAGTCGCTGCTATAGGGGGGAGGCTCCGCGGCTGCAAGCACCGGCTTGGGATTGGATCGGTTCTCCCCGGTATTTTCGTCGCGCGCCGCCGGCCATAGGCTATAAACCGCGATGACTTTGGATTCGCAGACTTCAGGTGATAAGGACGAAGCGTGACCGACGACGTGACCAACCAGCCGCCGCCGCTGGCCGGCGGCAACGCCTGGCGGGGCGATCCGTTGCTGATCCAGCTTGCCGAGCGCTTTTCCGATCCGGTGCGCAAGGACCTCGACGGGCTTGGCCGTTTCGTTTTGACGCATGAGGCGCAGGAGCTGGCCCGTCTTGCCAATGTCGAGACGCCGAAGCTCAGGACCCATGATCGCCAGGGCCGGCGCATCGACCAGGTCGAGTTCCACCCCGCCTATCACGCGCTGATGCGCCGCTCGGTCGCCAACGGGCTGCATTCGTCGGTCTGGGAGAATGGCGACGCCGAGATCGGCCGCCGCCACCAGGTGCGCGCCGCGCGCTTTTACCTCACGGCTGAGCTCGAAACCGGGCATCTTTGCCCGATCACCATGACCAGCGCTTCGCTGGCAGCGCTGATGGCCAGCCCGAAACTGTTTCGCGAATGGGCGCCTCGGGTGACGACGCGCAAATACGATCAGGGCCAAAAGCCGCCGGTCGAAAAAGCCGGGCTGACGCTCGGCATGGGCATGACCGAGAAGCAAGGCGGTACCGATGTTCGTGCCAACGTCACCAAGGCCGAGCGCGCCGGCAGCGGTTTTTATCGCCTGACCGGCCACAAATGGTTCATGTCGGCGCCGATGTCGGATGCCTTCCTGGTGCTCGGACAGGCGCCGGAGGGACTGTCGTGCTTTCTGGTTCCCCGCTTGCTTGGCGACGGATCCGGCAACGGCTTCCGCTTTCAGCGGCTGAAGGACAAGCTCGGCAACCGCTCCAATGCGTCCTCCGAGGTGGAATTCGTCAATGCAATCGGCGAGATGGTTGGCGAGCCCGGCGCCGGCGTGAAGACGATCATGGACATGGTGACCCTGACGCGGCTCGACTGTGCCGTCGCCTCCTCGGCGATCATGCGGGCCGGACTGGCCGAGGCCGTCCACCACACGCGCCACCGCCAGGTGTTCGGAACCAATCTGATCGAGCAGCCGCTGATGCAGCGTGTGTTGGCCGACATGGCGCTCGACGTTGCCGCCGCTACCGCGCTGTCGTTCCGGCTGGCGCGCTCCTTCGACGAGGCGGCCGGCGACCGCGGCGAGGCGGCCTTCGCCCGCGCCATGACGCCGGTCGTCAAATACTGGGTCTGCAAGATTGCGCCGCCGCTGCTCTATGAGGCGATGGAATGCCTCGGCGGCAATGGCTATGTCGAGGAGGGGCCGCTCGCCCGCTACTATCGCGAAGCTCCGGTCAACGCGATCTGGGAGGGTTCAGGCAACGTCATGGCGCTCGACGTGTTGCGAGTGCTCGGCCGCGCGCCAGGCCTGTTCGATGACGTGCTGGCCGGCATCGACCGCGATCTCGGCGCTGGCGGACGCGGCACCGTCGGCGTGCTCAAGGCAGCAATGCAGGTCGCTGCAACCGACGAGGGCTCAGCGCGGCTGTTGACCGAGCAATTGGCATTGTCGGCGGCGGCGGCAGAGCTTCGCAGGCTGGGGGCAGGGCGGATCGCCGACGCCTTCGTCGAGACGCGCCTCGCCGGCCAGTGGCGCAACACCTATGGAATGCTCGATTCGCGCCACGATGCGCGGATGATCATCGACACGCTCTACCCGCCGATCAACTAGTGCCGTCGCCCGGGTCGTAGCCGCTTTTTTTCGCGCGCCCTGTGGATGATCGTTAACCTTAACAAATGGTTTCCATTGCGGCGGCCGGTGGCAAAGCCCAGTGTTATGGTTAAGGCAAGGACTGTTCGGCTGAGCGGTCTTTGTCCTGCGAAGCAGGAGCGTCATGCGGCATATTTTGAGCTCTTTTCTAGCATTGCATTGGGCGGCCGTTTTCGCCCTGCTGGCGTTCATCTGCATCGATGGGAATCGTGGCGTCGCGGCGGCCCTTGGCGTGCTCGGCGTTCCCGTCCAGAACGCTCGTTTTGCCGATCTTGAAAACGCCGTCGTCGTGGCGCCGCTCGCCGTGGCATTGCTTGTCGTCGCGGTGCTGTTCTGCTGGGCCTTTGTTGAAGCATTGACCAGCGACGCCACCAACCCGGACCCAGCCGACAGTGTTGTGCGGATCGCCTTCATCTCGGCCTCGGGCGTGCTGTCGTTGATCGTCATCGGCGGCGCTGCGCAAGGCATCAATGGGCTGTTCATGGTTGTCGCCGTGCAATTGGCGGCACTTCTGGCGTCATATGTCGCGATGCTCGCCGAGCGGCGCTCAGCCGCTGCCGCGGCAGTTCCAGTGACCGGCGAAATCCGCGCGGCCGCGCATATCATGGCCAAGGCAGCGGCGTACAATTCCTCGCTTGCCCGCATTTCGGGCCGGCCGGATTCGAGGGACGATCGCTGATGCGCACCTTGTTCGCGCTGTGGGCGGCTCCGCTCCTCCTGTTCTGGGGCTGGTTCTTTCTGTCGCTCAACGACATCAATTTCGGCTATGTCATGCTGAGCCGCCAATTGCACGATCTCGTTTTCCAGCTTTATGGGCAGATGCTCGGCGTCGATCCGGCGCTCATCCCGGGCATGGTGGCGAAGGCTTGCGTCTTCGACGGACTGCTGCTGATGGCGTTCTGGGCATTTCGCCGCCGCAAGGCGATCGGCAGCTGGATCAAGGCAACGCGCAATCGCTATTTCGACCAGGCATCGACTCCGAGCGCCTGAAGCCGGTCGAGAACACCCTGCAGGATGAAGGCCGCCGCCGCTGAATCGATCTTGCCGGCGCGTTTCTTGCGCGAAAAATCCATCTCGATCAGTGTCCGCTCGGCCGCCACCGTCGACAGCCTTTCGTCCCAAAAGACGAACGGCAGATCGGTCAATCCAGCCATGTTGCGGACGAAAGCGCGGGATTTTTGGGCGCGTGGGCCTTCCGAGCCGTCCATGTTGATGGGGAGGCCGATCACCACTGCGCCGGCATTTTCCTTCTGCAGCAGAGCGAGCAGCACCGCGGCATCGAGCGAGAATTTCTTGCGCATGATGACAGGGCGCGGGTGCGCGAAGGACAAGCCGCGGTCCGAAACCGCCACGCCGATCGTCTTGTCGCCGAGGTCAAGCCCAGCCAGGGTCTTGCCGCCGCCGAGCCGGCCCGGCAACTCCTCGATCGTGATGATGCCCAACGGCTTTTCCTTTGACCGCGACGCCGCACTTCCTATACGCGCAACATATGCCGCGGCACTTTAATTTCGCCGTCGGTGTTCTAGCCTCTACCGAAGCAAAAATCGAGGAAGGCATTGATGAAACTTACCTGGTACGGACACTCGGCATTCCGCGTCGAAATCGAAGGCGCGAAAATCCTCATCGACCCGTATCTGGTCGGCAATCCGTCATGGACAGGCGGCTGGGAAGAGCCGGCCGAAGGGGTCACGCACGTGTTGCTTACCCATGGCCACAGCGACCACATCAGCGGCGCCGTCGAAGTGCTCAAGAAAAGCGGCGCGATGCTTGTCGCCAATTTCGAGATTTGCATGTACCTGGTCGGCAAAGGCGTCAGTGACAAGCAAATCAATCCCGGCAATATCGGTGGTACCGTCGATTGCGGCGGCTTCACCACCACTTTCGTTCAGGCTCTGCATTCATCGTCCTTTCTAGGCGAGAGCGGCCAGAACACCTATCTCGGCAATCCGGGCGGGCTCGTCCTGCACTTCCCCGAGGATAAGACGCTCTACCATATGGGCGACACCGACATCTTTTCCGATATGGCGCTGATCAACGAGTTGCATGACCCGAAGATCGGCATCGTGCCGATCGGCGACCGCTTCACCATGGGTGGCGCGGTGGCAGCTCTTGCCTGCCAGCGTTTCTTCAAGTTCGAGACGGTCGTTCCCGCTCACTTCGGCACATTTCCGATGATAGATCAGACCGCCGACAAGTTTGTGGCCGGGCTGGACGGATCGGGTGTGAAAGTGGCGTTGCCGAAGATCGGCGAGACGATTACGCTGTAGGAATAGCGAACCGGAATGACGACATGGGTCTGAGAAACTCTCTTTGCATTTCTATGCTGGTTGCCGCATCGCCGGCGCTGGCCGCCGAGGATTTCATCGAGGGCATCTATCTGCAATCGGAGGATCTCTGCGCGCAGGCCAAAAAGGATACGCTGCAGACGGTGATCGAGGGCGGCAATATCGTACTGTCGGCAAACGGACTGGAAAGCATCGAATATAACTGCGAGTTCCTGCAGATCACCAAGGCGGCACGCTCGCCAAGCTAGGCGGTGACCGCCATCTGCCAGGAGCCGGGCTACGTCTTTCCGGATGTTCTCTCACTGACTCAGATGAACGCGAAGCAGATCGACCTGGTTTCGGTTCGGCCTGCCGCGGACGAAAGCGAGCAGAGCGGCAACGGCGGCAGCTATTTCCTCTGCGACGGCGTGGCAATGCCGTAGGGCAGTTGTCGGCACGATGCATGTTGCGCGGCACGCGCTGCGCCGCTATAGCGCTGGTTTTCCCCGAGGCACAAACATGTCCGTTGATATTAAAACCGTGAAGCGCGTCGCGCACCTTGCCCGCATTGCGGTGAGCGAGGAGGATGCAGAGCGCATGACCGGCGAATTGAACGCCATTTTGGGCTTTGTCGAGCAGTTGAACGAGGTCGATGTTTCCGGCGTCGAGCCGATGACCTCGGTCACGCCGATGGCAATGAAGAAGCGCCAGGACGTCGTCACCGACGGCAGCAAGGCAGCCGACATCGTCGCCAACGCGCCGGCAACCGAAGAGAACTTCTTTCTCGTGCCAAAGGTCGTGGAGTAGCTGGCCGATGGGAATCGAGATCGCCGCGGAGACGCCGCTGCAGGACGATGTGCGTGGGCTGGTCGAGGAGCTCAACGCCACATTGCTGGAGTTGACGCCGCCGGAGCATCGCTACCATTTGACGGTCGAGCAGATGGCGGACCGCGACACGACCGTCTTCATCGCCCGCGATAACGGCCTTGCCATCGGTTGCGGCGCGCTGAAGCGCCACGATGCTGTCGTCGGCGAGGTCAAGCGTATGTATACGCGGCCTTCGCATCGCGGCCGCAAAATCGGTGCGATGATCGTCGAGCGGATTGAGGGCTTGGCGCGCCAAGAAGGGCTGAAGCGTCTGGTGCTGGAGACGGGCGACCGTCATCCCGCCGCCTGGACCGTCTACGAACGCGCCGGTTTTTCGCGCTGTGGGCCGGTGCTGAATTATCCCAATTCCGAGTGGTCGGTGTTTTACGAAAAGAGTCTTGCCTGATGAGCGACCTGACCCAGCTGACGATTTCGCAGGCCCGCGCCAAATTGCGCTCCAGGGAGATCACCGCCACCGAAGTCACCGAGGCTTATCTTTCGGCTATCGAGCGAGCCAATCCGGCGCTCAATGCCTATGTGGTGGTCACTGGCGACAAAGCGCGCGACATGGCCAAGGCCTCCGACGCGAAACTGGCCAAGGGCGAGGGCGGGTCGCTCGAGGGTATCCCGCTCGGCATCAAGGATCTGTTCGGCACCGAAGGCGTCCACACCCAGGCCTGCAGCCACGTGCTTGACGGGTTCAAGCCGCGCTACGAATCGACTATCACCGCCAATCTGTGGGCGGATGGCGCCGTCATGCTCGGCAAGCTCAACATGGACGAGTTCGCCATGGGCTCGTCCAACGAGACCTCGTATTACGGGCCTGTCATCAACCCGTGGCGGCGTTCGCGGCTCGACACGGTGGTAATGCCGACGACACATCAGGGCGAGGGCGGCTTCGTTTCGGCGGGCGGCACCAGGACCGCGCGCACGTTGGACAATGCCCAGCTGGTGCCGGGCGGTTCGTCCGGTGGCTCGGCATCAGCCGTCTCGGCCTTCCTGTGCGCCGGCGCTACCGCCACCGACACCGGCGGCTCGATCCGCCAGCCCGCCGCCTTCACCGGCACGGTCGGCATTAAGCCGACCTATGGCCGCTGCTCGCGTTGGGGCGTCGTCGCCTTCGCCTCGTCGCTCGACCAGGCCGGGCCGATCGCGCGCGACGTGCGCGATGCCGCGATCCTGTTGAAGTCGATGGCTTCGGTCGACCCGAAGGACACGACCTCCGTCGACCTGCCGGTGCCGGATTACGAGGCGGCGATCGGCCGCTCGATCAAGGGGATGAAGGTCGGCATCCCCAAGGAATACCGTGTCGACGGCATGCCCGAGGAGATCGAGGCGTTGTGGCAGAAGGGCATTGCCTGGCTGAGGGATGCCGGCGCCGAGATTGTCGACATCTCGCTGCCGCACACGAAATACGCGCTGCCGGCCTATTACATTGTTGCGCCCGCCGAAGCCTCGTCCAACCTCGCCCGTTACGACGGCGTCCGCTATGGATTGCGCGTGCCCGGCAAGGACATTGTCGACATGTATGAAAAGACCCGCGCCGCCGGCTTCGGGCGTGAGGTCAAGCGCCGCATCATGATCGGCACCTATGTGCTTTCCGCTGGCTACTACGATGCCTACTATCTGCAGGCGCAGAAGGTTCGTAACCTGATCAAGCGCGATTTCGAAAATGTGTTTGTCGCAGGTGTCGACGTCATCCTGACGCCGGCAACGCCGTCCGCCGCCTTCGGCATCGCAGACGAAGACATGGCCGCCGACCCGGTCAAGATGTATCTCAACGACATCTTTACGGTGACGGTGAACATGGCCGGCTTGCCCGGCATCGCGGTTCCGGCCGGGCTCGACGCCAAGGGGCTGCCACTCGGCCTGCAGCTGATCGGCCGGCCTTTCGACGAGGAAACGCTGTTCCAGACCGCCCATGTCATCGAACAGGCGGCCGGCACATTTCAGCCGGAAAAATGGTGGTAGGATCGTTTCTCATCTGAGGGGGTGAGGGATGTTCTTCTATGTCTCCAAGGTCCTGTGGCTCTTCGTCCAGCCGCTTAATCTCGCGATCATCCTGCTGCTGGCTGGATTGCTTGCGGCATTGGTCGGGCGCAAAAGGCTATTTGCCACCGGCAGCGTGCTGGCCTTCCTTGTCCTGGCACTGTCAGCATGGACCTCGCTCGGCGCAGTGATGCTCAATCCGCTCGAGGAGCGTTTCCCTAAGCCACCCCTGCCGGAAAGGGTTGACGGAATCGTTGTGCTCGGCGGCGGTATGGACGGCGCCATCAATTTCGTTCGCGGCGGTTATGAACTCAACGCCAGTGGCGATCGAATTGTCGAGGCAGCCGTGCTGGCGCGGCGTTTTCCGACAGCGAGAGTCGTCATTTCAGGCGGCCCCGTTGCAATAATCGGTGAGGACGAAGGCGACTCAACCACGGCGCCACGCGTACTCACTGCGCTCGGCGTGGCGGCCGATCGTCTGATCCTGGAAGACAAGTCACGCAACACCTACGAGAATGCCGTCTTCACCCAGCGGCTGATTACGCCGAAACCCGGCGAGATCTGGCTGCTGGTGACCTCAGCCTTCCACATGCCGCGCGCCAAGGCGCTGTTCGACAGAGCCGGCTTCCCGACGGTTCCATGGCCGGTCGACTACCGCACCTCCGGTAAGGAAGGTATCAGCCTGTTCCGCAAATCTACCAACGAAGCGCTGCAGACCACGACCATCGCGATTCGCGAATGGATCGGGCTCGTCGCCTATTGGCTGTCGGGCCGCATTGATCAGCCTTTTCCCGGGCCAGGCGGCTGACCGAGCACCGCCTGCCGCGCCGCCGAGAAAAATTGGCGGCGCACCAGCACCGCCAGAAGCAGCAGCGTCGATAGCACGAAAACGGCGGGATCGACGAACCAGCCAAGATAACCGATCGAGAAGAACACGCCGCGCAGCCCGGAATTGAAATGCTTCCCGGCCAGCATGTTCATGCGGGCCGCGCGCCACACCGCCGTTTCGGTGACCGGATTGCGCGACGCCTCGCCATGCGGAATCGGCACCGCGCCGATCAGGATCGAGCAATAGTTGAACAGCCGGTAAGCCCAGCCGAACTTGAAGAAGGAAAAGGCCAGGATCAGCACCAGCCCGAACACCTTCGTCTGGAAGGCGGCGCGTGAGGATGTGGCGCCAAACGGCAGGTCGCTCAGCACAGTGAGAACCTGATCGGAAGTGCCGAGCAAGGCAAAACAGCCGCCGATCGCAATTAGCGAACTGGAGGCAAAGAAGGCGGTCCCCTGTTGCAGGCCGCTCATGATGGCGGTGTCGACGATGCGGATCTCGCGTTCGGCCATGGTCCTCATCCAGGCCTCGCGCTGCGCGTTCATCGCCCTCGTCAGCGACATGCGGCTGACCAGCATTCCGTCGGCGGCGAGCGTATGCAGCACCCACGCGGCAAGGAAGAACCCCAGCGCAGCAAGGTCGGCCGTCGATAAATGAAAGGAATCGCTCATGCGGTGCTTTTACCACAGGCGGAGGGGACGCTTCGATGGCCGAAGCCGGAATGTCGCTGCCGGAGCAAACAAGGTCGGCAGGCGCAGCGCCGCGATCTTCAAAACAGCGGAAAACATCATGGGAATTCCTATATGTAGATCTCAACAGGGTCCCAGGAGAAAACGCCCACGTGTTCCTTTCGGTTTTCGACCTGTTCAAGATCGGCATCGGCCCATCGAGTTCGCACACGATGGGGCCGATGACGGCTGCGCGGCGGTTTCTCGACGAGATTGCGGGAGACGACTGGCCGCGTCCGGCCGACGCCAGGGTCGACCGAATCGCGGCCAGCCTGCATGGCTCGCTCGCCTATACCGGTATCGGCCATGGCTCCGATCGCGCCGTGGTGCTCGGCCTCGCCGGCCAGACGCCGCAGACGGTGGATCCTGACCACGCCGACGGCATCGCCGCTCGCATCGCCGCCGAGAAGCGGATTTCGCCGCCCGGCCATCCGTCCTATCGTTTCGACCCGGCAACGGATCTGGTGCTGGATCGCAAGACGCCGCTGCCGGGTCACGCCAATGGCATGGCGTTTTCTGCCTATGATGCCGGAGACCGGTTGCTGCTGAGGCGCGTCTACTATTCGATCGGCGGCGGCTTTGTCGTTTCCGAGGAAGAATTGCAGCGGATGAAGGCGAGGGGCTCGGCGACAACCGAAGGCAAGAAGGTTCCATATCCGTTCAAGAACGCCGTCGAAATGCTCTCAATGGCAGCGAAAAGTGGCCTTTCCATCGCCGAGATGAAGCGCGTCAACGAGGAGACGCAGATGTCGCGCAAGGAGCTCGACGCCGGCCTCGACGGCATCTGGAGCGCCATGAAGGGATGCATCGAGCGCGGCCTGTCGCAAGACGGCATCATGCCCGGCGGACTGAAGGTGCGCCGCCGTGCCCGGATGCTGCACGACAAGTTGCAGGAGCAATGGCAGCAGAACCGGCCCAACCCGCTGCTCGCCAATGACTGGCTGTCGATCTATGCAATGGCGGTCAACGAGGAGAACGCCGCCGGCGGCCGTGTCGTCACCGCGCCAACCAATGGGGCGGCCGGCACTCTGCCCGCGGTGTTGCGCTATTGGCTGCATTTCCATCCCGAAGCCGACCAGCCGAGTATCCGCGATTTCCTGCTGACGGCGGCGGCCGTTGGCGGCATCATCAAGACCAATGCTTCGATCTCGGGGGCCGAGGTAGGCTGCCAGGGCGAGGTCGGTTCGGCTTCGGCGATGGCTGCGGCGGGATTGTGCGCCGTCATGGGCGGCACGCCCGAGCAGGTCGAGAACGCTGCCGAAATCGCGCTGGAACATCATCTCGGCATGACCTGCGATCCGGTCGGCGGCCTGGTGCAGGTGCCGTGCATCGAGCGCAACGCGCTTGGCGCTGTCAAGGCGGTGACCGCCGCTTCGCTGGCCATCAAGGGCGATGGCGTTCATTTCGTGCCGCTCGATGCGGCGATCGAGACGATGCGCCAGACCGGCCTCGACATGAACGAAAAGTACAAGGAAACCAGCCTTGGCGGATTGGCCGTCAATGTCGTGGAGTGCTGAGCGCCAGTCTGGCGGCCTGGACCACCACTGTGGAGAAGTCGATCAGGCCGTTGACGCGTTCGCGTGCTGGGCTAAACCTTAAACGATGTCTCTCAATCTCATAAAGCTTTGCGTCGGCTGTGACAGCGTCGAGGATCTGGAAGAGTGGATTGCCTTCCGCCTCGACGAGCGGCGCCGCGCCGGCGAACCGGCCGAACACTACCACACCACCCGCATGGTGCCGACGCGCGGCGCCGAGATCACCGACGGCGGCTCGCTCTACTGGGTGGTCAAGGGCAATGTCCAATGCCGTCAGCTGATCACCGAAATCCGGCCCTTCACTGATGACGATGGCATCGGCCGCTGCCATCTGATCCTCGATCCCGAGGTCGTGCGCACCGACTGGCAGCCGCGCCGTGCATTCCAAGGGTGGCGCTACCTGAAGCCGGCGGACGCGCCGGCCGATCTCGGCAAGGGCAAAGCCGGGCTGATCGAAATGCCGCCGAAGCTCAGGCGTGAGCTTGCCGATCTCGGCCTACTCTGACGCCAAGAACCGTAACGCCAAGGGCACCGGCCGAACGCTTGTCCGCAGTTGCCATCATCACCGGTCCTGCAGGTCGCCTGATCTGGGCTTGCAAGCTGGGGAACAACGCCACATCTTGAATGTCATGAGCGACAAGAAGCAGCCCGTGCCTGCAAAGGCCAATCCTGCGCCGGTCGAGTCCCAATCGAGCACCGGCGAGATCGACGCCTTTCTCCGTCAGGCAAGGACGCTCGCTGCATCCGCCACCGGTTCAGGCAGGCTGATCCTGTCCCTCGACGCTACGATGAGCCGCCAGCCGACCTGGGATCTCGCCTGTGCGCTGCAGGCCGAGATGTTCGACGCCGTCGGCAAGGCTGGGGTGCTCAAGGTTCAACTGGTCTATTTCCGCGGGCTTGGCGAGTGCCGTTCCTCCGCATTCGTCACCGATACCGAAGCTCTGAAGCAGCTGATGACGCGCATCGACTGCCGTAGCGGCCACACCCAGATCGGCAAGGTGCTCGCCCATGCGCTGAAACAGACGGCGGCGGCCAAGGTCAACGCGCTGGTCTATATCGGCGATGCGATGGAAGAAAACATAGATGATCTGGCCGAAAAGGCCGGTAGCCTAGGTCTGCACGGCGTTCCTGTCTTCGTTTTTCAGGAAGGCCATGATGCCGGTGCAGAAAAGGCGTTCAAGGAAATTGCACGGCTGTCCAAAGGGGCCTGGTTCCGGTTTGATCGGCGGGCTGCCGCGACCTTGGCCGGCCTGCTTTCGTCCGTCGCCGTGTTTGCGACCGGCGGTCTGAAAGCACTGGAGGACCGGGGCAGGCCGGAGGACCGGCTGATGATCGAGCATCTGCGGGGCGGCGGAAACTGATGGGCGCGATTATCGCTTTTGTAGCATTGCTTCTGGTGCTTCTCGGCATGCTCACCATCTTCCTGCGCGCCGATCCGGGGAAGCTTGCAGGCGGCATGAGGACCCTTGGACCCGTGCTGCTCGGGCTGGTCGGCGTTGCCGTGCTGCTGGTCGGGCGCGAGGGCCTCGGCGGCTTGATCCTGTCGGCCGCGCTCGCCTGGTATGGCTCCATGCGCATGAATCAGCCGGCCGCAAAACTGGCACCGGGCAAGCGTTCGACGGTGCGTACCGCGGCGCTTGAGATGGAACTCGATCACGACACCGGCGGCCTCGAAGGCCTCGTGCTGGCTGGGCGCCATGAAGGCAAGATGCTTGGCTCGATGGGGCTTGCCGAATTGCAGCAACTTTATCGCGAGCTCTCCGGCGATCCGGAGAGCCGCCAGCTGCTAGAGACGTATCTTGACGGCAGATTTCCCATCTGGCGCAAAGACGCTGATGCGAATGGTGGCGAAGGGCTGGGTGTTGCGCCAGGTTCGGGCGCCATGACTAAGGAGGAGGCCTACAAGATCCTTGGTCTTGAAGCGGGGGCTGCCGCGGCGGATGTCCGCAAGGCGCACCGCCGCCTGATGCAGCGCCTGCACCCCGATATCGGTGGCACGTCTTTCCTGGCGGCGCGGATCAACGAAGCCAAGGACGTCTTGCTCTCCAATCACAACTAGTCTCCTTCGACGCAGAACTTTCGGGAAAGATATCGTTTCGCGCCCTTACTGCTGGACGGCGTAGCACTCGATCTTCTTCTTTTTCAAAGCGTTACAAGCCCTCCAGGCGGCGGTCTTCGAACCAAAACCACCGAACCGGGCGCGGTAATAGGTGACGCCGTCTTTGTCGAAGGCGACGGTGAAACCGGAGGCATCGGCCAGAACGGAGGGCACCTGCTTCGTCGCCTTGTCGAGGAAAGCCTTTGCTTCGGATTGCTTTGGCGAAGAGGCGACCTGTATTGCCCAGCCGGATGGCACCGACGCCGTGCTGACCGGATCGACCTCTGCAGCCGGTTCGGCATAGGCTGCGGCGACCCGGGCCGTCGCCACATCGTCCGCTGTCGCCACGGCCGCCGTCTTGACCTTTCTGGTCTGAACGACCGGAGTGGTTTCTTCAACGACGGGAGCATTTTCCTCGACGAGGGAGGCAACGGCATCGTCGTCCGGCTTACTATCCGGCGTCGGCGCGTCATGCTTCGGCAGAAGCACCTTGGCCAGGGCTGAAATCGGATTGCCGCCACCGGCTTTGGCAATCAGCATGCCGCCGCCGCGCGACGACGCCTTCGGCATGTAGGCATTGATCAACCCGGCCATCTGGCTGTCGCGGCTGCCGCCGGACCTGCCGCCCATGACCACCGCTACGATGCGCCGGTCGCGATCCGATACCGAGGAGACCAGGTTATAGCCGGAGGCGCGGGTATAACCGGTCTTGATGCCGTCGACGCCCTTGATGCGTCCGAGCAGACGGTTATGGCCGTTGATGCGCTGTCGCCCGTAAAGAAAGGAGCGCTGCGAGAAATAGCCGTAATATTGTGGAAAATGCTCTCTCAGGGCGATACCGAGCAGCGCCATGTCGCGCGCCGTCGTGAACTGCCCGGGATCAGGCAAGCCGTTGGCGTTGCGGAAAACGGTTCCCCGCATGCCCAGCGCCCGCGCCTTGGCGGTCATCATGCGGGCGAAATTGGCCTCATTGCCGCCGAGCATCTCGCCAAGCGCAGTTGCGGAATCGTTTGCCGATTTGGTCACCATCGACAGGATGGCGGTCTCGACCGTGACCGAGCCGCCCCGCTTGACGCCGAGCTTTGTTGGCGGTTCGGCAGCGGCATTGGCCGAGAACACGACCGGAGAATTCCTGCTGATCCTGCCCTTCGCCAATGCCTCGAACGTCAGATAGAGCGTCATCATCTTGGTAAGCGAGGCCGGATAGCGCCGGCCATCGGCATCCGACGAATAAAGCACCTTGCCGGACTTGGCATCGATGACGATGGCCGCCGACTTGGCCGCCATGGATGAAGCCGCGTCCGCGACGACGAAGCTCATCGCCATAGCGAGAATCATGATCGTTTTGAGGGGGGACGCGGATTTGGAAACGAAGCCCGACAACGCCTTACGCACTGATAGTTCCTTTGAATTTCCGTTGCCTTGGAGGCGGCAAAGGGTCCTGCCTCACCTCGGGCCACGCTAACGCGGGCAGCGTTACCAATCCGTTTATGGTAACCGCCGCGTTCACCATTTTCTGCGGGATTGAGCCTCTCTTTATTCGAATCTTAGCGATTGCCGGCGGCTCACGATGCGCATTGCCGCGGAAATCTTGACTTTTTGTGCACTGCACAATATATTTACACGCATTGCACAACGCGGCCCGGACAAGGCGCGTCCATCGTCCAAAGGCAACCGTTCAAGGGAATGCGTGAAATGACCCAGACCTATGAAGATTTCAGCAAATACGGCAAGGAATTTGCCGACACCGGATTGAAGAGCTTTGCATCGCTGTCCAAGGGTGCGCAGGCCATCGCCACCGAGGCGGGCGAGTACACCAAGAAAAGTTTTGAGGCCGGCAGCGCCGTTGTCGAGAAGCTCTTCTCCGCCAAGTCGCTGGATAAGGCGATCGAAATCCAGTCCGACTACGCCAAGCAGTCCTATGAGAGCTTCGTCACCGAGGCCACCAAGCTTGGCGATCTCTATGCCGAACTCGCCAAGGAAGCCTACAAGCCGTTCGAATCGATTGTCGCCAAGGCGAAGTAAATTCGACGAACGTTCCAAGCCGGCCCCTGGGCCTCAAAAGACAGACCCGGTCGCGAACGCGCGGCCGGGTTTTTTCATGCCAGTTCGAAATCGGGGTCCTTGCGGTCTTCACGATTTGAAAAATCGGTCAAGTTTGGCCACCTAGCCATATTGTCAGCTAAACAGAAGGGCTTAAAATCGTCCATCGAGCACCTACATGTCGAGCATGCATGAGGATTCGAAAGAGGCAGGACTACGTGACTACAGGTTTGACTGCCACGAGCTACGTGGTGCGAATGCAGAACGGCAGCAACGGCAATGAGGCCGGTCGCGGCACGGCCGTCATCACGCGCACAAAAACCAAGACCAAGAAGCCCAGTCTGTATCGGGTCCTCATCCTTAACGACGACTACACACCCATGGAGTTCGTGGTTCACGTGCTGGAGCGTTTTTTCCAGAAGGATCGCGAAGCCGCCACACGCATAATGCTTCATGTTCACAATCATGGGGTGGGCGAGTGCGGGGTCTATACATTCGAGGTGGCCGAGACCAAAGTGTCTCAGGTCATGGATTTCGCCCGACAGAATCAGCATCCGCTGCAATGCGTGATGGAGAAGAAGTGAGGTAACATGCCGGCTTTCTCCCAAGGCCTGGAAAAGGCGCTTCACCAAGCGCTGACGCTCGCCAATGAGCGGCACCATGAATATGCAACCCTTGAACATTTGCTGCTCGCCCTGATCGACGACACCGAGGCGGCCGCAGTCATGCGTGCCTGCAACGTCGATCTCGACGAGTTGAAGCATACGGTTCTCACCTATATCGACACCGAGCTCGACAATCTCGTCACCGGCTACGATGAAGATTCCAAGCCGACGGCCGGTTTTCAGCGCGTCATCCAGCGCGCGGTGATCCATGTGCAGTCGTCAGGCCGCGAGGAGGTGTCCGGCGCCAACGTGCTCGTCGCCATCTTCGCCGAGCGCGAGAGCCACGCCGCTTATTTCCTGCAGGAACAGCAGATGACCCGCTACGACGCGGTCAACTACATCTCGCATGGCATTGCCAAGCGCCCAGGCGCTTCCGAGACGCGGACGCCGCGCGGCGCCGACGACGAGCAAGGCAGCCAGGGCGGAGCTGAGCCGCAAGAAGAAGGCGGCAAGAAGAAGCAGCAGCAGGACGCGCTGACTGCCTATTGCGTCAACCTGAATAACAAGGCCAAGGCTGGCAAGATCGATCCGCTGATCGGTCGCGAGAGCGAGATCAACCGGACTATCCAGGTGCTGTGCCGCCGGTCCAAGAACAACCCGCTCTATGTCGGCGATCCCGGCGTCGGCAAGACGGCGATCGCCGAAGGCCTCGCCAAGCGCATCGTCGAGGGCGACGTTCCCGAAGTGCTGCACAATGCCACCATCTTCGCGCTCGACATGGGCACGCTGCTGGCCGGCACCCGTTATCGCGGCGATTTCGAGGAGCGGCTGAAGCAGGTCGTCAAGGAGCTCGAGGACTATCCCGGCGCCGTGCTGTTCATCGATGAGATCCACACCGTGATCGGGGCAGGAGCCACCTCTGGTGGCGCCATGGATGCGTCGAACCTGTTGAAGCCGGCGCTGTCGTCCGGCGCGATCCGCTGCATCGGCTCGACCACCTACAAGGAGTTCCGGCAGTTCTTCGAGAAGGACCGCGCGCTGGTGCGGCGATTCCAGAAGATCGACGTCAACGAGCCGACCGTCGAGGACGCCATCGAGATCATGAAGGGACTGAAGCCCTATTTCGAGGAGTTCCACAAGGTTCGCTACACGAGTGAAGCGATCAAGGCTTCGGTCGAGCTCTCGGCCCGTTACATCAACGACCGCAAGCTGCCGGACAAGGCGATCGACGTGATCGACGAGACCGGCGCCTCGCAGATGCTGGTGCCCGAAGCCAAGCGCAAGAAGACCATCGGCATCAAGGAGATCGAAGCGACGATCGCCACGATGGCGCGCATCCCGCCGAAGACGGTTTCCGCCGACGACGAGAAGGTGCTGCAAGGTCTCGACATCGAGTTGAAGCGCGTCGTCTATGGCCAGGACACCGCGATCACCGCGCTGACTTCGGCCATCAAGCTGGCGCGGGCCGGCCTGCGGGAACCGGAAAAGCCGATCGGCTCGTACCTGTTCTCCGGTCCGACCGGTGTCGGCAAGACGGAAGTGGCCAAGCAGCTCGCCGCCTCGCTCGGCGTGGAGCTGATCCGCTTCGACATGTCGGAATATATGGAACGCCACACCGTTTCGCGGCTGATCGGCGCGCCTCCCGGCTATGTCGGCTTCGACCAGGGCGGCCTTCTGACCGACGGCGTCGACCAGCATCCGCATTGCGTGCTGTTGCTGGACGAAGTCGAAAAGGCGCATCCGGACCTGTTCAACATCCTGTTGCAGGTCATGGATCACGGCAAGCTGACCGACCATAACGGTAAGCAGATCGACTTCCGCAATGTCATCCTGATCATGACCACCAATGCGGGCGCATCCGACGCGCAGCGCGCGGCGATCGGTTTCGGTTCGACCAAACGCGAAGGCGACGATGTCGAAGCGATCAACCGGCTGTTCACGCCGGAGTTCCGCAACCGTCTCGATGCGATCATTCCGTTCGGCTCGCTGCCGGTGCCGGTCATCCATCAGGTGGTGCAGAAGTTCGTCATGCAGCTGGAAGCGCAGCTTTCCGAACGCGGCGTGACCTTCGACCTGTCGCAGGATGCAATCGCCTGGCTGGCCGACAAGGGCTATGACGAGCGCATGGGTGCGCGGCCGCTTGGCCGTGTCATTCAGGAGCACATCAAGAAGCCGCTGGCCGACGAGGTGCTGTTCGGCAAGCTCAAGAAGGGCGGCACGGTGCGTGTCACCGTCGAGAAGAAGGAAACCGGCGAGACCGGCCTGAAGCTCGAATCGCTCGCCGACGAGGCGCCGGTGAAGCCGAAGAAGGAAGAGCCGGACGACGTGCCGAAAGCCAAGAAGGCGGTGGCGAAAAAGCCCGCCGGGAAAAAGGCGGTGGCGCAGAAGTCGGAGCCGAAGGGCAAGGATGGCGGCAAGCGCAGCCTGGTGCCGCAACTGCCGCGTAAGAACTGACAATCCTGCAAGTAAAAAAGCCCCGGCAACGGGGCTTTTTTCATGAAGCTTGTGGTCGAGTGTCGGCCGAGCGGCTTCGCCCCGATTCAGTTTGCCAGCGCCGTCCGTATCTTGCCGGCGTTCTCAGCCAGGACTTCAGGCTGTTCCATCTGTCCGCTGTGCGGCTTCAAGGGGATGCCTTCGAAGCGCGGAATGACATGGACATGGAGGTGGTAGACGGTCTGGCCCGAAGCTGGTTCGTTGAGCTGCATGACCGTGACGCCATCGGCATCGAAGGCCTTCTTTACTGCCCGCGCAACTTTCTGCACGTGAGCGAAGAGGGGGCCAAGCACCGCCGGATCCGCGTCGAGCAGGTTGCGCGACGGCGCTTTCGGCACGACCAGCGTGTGACCCGGTCCTTGCGGCATCACATCCATGAAGACGATGACCGCATCATCCTCGTAGACGCGGTGCGAAGGGATTTCTCCGCGCAGGATTTTTGCGAAAATGTTGCTGCTGTCGTAGGTTGCTTCGGCCATGGCGCACGCTCCGGTTCTTGGCTCGCGGTCTCGTGTAGCGAAGCTGTTGCGGGCGGGCAAGACGATCGGTCGACATCGGCCATGCAGGCTCGAACGTAGTTGAGCGATCGGGCGGGTTTTGCTACTCCGCCATGTCCTTGCGGAACGGGGTGTGCTCTTCCAGATATTCGCTCATCCGCTCGACTTCGCGCCGCTCGCGCTGGAGGTAGTCGGCCACTGCATTGCGCAGACCTGGATGGGCGATGTAGTGCGCCGAATGCATCGTCACCGGCCGGTAGCCGCGCGCCAGCTTGTGCTCGCCCTGCGCACCGGCTTCAACCACCTTCAGCTTTCGCGAGATGGCGAAATCGATCGCCTGATGGTAGCAGACCTCGAAATGCAGGAACGGGTGGTCCTCGATGCAGCCCCAATTGCGGCCGTAGAGCGCGTCTGAACCGATGAAGTTGATGGCGCCGGCTATGTAGCGCCCGTTGCGTTTGGCCATCACCAGCAGGATGTCGTCGGCCATGCGCTCGCCGATCAAGGAGAAGAAATCGCGGTTGAGGTAGGGCCGGCCCCATTTCCTGCTGCCGGTATCCATGTAGAACGCGTAAAAGTCGTCCCAGGCTTTTTCGGTCAGATCCTTGCCGGTCAGCCAGTCGATCGAGATGCCGTCGGCGAGCGCCTCACGCCGCTCCTTTTTCATCGCCTTGCGCTTGCGCGAGGCCAACGTCGAGAGAAAATCGTCGTAGCTCGAAAAGCCTTCGTTGAAGAAGTGAAACTGCTGGTCGGTGCGATGCAGGAAGCCGGCTGCCGCCAAGATCTGGACATCATCCTCCGGCGCGAAGGTGACATGCGCGGAAGACACGCCGAGCTTATCCGTCACCGCCTTTAGGCCGGCCGCAAGGCCGGCCTTGACGGTGGGGCTGTCCTCGCGCTTGCCGACCAGCAGGCGAGGGCCGGTGACGGGTGTGAACGGCACCGCGCATTGCAGCTTCGGATAGTAGCGCCCGCCGGCGCGTTCGAATGCGTCCGACCAGCCATGGTCGAAGACATATTCGCCCTGGCTGTGCGACTTCAGATAGCAGGGGACCGCACCGAGCAGCTTGCCTTGCGCGGTTTCCAGCCTGAGATGATGACCCTGCCAGCCGGTGCGTCGAACGGCGCAGCCGGAATCTTCTAGCGCGCTCAAAAAAGCGAATGAAACAAGCGGGTTGTAGGCGTTTTCTGCCTCGCCCCGCGTAGTGCCGCCGAGGCTGTCCCATTCCGCGCTGGTGAAGGCGCCGATGCCCGCGGCGATGCGGATCGACAGCTCCGCATTCGCCGTTTGTCTGTCGCAGTCGTCCCCTTGATCCATGTGGCTTACTTAAGCTCGCTGCGAACCCATACAAGCCCGTTCAAGCAAGCCGCACAAGATCGGGCTCGAATCCTTCGAACGTCATCTGGTCGGCATATTTGAAGGTCAGGTCGACGGCAGGTTGGTCATGCACTGTCCAGGTGATCACCGGCATGCCGAGCCTTTCACGTACGAACGACACGAACCGGTTCGGCAGGTCGCCGGCGGCGTAGGAGATAAAGGCGATGTCATGCGCCAGCATGGCGAAATGCGCCTCGATCAGATGGTTGTCGTTGCCGTAGGCGGTCAACCCGCCGGGTATGCCGGGTGCATGTTTCGGGAACTCGCGGATCAGCCAATGGTCGAACGACATGATCGCGGTCTTGCCCTTATAGCGCTTGAGCATCTTGCCGACGCCTTCGACCAGGCCTTCGTCGTGTCCGGCAGCGCCTTTCAGCTCGACAACCATCGGCACACGCCCGTCGACCAGATTAAGCGCCTGCTGCAGCGTCGGCAAATGGTCGGCGGTGCCGCCGACCTTCAGCGCCGTGATCTCAGCAGCCGTACGCTGCCAGACGAAGCCGTCCTCGCCGGTCAGCCGCCGCAGATCGCCATCGTGGATGATGACGGGGACGCCGTCGGATGACAGGTGCACGTCGCACTCGATCGCATAGCCGCGCTCGGCTGCCGCGGCGAAGGCGGAAAGAGTGTTCTCCCAGCGCGCCTTGTTCATGTCGTGGAGGCCGCGATGGGCGACGGGCCGGGCAGTCAGCCAGGAAAGGTCGGTCATGGTCGCAGTCCCGGTCATTCGACTTCGAAGATCGCTTCGATTTCCACTGCGGCATTAAGCGGCAGGGAGGGGGTGCCGACGGCGGAGCGGGCGTGCTTGCCGCGGTCGCCGAGCACGGCGACGAGAAAATCCGAGGCGCCGTTGGCGACCAGATGCTGTTCGACAAAATCCGGTGCCGAGGCGACGAAGACGGTGATCTTCACCAGGCGGCGGATCTTGTCGAGATCGCCAAGTGCCGCCTGGGCCTGCGCCAATATGTTGATCGCACAGTATTTTGCGGCTTCCTTTCCGGTCGCGGTGTCGACATCGCGGCCAAGCAGCCCGCTCGCCTGGAGCTTGCCCTCCTTGAGCGGCAACTGCCCGGCGGTGAACAGCAGATTGCCGGTCCTGCAATAGGGAACGTAGTTGGCGGCGGGCGCAGCGGCAGCCGGCAGCGTCACGCCGAGATCGCTTAGCCGCTTTTCGATTGTTTCGCTCATGCTATTTCCCTATTGCTTGAAGGTGCCGCGCAGGCCGGGCCGAAATTGCTATTTTTGCCTCGCTTCCGCCACGACTTTTTTTAAGCTGGACCATCTTTCCATGCGGCCTGCCATTAGCCGCGATGATCGGAGCACCCCATGCGCGCAACGCGCCTCGCATTCAACGCCGTTCTTCTGACAGCGGCTTCCTGGGCGGCTCCCGCTTTTGCGGTGCCGGCGCTGCAGGCGCACCGTGCCGTCTATGATATCACCCTGGACAAGGCGTCGGATCGCTCGGGGATCACCGGCATATCGGGCCGTATGGTCTACGAGTTCAATGGCTCGCCTTGCGAGGGCTACACGGTAAAGTTCCGCCTGGTCACCCAGATCGTCACCAACGACAATACTAGGCTGACCGACCAGCAGATGACCACCTTCGAGGATGCCGAAGGCAAGACCTTCTCCTTCGTCAACAAGTCCTTTGTCGACCAGAACCTCGACAAGGAGGTCAAGGGGACGGCAACGAAGGAGGCCAATGGTCTCAAGGTCGAAATCGACAAGCCCGAGAAGAACAGCCTGGAACTCGCCGCGACCCAGTTCCCGACCCAGCAAATGGTTGAAATGATCGGCAAGGCGGAAAAGGGCGAGCGTTTTTACGAAACCAACCTGTTCGACGGCTCGGAGGATGCCAACAAGGTGATGACCACCACCGTCGTCGTCGGCAAGCAAGCCAATGCCGACAAGACTGATCCGGAAGTGCCGGCGCTGGCCAAGCTCGCCAGCGACAAATACTGGCCGGTTGACATCGCCTATTTCGACGATACCGACAAAGGCGGCGAGGAAGTGCCGGAATACCGGATCAGCTTCAAGCTGCACGAGAACGGCATCACGCGCGGTCTCGTAATGGACTATGGCGAGTTCTCGATGACCGGCAAGCTGGTCAATCTGTCGCTGTTCGATCAGCCAAAGACCTGCCCGTCGAAATAGGCTCGAACCGACGGCAAGCTGCTGCCGGCTGCTCTCCGCGATAGTGGCGCTTGATCTTGCGGGCATGTTGCACCGACTTGAGCATGCCGCAATTGCATATCAACGTCTTACGACGGTAAGCGCCGCGGGGGGAGCAGGTTGAGCAGGATCGACGTTTTTGTGGCGCCGCGGCCCAATGCGACGCTGATCAAGGCCATGACATTCGTCAACCGCATTGTCATGCTGCACGGCATTCCGGGGCTTCGCGACCTGTTGCCGTTCAACCGTCTGGCCGGTCTGCGCGGCGTCGCCAATGTCCGCCACATCGATTTTCCGGAGGACGACCGGCAAAGGTTGAAGGCTTGTTGCGGCGCGGGCAAGGCGACGTTCATCACGCCCAACCATCCGGAGTTCTTTACCGACTGGATGATCGACAAGGAGGTCGTCTCGCGGGTAAGCCCGCTGGCGGCATCCTGGGCCACGCACGGCGTCGTCAACGGGCTTGGCCGGCTGATGCAGAAATTCTGGCTGGCCAACAATCTAATCGCCCAAATCCCGGGCAATAGCGGGGCCGCCAAGGAACATTCGGTGGCCTGGGCGCTGAAAGGGCACGGCGTTCTCCTGCATCCCGAAGGCGGCGTCGGCTGGCATGCCAACATCGTTGCCCCGCTGCTGCCGGGCGCGGTCGAGATGGGGCTCGAAGCGCTGAAGCGCGGCCGCCTGACGGATCCGGATTTCAAAGTTTGGATCGCGCCCGTGATCTGGAAGCTCGCTTTCACGGGGAATGTCGAGGCAGCGCTGGCAAAGGAGTGCGCCTACGTCGAGCGCAGCCTGAAGATCGAACGCCATGCCGCCGATTCGCTGCCGGAGCGCGTCCATCGTATCTATGCGACATTGCTGTCGCGCGATGAGGCTGCATATGGCCTGCGGTCCGATGAGCGGGTTTCGTATGACGCACGTCAGAAGGACCTGCTCGTGGAACTCGGCCGTCGCCTTGCTGAACTTGTCTCGGTCGGCGCCGGCACGCTCGACAGTGGCGAGCTTTTGCGCCGGTCGCGCCGCTGGCTGCGAGAAAACACGGATGATACCGGAAGCCGGAAGCAGGTCCGAACGCTGGCGGATACGATCCAGCGCTTGCGGCGTGTCGGGCCCTGGGCTTCAGCCAATCCGCGCATCACGCAGGAGGAGATCGCCGAACACTTGAAGCGGATCCGCAACGATTATTGCAAGGGTACACTGCGCGATACGATCGACCGTTTCGTGCCGCAGCCGGCAGGCCCACGCCGCGCCCATATCCGGGTGCCGGACCCTTTAGGCTTGCACGCCTATAAAGGCTCCGTCGAGGCGGCACTCGTCGAACTGCACGACCGCATGCAGGAGACCATCACCAGCACCATAGCGCAACTCCAGGCCGGCGGCGGCTTCATTTTCTATGCTAATCCCTTCTATCATCGTTAGCGGCGTGTTGGTCGGCGCAAGATGAAGGAGTGCGGCAAGCCCCATGGCGGTCTATGTCGATGCGGCGATCTGGAAATGGGTCGGCCACCGCTGGTGTCATCTGCTGGCAGACGACACCGACGAGCTGCATCGCTTCGCCGCGCAGCTCGGCATCAAGCGCTCGTCCTACCAAGGGCCGCCGAAGACATCGGCGCCGCATTATGACATAACCGGGTTCGAGCGCGACCGCGCGGTGCGGCTCGGCGCCATCGAGTGCAGCCGCGAGGAGATCGTCGCTGTTTTCCGGCGTGTGCGCGTGCCGAGGGGGAAGATGCGACGATGACATTGACGGCATTTTTGGCTTACTGCGCCGCGATCACATTTGCCGCCGCCACGCCTGGTCCGGCGATGTTCACGGTTATCGCCAATGGCGTCTCGCTTGGCTTCGTTCGCGCTTTCCTGGCTGGACTCGGCATCGCCGCAGGCGACGCGGTGCTGGTCACCTTGGCACTGCTCGGTCTCGTGGCGCTGGTACAGGCCTTCGAATGGGTTTTTTTAATCCTGAAGTATGCGGGTGCTGCCTATCTGGTGTTTCTCGGCATCCGGATGTGGCGATCGGCCTCCGCGCGATCGCATGGACAGCACGCAACCCAGGCAAGACTGTCTCGATCGTTTTTCCTCGGTATCTCCATCGCATTGGGCAATCCCAAGGCGATCCTGTTCCACGCCTCTATCATCATGCCGCTGATTCTTGACCTCAATACGATGACCTTCGCCGATGGGCTGCTCGTGGTTGCGGTCGTGATCTGCGTCAACATCGTCACCATGGGCTTCTACGCAGCGCTCTCCGGGCGGGCTTCGAGCTGGTTCAAGACGCCAAGGCGCATGCGGCTGATGAACAGGTTTGCCGGCGGCGCCATGATAGGCACCGGTGCGCTGATCGCCGCACGCTGAGCCGCAAGACGCCACAGCGCTTGCGTTTGTCGCGCATCCCCTCTATATGCGCGCACATTCCACACACGGACTTTGGTGTCTGCCCGGGAGAAATCCGGCGGAAACCTCCGGTGGCGTTCGAGGACCAAGTCCAAAAAATGCCTGTGTCCGTGGAGGCTAACCGGAAAGGAAATAAGAATGGCTCTGCCTGATTTCAGCATGCGCCAGCTATTGGAAGCTGGCATTCACTTCGGCCACCAGACCCACCGCTGGAATCCGAAAATGGCGCCCTATATCTACGGCGCCCGCAACAACATCCACATCATCGACCTCTCGCAGACGGTGCCTTTGCTGCACCAGGCGCTGAAGCAGGTTTCCGACACTGTTGCCAAGGGCGGCCGCGTGCTGTTCGTCGGCACCAAGCGCCAGGCCTCCGACATCGTCGCCGATGCCGCGCAGCGCTCGGCTCAGTACTATGTTAACTCGCGCTGGCTCGGCGGCATGCTGACCAACTGGAAGACGATCTCGAATTCCATCCAGCGCCTGCGCAAGCTCGACGAGATGCTGGCCGGCGAGGCTCAGGGCCTGACCAAGAAGGAGCGCCTCAACCTCGACCGCGAGCGTGAGAAGCTCGACAAGGCGCTGGGCGGCATCAAGGATATGGGTTCGACGCCCGATTTGATGTTCGTGATCGATACCAACAAGGAAGCGATCGCCATCCTCGAGGCCAAGCGTCTCGGCATCCCGGTCGTTGCCATCATCGATTCCAACTGCGACCCGGACAAGATCGACTTCCCGATCCCCGGCAATGACGATGCGGCCCGCGCCATCCAGCTCTATTGCGATCTGATTGCCAAGGCTGCGATCGACGGCATCGCCCGCCAGCAGGGCGCACTCGGCGTCGACATCGGCGCATCGGTCGAGGCTCCGGTCGAGCCGGCGCTCGAACCGACCCCGGCCGCCGAGAGCCCGGCAACCCAGACCCCGGAAGCATAATAGCGAAGGCCGGCTGCGGCCTTCATCTTTCCAATATGTTGGCGCGGTAAGCGCTACCGGCACCAGGCGCATCATCGAAACTCGATGGTGCGTCGGTGCATTTAGACAAAGAGGCGACAATGAGCATTTCGGCTGCACAGGTCAAAGAACTCCGCGACTTGACCGGCGCGGGCATGATGGACTGCAAGGCGGCGTTGAACGAGACCAACGGCAACATGGAAGAAGCCATCGACTGGCTGCGCAAGAAGGGCATTTCCAAGGCCGACAAGAAGGCTGGCCGTACTGCTGCCGAAGGCCTGATCGGCGTCGATTCCGGCGTCCGCGAGGCAGCGATCGTCGAGGTCAATTCCGAGACGGATTTCGTTGCGCGCAATGCTGCGTTCCAGGAGATCGTCGCCAATGTCGCGAAGGTCGCGCTTGCCTATGGCGGCAAGACCGAGGCCGTTGCCGCTGCTCCCTATCCGGGCTCGGGCAAGTCGGTCACCGAGACCATCAAGGACGCAGTCGGCACCATCGGCGAGAATCTGGGCTTCCGCCGCTCGGCCAAGCTCACCGTCGAGCACGGCGCTGTCGCAACCTACGTCCACAATGCGGTTGCCGACGGCCTTGGCAAGCTCGGCGTGCTGGTCGCCATCGAGACGACAGGCAACGCGCAGGCCGCCAACGCCTTTGCCCGCCAAGTCGCCATGCATGTCGCCGCCACCAACCCGATGGCCTTGACCACCGAAGAGCTCGATCCGGCCGCGGTCGAGCGCGAGAAGGCGATCTTCGCCGACCAGGCGCGCCAGTCCGGCAAGCCGGAAGCGATCATCGAGAAGATGGTCGAGGGCCGTTTGCGCAAGTTCTACGAAGAGGTCGTGCTGCTCAAGCAGGCTTTCGTGCTCAATCCCGACATCACCGTCGAGAAGGCGCTGAAGGATGCCGAAAGCGAGATCGGCGCGCCGGCCAAAATCGCCGCCTATCTGCGCTTCGCGCTCGGTGAGGGCATCGAGAAGGAAGAGACCGATTTCGCGGCGGAAGTCGCGGCAGCGGTCAAGAAGTAAACTATTCGTTTGAAAGGCTTTTTCGGCCGGGTGTCCGCGAGGATGCCCGGCCGATTTCTTGCGCGGTGTCGATAAAGGCGCGGAGCTTCGGGGCCATCGCGGCGCGGCGCGGGAAATAGAGGAACAGTCCCGGTTCCTCGATCGATGCCTCGCCAAGGACTTCGACCAGCCGGCCTGCCTCGATGTCGGGCTTGACAAGCGGCTCGAACAGATATGCGAGGCCGATGCCGGCAAGGGCCATGTCTTTTGCCGACAGCGGTTCGCTGACGACGACGCTGCCGCGCGTCTCGACGCCGATATCCTTGCCCTGGTCTGACAGATCCCAACGGTAGAGCGCACGTGATCGCAACAGCCGATAGCCGATGCAGTTGCGGGTGGAGAGATCAGCAATTGTTCGCGGCTTTCCGTGGCGGCCGATATAGGCCGGAGAGGCGACAATGGTCGTCCGGAACGGCTGAGTCAGCCGCACCGTCACCATATCCTCGGCGATCATCTCGCCCAGCCGGATGCCGGCGTCGAAACCCTCGCCGACGATATCGCTCAGACGTTCGTCGGTGACGATCTCCACCGTCACGTCAGGGTAACGTTCCGCCATCGCCGTCAGGATGGGCATCAGCGCCAGAGGCAGCGCCAAACGCGGCGCGTTGATCCTGAGCAGTCCGCTTGCCCGGCCTTTGACAGAGCGGATGCGTTCGATCCGGTCGGCAATGTCTTCCAGCGCCGGCTCCGCCGCAGCGACGAGGGCGGTGCCAGCCTCGGTCAGCGAGACGCTGCGTGTGGTGCGGGCAAACAACGGCTGGCCGATTCGCTCCTCCACCAGCCGCACCGCATGGCTGACCGCTGACGGGCTCATGCCGAGCTCGGCGGCCGCCGAGGCGAAGCCGCCACGCCGCGCGACGGCAACGATTATAGGTAGGTGGCTAAGCAGATCGCGATCCATTCATGCATGGTATCGCATAGTCCATTCGGATAATGCAATCTTATCGGATGGGGAAGAAGAACGCATCTTTGGCTGCATCACACGGCAATCGCCGAGCAGCCAAGGAGACGTCCAATGACCGACCTCAAGTCCGAACGAACCCGTAATCTCGAGACAGTGCGTAAATTCTTTGACCTGATGCACCGCAAGGACATTGAGGCATGGGGCAACCTTTGGGCTGAAGATGGCCGAATCCTTGTCTTCTACCCGCCGGCAGGATTTGGAAGCAGCATCGATGGTAAGGCCGCGATCCTGGCGGCCTTCCGAGGCCTCTTCGGCAATTTCGAATCCTTCGACTCCCAGCTGACAGCCGTCTATCCGGCAGCGGATTCGGACGCGATCGTCGTTGAGTACAAGAACCGCGCGATGCTGATTTGGCGGCTCTGAATACACCAACAGCAATATCGCGATCTTCCGCTTCGAGAGCGGTCTGATCAGCGCCTACCACGACTATTTCGATCCGCGTCGGTTCCAGGTGGTGGTCGATGCGCTGGCCAAGGCCTGACTGCATATCGCAGGCAAGGACCTCAATCCCGTTTTCAAATTTCAGGAGAAAATCCATGACCATGTCCTACTACACGCTCGGCAACAGCGGGCTGCGTGTCACTCGTCTGGCGCTCGGCACCATGACGTTCGGCACGGAATGGGGCTGGGGCGCGGAGAAGGAAACGGCGCGCGCCTTGGTTGATGCCTATGTCGAAGCCGGTGGCAATTTCTTCGATACCGCCGATCTCTATACCGGTGGCACGGCCGAAACCTGGCTCGGCGAATTCATCGCCGAGCGTGGGCTGCGCGACAAGGCGGTGATCAGTACCAAATTCACCTACAACGCCGAACCGGGTAATCCAAATGCCGGCGGCAACGGCCGTAAGAACATCCTGCGGGCGGTAGACGGTTCGCTGAAGCGGCTCGGCACCGATTACATCGACCTCTACATCCTCCATACCTGGGACAGGCTGACGCCACCGGAGGAGGTGATGCGGACGCTGGACGATCTGGTGCGCGCCGGAAAGATCCGGCATGTCGGTCTGTCCGACGTGCCGGCCTGGTACGCAAGCCGGGCGCAGGCGATCGCCGAGCATCGCGGCTATGAACCGGTTTCGGCGCTTCAGCTCGAATATTCGCTGGCCGAGCGCAACATCGAGCACGAGTTCGTGCCGTTCGGCACGCGCTATGGCGCTGGAATCATGGTCTGGAGTCCGTTGGCCAGCGGCCTGCTCAGCGGAAAATACCGTTTCGATACAATCGTCAAGGATGGTGGCCGGCTGGAGACAATGCGTGGTTCGACCAATCCCGGTTTCCAGAAATTCACCGACCGCAACTGGCAAATCGTCGCCGAACTGGAGAGGGTTGCCGGCCAGCTCGGCCGCAGCATGGCCCAGGTCGCCCTGAACTGGGCGGCAAACAGGCCAGGCATTGCGTCCGTCATCGTCGGCTCCACCAGGCTTGACCAGCTCAAGGACAATCTCGGCGCGCTTGATTTCGACATTCCCGAAGACCTTCGGGCACGGCTCGATGCGGTGAGCCGGCCGGTCACGCCCTTTCCGTATTCGTTCTTCGGCCCTGAAATACAAGGCGGCTTGACCGGTGGGCAGGCGGTTGGCGACAAGCCGGCAAGCTATCTGCCGGATCTGCTCATGCAAGGCACTTTTGCCGGCGTGAGCTGACGGCTATCCCAGTCCACGATCTCAACTTTCCGGCTCGGGCGCCGCGTGACATCGCGGCGCCCTTCGTGTATCGGAACGCCCAGTGTTTCGGGGCGCCACCGAAGCGCGTCACACGCATGATGACGAGGACCAGATGACGGTGAAGCCCCTCTACCGACGTGTCTTGCTGAAAGCGTCGGGCGAAGCGTTGATGGGCGAACAGCATTTCGGCATCGACGTATCGGTGGTCGACCGCATCGCCGCCGACATTGCCGAGGCCCGCGCACTGGGCATCGAGGTCGGTGTCGTCATCGGCGGCGGCAACATCTTTCGCGGCGTCGCGGTTGCATCAAAAGGCGGAGACCGCGTCACCGGCGACCATATGGGCATGCTTGCCACGGTCATCAATTCGCTGGCGCTACGCACCTCGCTCAACAAGATCGGCGTCGACGCCGTGGTGTTGTCGGCGATCGCCATGCCCGAGCTGTGCGAAAGTTTTTCGCAGCGTCAGGCAACCGCCTACATGAACCAGGGCAAGGTCGTCATCTTCGCCGGTGGCACCGGCAATCCGTTTTTCACTACCGATTCGGCTGCAGCCCTTCGCGCCGCCGAGATCGGCGCCGATGCTTTGTTCAAGGGCACTCAGGTCGATGGCGTCTATTCGGCTGATCCCAAGAAGGACCCGAACGCGACACGCTTCGAGCGCATCAGCCATAGCGACGTCATAAAACGCGGGCTTTCGATCATGGATACCGCGGCGATTGCACTTGCGCGCGAAAACAACATTCCGATAATCGTCTATTCGATCCACGAGAAGGGTGGTTTCGGTGATATCCTGCGTGGCGGCGGCCGTTGCACGGTTGTCGCCGACGATTAATCCGGACCGTGAACCCGAAAGAGGGACCAGTTCGCGGATTGAGGCTCGAACAGGGTTTTACCCTCAAGGCAGTGAACCCGGGCTAAACGGGTCGAGGAGACGATGATGAGTGGCGAATACGACGATCTCAAACGGCGCATGGACGGGGCGATCGCCGCGTTCAAGCATGATCTGGCTTCGCTGCGCACCGGCCGCGCGTCGAGCAGCCTGCTCGACGCCATCCAGGTGCAGGCCTACGGCACCGCCATGCCGATCAACCAGGTGGCAACCGTGTCGGTGCCGGAGCCGCGCATGATCTCGGTTTCGGTCTGGGACAAGTCGATGGTCAGTGCCGTCGACCGCGCCATCCGTGAATCCAATCTCGGCTTCAATCCAATCGTAGACGGCACCAATCTCAGGATCCCGTTGCCTGAACTCAACGAGCAGCGCCGCAAGGAGCTTGTCAAGATCTCGCACGGCTATGCCGAGAATGCCCGCGTCGCTGTGCGTCACGTTCGCCGGGACGGCATGGACTTTCTGAAAAAGGCGGAAAAGGACGGCGACATCAGCGAGGACGACCACCGCAAACGGGCCGACCAGGTTCAGAAACTAACCGACGAGACAATCAGCACCATCGACCACCTGCTTTCCGACAAGGAAGCGGAAATCATGCAGGTCTAGGGTCTGGCCACGGCTGGCCCGGAAGCGAGAACATGGCAACGCCCGCGCATGTCGCGATCATCATGGACGGAAACGGACGCTGGGCCAAGGCGCGCGGCTTGCCGCGGCTCGCCGGTCACCGCGCCGGCGTCGAAGCGCTGCGCAAGACGGTGCGCGCCGCCCCTAACCTGGGCATCTCCTTCCTGACCGTCTACGCTTTCTCGTCGGAAAACTGGTCACGGCCGAAATCCGAAGTCAGCGACCTCATGGGCCTGCTGAAGCTTTTCATCCGACGCGATCTCGCCGAGTTGCACCAGAGCGGCGTCCGAATCAGGGTCGTCGGTGACAGGGCAGGGCTGCAGCCCGACATAAGAGGCCTGCTCGAGGAAGCCGAAACGCTCACTCTCCGCAACGAGGCGCTGACGCTGGTCATCGCCTTCAATTATGGCGGGCGCGACGAGATCGTCCGCACAGCGCGCAAGCTCGCCGCGGCGGTGGCGCGTGGCGAGATCGACAGCGAAGCGATCACGGCAGAGTCCTTCGCCAACTCGCTCGATACAGAGGGCATTCCGGACCCGGAACTGGTTATCCGCACCAGCGGCGAGCTTCGGCTGTCGAATTTCCTGTTATGGCAGGCCGCCTACAGCGAACTTGTTTTTTTGCCTTGCTACTGGCCCGACTTCAGTCGCGAGCACCTGTCCGATGCACTGCGCGATTTCGCCGGCCGCGAGCGCCGCTTCGGCGGACTTGCCGCCCAAGACGTCGCCTCGGGCTGAGGGATGAGCAACCTTCAGCTCCGCGTCATTTCGGCCGTCGTGCTTGCCATCGTTACGCTCGGCCTGACCTGGCTTGGCGGACTGCCCTTCCGGTTGCTTTGCGCTGCCATGGCGGCGGTGATCTTCTACGAGTGGACGCGGATGAGCCGCCCCGTTGCGCCGGCAGGTGCTAATGCTACGGCAGGTTTCCGCTTTCTGCCCGAGGCGCTGATCGTGGTCTTTATCGGTGCCCTCATCGCCGGCCTGCCTGCGTCTTTGCTGCTGCCGCTCGTCGCGGCTCTGGTTGCTGTCGCTGCCATCGCGGCGTCGATGCGCAAGGCAGGACCGTGGGAAGCATCCGGCCTTGCCTATGCGGCGGTTTCCGGCCTGTCGCTGGCCTTCTTGCGCGACGGCGACCGTTCCGGGCTGCTGGCCATCCTCTTTCTGTTCGCCGTGGTTTGGGCGACCGATATTTTTGCATATTTCGTCGGCCGCTCCGTCGGTGGTCCAAGGCTGGCGCCGTCGATCTCGCCGGGCAAGACGCGGAGCGGGGCGCTCGGCGGGGCGATCGGCGGCGTGGTGGCCGGGCTGCTTCTGGCCGCCATAGCCGGAACGGGCAACGTTGTCGTGCTTGGCGTGATCGCACTGGTGCTTTCGATCGTCGCGCAAGCCGGCGACCTGTTCGAATCATGGGTCAAGCGACGCCACGGCCGTAAGGACTCCGGCGCGCTAATACCCGGCCATGGCGGCATCATGGACCGGGTCGACGGGCTTGTCGCGGCGGCTTTCGCCCTATACGTCATCGGCTGGATTTCCGCGACCGCCGACCATCCCGCACAGGGACTGTTCCCGGTTTGAGCGGCATCCGACGGCGGGCTGGCGCGGGTTGCGCCATGGATTCGCCTGGATTGATGTCACAGTCGCGGCGTGACCTGCGCCGTGGATGAATTTGAGGGCATGAATTGAACGAGATTCTTCACGCGGTTTTCAGCACAGAGGGCTTTGTCCTCGGCACGCTGGTGCCTTTCCTGTTCGTGCTGACCGTGGTCGTTTTCGTCCACGAAATGGGCCACTACCTCGTCGGCCGCTGGTGCGGTATCGGCGCAAAGGCCTTTTCGATCGGTTTTGGTCCTGAAATCATCGGCTTCAACGACAGCCGCGGCACGCGCTGGAAGCTTTGCGCCATACCGCTCGGCGGCTACGTCAAGTTCGTCGGCGACATGAACGCGACGTCGAGCCAGCCCAGCTCGGAGGAGATCGAGGCGCTGAGCGACGAAGAACGCAAGGTCGCCTTCCACACGCAGCCGATCTGGAAGCGCGCGGCGACAGTGGTGGCGGGGCCGCTGTTCAACTTCCTGCTGACGATCGCTGTCTTTTCCGTGCTTTTTTCTGTCCATGGCCGTCCCGTGCTGGAGCCGATGGTGGCTGAGGTTACCGTCGGCAGTGCGGCGGCGGCGGCCGGCATCATGCCCGGCGACCGATTCGTCAGCGTCGACGGCAGCAAGGTCGAGACCTTTGCCGACGTCCAGCGTCTGGTCTCCGGCCGTGCCGGCGACAGCATCACCTTCGTCATGCTACGCGGCGGCAAGGAAATCACCGTCACGGCGACGCCGCGCTTGATGGAACAACAGGACGCACTGGGCAACAAGGTCCAGGTGGCCGTGATCGGCGTCGTCAACAACAAGGAACTCGGCCAGCCACGGCTGATCACCTACAGTCCGGCCGGGGCGGTCGGGGCAGCGGTCCAGGAAACCGGACACGTCATTCAGCGCACCGGCCAGTTCCTGCAACGTTTCGTTGTCGGTCGCGAGGACAAGTGCCAGCTGGGCGGCCCTATCAAGATCGCCAAGATGTCGGGTCAGGCGGCAAAGCTCGGCTTTGAATGGCTCGTACAGCTTGTTGCATTCCTGTCAGTCGGGATCGGGATTCTCAACCTTTTGCCGATTCCCCCCCTCGACGGAGGGCATCTTCTGTTCTACGGCGTGGAGGCTGTCATCCGGCGGCCGGTGTCCGAACGGATGATGGAAATGGCTTACCGAAGCGGCCTCATATTGGTGCTCGGCTTCATGGGCTTTGTTTTCTGGAACGATCTGTTTGGGTGCTGAAATCATGAAGGAATTTGGCTTCGGCACGAGCAATGTTGAGACGCCGTTTACCATGCGTGGGGATATGCGTGACGCGAAAGCCACGCCACAGGGTTAAGTAAATACAAATTAACCAGAAGCCTTGCGTGTAGGGAAAATCCGGTTAATACGGTAGGGGAAATTACCGCACGTCCGGTTTTCTCGCCGTGGGGACTTCGAGAAAAGGTACAAAAGCCCGATGAAGGCAGCATCCAAGTTTCTGAGCGCCGCGTCCGCGGTGGCTATGTCCGCCGCTCTGGTTGTACCAGGCGCGCTCGCAGTGCAGTTCGTTGCCACATCGGCCGCCGAGGCGGCTGTCGTCTCCAGAGTCGAAGTCACCGGCAATCAGCGTGTCGACGCGGACACCATCCGCAATTACGTGACGATCAAGCCGGGCAAGGCGTTTTCCAGCTCCGACATCGACGATGCGGTCAAGGCGCTGTTCGGCACCGGGCTGTTTTCGGACGTGCAGATCAACCAAGTCGGATCGACGCTGGTCATCAAGGTTTCCGAATACCAGGTCGTCAACCAGGTGCTGTTCCAGGGCAACAAGAAGCTCAAGGACAACGCGCTTGAAGCTGCGGTGCAATTGAAGCCGCGCAGCACCTTCTCGCAACAGCAACTCGACACCGACGTTGAGGCGGTCAAGGCCGCTTACAGGCGTATCGGCCGCGACGACGCCGCCGTGACCACCCAGATCATGGATCTCGGCGACAACCGCGTGAACGTGGTCTTCAACATCAACGAAGGCGGCCGCACCCAGATCGCAGCGATCAATTTCGTCGGCAACAGCGCCTATTCGAGCCGCCGTCTGTCGGACATCATCTCCACCAAGCGCTCGTCCTTCCTTTCCTTCGTGCTGCGCGACGACGTCTATGACGAGGACAAGCTGCGGGCCGACCAAGAGCTGTTGCGCCGCTTCTATTACAATCACGGCTATGCCGACTTCCAGGTCGTCTCGGCTGTCGGCGAACTCGACGACACCACCAACAAATACACCGTCACCATCACGGTGCAGGAGGGCGAGCGTTATACGTTCGGCGATGTCAGTGTCGAAAGCACAATCCCCGAGGTCGACAGCAAGTCGCTTGAATCGGTAGTCCAGACCCACAAGGGCGATGTCTATAACGCCAAGGACGTCGAGGACACGATCATCGCGCTGACCGAGAAAGTCGCCGGTTCGGGCTATGCCTTCGCCCAGGTGACGCCGCGCGGCGATCGCAACTTCGAAAACCACACGATCTCGGTTGTGTATACAATCGACCAGGGCACCAAGGCCTATATCGAGCGCATCGAGATCCGCGGAAACGATCGAACGCGCGACTACGTCATTCGCCGCGAATTCGATGTCAGCGAAGGCGATGCGTTCAACCAGGTTCTCATCCAGCGCGCGAAGAGGCGGCTGGAAGCGCTCGATTATTTTGAGAAAGTCGAGATTTCCACCGTTCCGGGCTCTGAGCCGGACCAGGTCGTGTTGGTGGTCGACGTAGTCGAGAAGTCGACCGGTGAATTCTCGATCGGTGCCGGCTATTCGACTGGTGGCGAAACGTCAGGTCCGTCCGTCGAAGGTTCTATCAGTGAGCGCAATTTCCTCGGTCGCGGCCAATTCATCAAGGTGGCGGCGGGCGGCGGCAAGAACTCGCGCGACTACAGCTTCTCTTTCACCGAACCTTATTTCCTTGGGCGGCGCATCGCGGCCGGCTTCGACATCTACAAGCAGAGCCGAAACTACGACCATTACGACAGCGATACGACGGGCGCGACAGTGCGTTTCGGTCTGCCGATCACCGACAACATCACGACGCAGCTCGCGTACAATATCGCGCAAGAGAAGTACGAGTTCGACGAAGACTGCGACCCAATGGCCGGTTGCAACGTCTCCCAGGCGATCCAAAACGGAGTTAACGAGAGCCCATGGCTCAAGTCGTCGGTCAGCCTCGGCCTGATCTACAACACCATCGACGACATGAAGAACCCGCATGACGGGCTTTATGCCAATGTCAACACCGAAGTGGCCGGCGTCGGCGGCGACGCCAAGTTCATCAAGGTCACGGCGCGCGGCAGCATCTATCAGACGTTGTCCGAACAATTGGATCTGGTAGGCCTCATTTCCGGCGGCGCCGGCCATGTCCAGGGATATGGCGGCGGCGATCTACGTGTCTTCGACCATTTCCAGAGCAGCGACCGTATGATCCGCGGCTTCGAATATGGTGGCATCGGTCCGGTTGCCTTGGACAACCGCAACGACCATCTCGGCGGAACCACTTATTTCAACGCCTCGGCCGAAGCCCAGTTCCCGCTGCCGGTTATCCCGGAAAGCTTCGGCCTCCGCGGGGCAGTGTTTGCCGATGCGGCAACGCTCTACGGCAGCAAGATTGCAAGTGGCCTCGTCGATCAGTCGACAACCGGAATGGAATGGCGCGCTTCTGTCGGTGTCGGCCTGATGTGGGCATCGCCCTTCGGTCCGATCCGCATCGACTATGCGATCCCGGTCAAGAAGGAAAAGACCGACGACGTGCAGGAATTCAACTTCGGTATATCGACCCGCTTCTGATGTGCGGGTAACGATGCTTCCGGCTCGTTTGGATCCGGATGGGCGGTGACCCGACACTACAGCGCAGCGCGTCCTATTGGACACGCAAAGGATGTTGTAGCACTTTGTTTTTGCGCATGATCCTTTCCGAGGATCGACTTCCGATTTCCGGGGTCATGCGCTAGCTGGATATTGCTTCTGGAATGACCGATCCGGTGTTCTTCGCGCCCTCACGCCGGTATACGGCCGGCGAAGTCGCGAATCTGACCGGCTCGACGCTTGTCGATTCCGGTCTCTCCGATGTATCGATCGAGGCTCTGGCGCCCGCCAACGAAGGCGGCGAGAACGCGCTTGTCTTCGTCGATGGGAGGCGCAATTTCGCGCTGATGCAGTCACTGCGGGCGGCAGCGGTTCTCTGCCCCGCCGAATTTGCCGGCAAGGCGCCGGCGGGCATTGCGGTGCTGGTGCATCCGCGCCCGCAGCAGGCTTTCGCAATGGTCGGGCGCCTGCTTTTCCCGGCGGCTGCAACGCCTGGACCGATGACCGGCGAAACCGGTATCTCGCCGCACGCCCATGTCGATCCGACCGCCCATGTCGAGGCCGGTGCGATCATCGAAGCAGGCGCGGTCATCGGGCCGCGCGCTGCCATCGGCAGCGGAACCGTCATTGCCCCGCATGCGGTTATCGGTCCTTCCTCTCAGATCGGCCGCGACGGCTATGTCGGTCCAGGTGCAAGCGTGCAATATGCGTTGATCGGCAATCGCGTCATCATCCATGGCGGTGCCAGGATCGGCCAGGATGGCTTCGGTTTCGTTGCCGGCGCCAAGGGTCCGGAGCGGGTTCCGCAGATCGGCCGCGTCATCATTCAGGACGACGTCGAGATCGGCTCGAATACGACCGTCGATCGCGGCGCCATGTCCGACACGATCATCGGCCAGGGCACCAAGATCGACAATCTGGTGCAGATCGCCCACAACGTTCGCATCGGCCGCAATTGCATTATAGCCGGGCTTTCGGGTATTTCCGGTTCGGTGACGGTAGGCGACAACGTCACCATGGGTGGCGGCGTCGGCCTTGCGGATCATTTGACCATCGGGTCCGGGGCCAAGCTTGCCGCAAGAAGCGGGTTTATGAGCAATGTGCCTGCAGGTGAGATTTGGGGAGGATATCCGGCGCAGCCGATGGCGGAAGCCATGCGCGAGATAGCGGCCTTGCGCAGACTTGCACGGACGCGCAAACAGGGTGAGGGGGGAAATGGCTGAGATCGCAGCGGCGACGCTCGAAGCGGTTGACATAATGCGGCTGATGAAGCTCCTGCCGCACCGCTATCCGTTCTTGATGATCGACCGCATTGTCGACATAGATGGCGACGAATCCGCCATCGGCATCAAGAACGTCACCATAAACGAGCCGCATTTCCAAGGTCATTTCCCCGACCAGCCGGTCATGCCCGGCGTGCTCATCATCGAGGCGATGGCGCAGACGGCCGGCGCCATCTGCATCCGCAGCCTCGGTACGGAAAAGCCGTCGCTGGTTTATTTCCTGACCATCGACAACGCCAAGTTCCGCAAGCCGGTCGTTCCAGGCGACCAATTGAAAATTCATGTGAAGAAAATCAAGAAACGCGGCAATCTTCTCAAATTCGCCTGCGAGGCCCTCGTCGATGGCACCAAGGCGGCGGAAGCCGAGATCTCGGCAATGATGGTCGCAAGCGGCTGACAAACGAATGCTAATGAAAATCCAGACAGTCATCCATCCATCGTCGGTCATCGAGGCAGGCGCCCAAATCGGCGAAGGCGCCCGCATCGGACCCTTCTGCTACGTCGGCCCCGACGCCGTGATCGGCGACCGTGTCGAACTGGTCAGCCATGTGTCGGTGATGGGCGCGACCACCATCGGTGCATCGACCAAGGTCTATCCGATGGCGATACTGGGCGGGCCGCCGCAGAACACCAAGCACAAGGGCGGCCGTACCACGCTGGTGATCGGCGAGAACTGCGCGATCCGCGAAGGCGTCACCATGCATCTCGGCACCGATTCCAGCCGCGGCGAAACGACGATCGGCGACAACGGCAATTTCCTCGCCTATGCCCACATTGCACATGACTGCGTGGTCGGCAGGAACGCCACCTTCGCCAATCAAGCGACGTTAGGCGGGCATTGCGAAGTCGGTGACAATGTCTACATCGGCGGCCTTACCGCGGTTCATCAGTTTGTCCGCATCGGCGATAACGCCTTTCTCGGCGGTTGCTCGGCGATCGTCGGCGACGTCATTCCCTACGCCATCGCCGTTGGCAACCGTGCCAGCCTTCGCGGCCTCAACATCATTGGCCTGAAGCGCGCCGGCCTGCCGCGTTCCGAGATCCACTTGCTGCGCAAAGCCTACAACACGATCTTCGATCGCTCTCGGACCGTCGGCGAAAACATCGAGTTCGCCAAGGCGGAATTCGCCTCGTCGCCGACGGCCATGAAGATCGTCGATTTCATCGCTGGCCGCGGCAAGCGGCACTATGCCGTGCCGTCGCTCAAAGGTGGCGACGGCGACGATACCGATGATGAAGACTGAGGGCAGATGACGAAGATTGAGGCTGCCGGAAAGGGCCTTGATCTCGCGCCAGATGCCAAGGTCGGCATCATCGCCGGCGGCGGCAGTCTCCCGGTCGAAATTGCCCGAGCGCTCGCCCGGCAAGGCAAACCTCCCTTCGTCGTCATGGCGGCGGGCGAGGTCGACCGCATAGTCGATTTCGAGCCCTATGAGCAGGCAAGCTTGAGGCTGGAGGACGTCGGCTCGCTGCTGCCGATGCTCAAGCGGCATCACGTTACGCATCTGGTGACCGCGGGACATATTACGCGCCGCCCCATGCTGAGCGCCATGCGCCTCAATTTGGGCCTGCTCGCCTGGCTACCCAGCCTTCTCGTCGGTGTAACCCGGGGGGACGATACGGTGCTGAAACTGTTCGTGCGCAGGATCGAGCGCAGCGGCATCAAGGTTGTCGGCGCTCACGAGATCGTGCCGGAACTGGTCGCCGCCGAAGGCCCGCTGACCAAGATGGCGCCACGCAAATCCGACTGGCGCGACATCGAGGCGGCGCACGCTGCAGCAAAAGCTATCGGCGCGCTGGATATTGGCCAGGCGGCTGTTGCGGTTGGTGGCCGCGCCATCGCGCTGGAAGGCGTCGAGGGCACAGACGGGCTGCTCGAGCGGACAAAACAATTACGCGGGCACGGCAGGCTGGCTGGCAGGAGCCGTGGTGTTTTGGTCAAATGCGCCAAGCCCGGTCAGGAACTGCGTGCCGATCTGCCCTCCATTGGCCCGCTGACCGTCGAGGCGGCGCATGCCGCCGGACTGGCCGGCATTGCCGTCGAAGCCGGCCGCTCGCTGGTGCTCGAATGTCCTGCCACCATCGGGCGTGCCAATGCACTCGGCCTGTTCGTGATCGGCCTGCCTGCTGCGGAGCCGGCGCATGGCGAATGAGCAGCCGTTGAAGATAGCCGTCGTCGCCGGCGAGGAGTCCGGCGACCTGCTTGGCGCCGACCTTGTGCAGGCGTTAAAGCGCATGACCGGGCGCGAAGTTCGGCTCGTAGGCATCGGCGGCCGCCATTTGCAGGCGCTCGGTTTGGCGCCATTGTTCGACGGCAGCGAGATCGCGCTGATGGGGCTTAGCGCTATCCTGCGCGACCTGCCGCGCCTGATGCGGCGGATCGGCCAGACGGCAAACGCGATTGTCGATGAAAAGCCCGACTGCCTTATCACCATCGACAGTCCGGATTTCTCGCTGCGCGTCGCCAAGAAGGTGCGCGCCGCCGATCCGACGATCCCGATCGTCCACTATGTCTGCCCGAGCGTATGGGCTTGGCGGCCGGGCAGGGCGGCGGCAATGAAGCCATATGTCGATCACATTCTTTGTATCCTGCCGTTCGAGGTGAAGGAACTCGCTCGCCTGGGCGGGCCGCCCGGCACCTATGTCGGGCATCGCCTTGCACACGATCCGGGCATAGTCAGTGCCGCCAGGGCGCAGGCGCAGCCGCGTGACCTCTCCGCCGACCGTGTGAAAACGTTGCTTGTATTGCCCGGTTCGCGTCGCGGCGAGGTGCGGCGCCTGGTCGGGCCGTTCGGCGAAACGGTATCGATCCTGCGGGCGCGCGGGCACCGCTTGCGCTTGCTGTTGCCGACGGTGCCGCACGTCGCCGACCTGGTCAGGACCTCGGTCGCGAGCTGGAACGAGAAGCCGGAGATCATCCTTGATGCCGAACGCAAATGGCAGACCTTCGGCAAGGCCGATGCGGCGCTGATCGCGTCGGGGACGGTATCGCTGGAACTGGCACTGGCGGGCGTGCCGATGATCTCCTGCTACCGGCTCGATCCGGTCATGCGCATGGCGCAGGGACTGATCAAAGTTTGGAGCGCAGCCTTGCCCAATCTCATCGCCGACCGGCCGGTCGTGCCGGAACACTACAACCAATATGTGCGTCCGCATTATCTGGCGCGCCAGCTGGAGGCGCTATTCTCCGATACCGCCTACCGCGCCTGGCAGAAGGACGGTTTTGCCGACATCGCCGGGCGTATGGCAACCGACAAGCCGTCAGGCGAGATGGCGGCGGGGGTGGTGATGGGTATGGTGAGGAAGTGAGCGAGTAGTGAGTAGCGAATAGGAAATGGTGCTGGCCGTAACAGCCAAGCTGCTTCAGCTACTACTCGCTACTCGCTACTCGCTACTCGCTACTCGCTACTCGCTACTCGCTACTCGCTACTTTCACCGCTTCGCGATCGGCACGTAATCCCGTTCCGGCGCACCGGTATAAAGCTGGCGCGGACGGCCGATCTTCTGGTGCGGGTCCTCGATCATCTCCTTCCACTGCGCAATCCAGCCGACGGTGCGGGCAACCGCGAACAGCACGGTGAACATGGTAGTGGGGAAGCCCAGCGCCTTCAGCGTGATGCCGGAATAGAAATCGACGTTGGGGTAGAGCTTCTTCTCGATGAAATAGGAATCGGTCAGCGCGATCTTTTCCAGCTCCATGGCGATGTCGAGCAGCGGATCGTCCTTGATGCCGAGCTCGCCCAGGACTTCGTGCGCGGTCTTCTGCATGATCTTGGCGCGCGGATCGTAGTTCTTATAAACGCGGTGGCCAAAGCCCATCAATCGGAACGGATCGTTCTTATCCTTGGCGCGCGCAATGAATTCCGGGATGTGATCGACATGGCCGATCTCGCCCAACATGTTCAGGGCTGCCTCGTTGGCTCCGCCATGTGCAGGACCCCACAGGCAGGCGATGCCGGCAGCGATACAGGCAAAGGGATTGGCGCCCGACGAGCCGGCGAGGCGGACGGTCGAGGTCGAGGCGTTCTGCTCGTGGTCGGCGTGCAGGATGAAGATGCGCTCCATCGCGCGCGCCAGCACCGGATTGATCTTGTATTCCTCGCAAGGCACGGCGAAGCACATATGCAGGAAGTTGGCTGCGAAATTCAGTTCGTTCTTCGGATAAATGAACGGCTGGCCGATGTGGTATTTATACGCCATCGCCGCGATCGTCGGCATCTTGGCGATCAGCCGCATAGAGGCGACCATGCGTTGATAAGGGTCCGAGATATCGGTGGAATCGTGATAGAAGGCCGACAGCGCGCCGACCACGCCGCACATCACCGCCATCGGATGCGCATCGCGGCGGAAGCCGGTGAAGAAGCGCGACATCTGCTCATGCACCATGGTGTGGCGCGTCACCCGGTAGTCGAAATCGTCCTTCTGCGCCTTGGTCGGTAGTTCTCCGTAGAGCAAGAGATAGCAGACTTCGAGGAAGTCGCCGTGCTCGGCCAGCTGGTCGATCGGGTAGCCGCGGTGCAAGAGAATACCGGCATCGCCATCGATGAAGGTGATTTCCGATTCGCAGCTCGCCGTCGACGTAAAACCGGGATCGTAGGTAAATACGCCGGTGGTGCTGTAGAGCGAACCGATGTCGATGACATCAGGTCCTACCGAACCACTTCGTATCTTGAATTCATGGGTTTTGCCGTCGAGTTCCAGTTTTGCCGTCGACGCCTGGGTTTTGCCGCCAAATTCCATCTTTGTCGCAGGTTCGGTCATAGCAAACTCCTTTTTGTTTCCTCAGGCCGGCAACGGCAAAACATTGAACCCAACACGTCAAAAGCATCGGAATACGCACATTTGCGCCCGCAATTGAATCTGCGCGCCAGATTAGGCCAAGACCCAATGTTGCACTGCGAAACACACCTTTCAATGCCAATCTTCTTGGGCCAGTTTCCTAATCGATTTGATCAGCAATCCGCGCCAGGCTTTCCTCGCGGCCAAGCACGGCCAGCACATCGAAGACGCCGGGCGAGGTGCTTTTGCCGGTGAGCGCGGCGCGCAGAGGTTGGGCCACGGCGCCGAGTTTGTGGCCTCCGGCCTGCGCATAGTCGCGGATCGCGGCTTCCGCCGAGGCGGCAGACCAGTCCGAAATCGTGGCCAGTGCCGCATGAGCGCCCCGCAGGATCGCGCGCGCCTCACCGCTGAGCAGCGCCGCCGCCTTCTCGTCGACCGGCATCGGCCGCTCGACGAACAGGAATGCAGCCCCTTCAACAAGTTCGACCAGCGTCTTGGCGCGCTCCTTCAGGCCTGGCAAAGCGGCAAGCAATTGCGCCTTGCGTCTGTCGTCGAGGCTAGCTGCGATCGCCGGACCGCCGTCGAGATAGGGCAGAGTGGCGATGAAGATGTCGAGCAGCGCCGCGTCGTTCATGCGGCGCATGTGCACGCCGTTCAGCGCCTCGAGCTTGGCGAAGTCGAAACGGGCGGCGCCTTTGTTGACGTCGCCAATGTCGAACCATGCGATCATGTTGGCGATCGACATGATCTCATCGTCGCCGTGGCTCCAGCCAAGCCTCGCCAGATAATTGAGCAGCGCCTCCGGCAGGTAGCCCATGGCGCGATAGGCCTCGACGCCGAGCGCACCGTGCCGTTTCGACAGCTTGGCGCCGTCGGCACCGTGGATCAGCGGGATATGCGACATCGACGGCACCTCCCACCCCATGGCATGGTAGATCACCGTCTGGCGGGCGGCGTTGGTCAAATGGTCGTCGCCGCGGATGATGTGGGTGACGCCCATGTCGTGATCGTCGACGACGACGGCATGCATGTAGGTCGGGTTGCCGTCCGAGCGCAGAATAATGAAATCGTCGAGATCCTTGTTGGGAAAGCGCACGTCGCCCTGGACGCGGTCATGCACAACCGTCTCGCCGTCTGTCGGCGCCTTGATGCGGATCGCCCCCTTGGCGCCGGCCGGCGCCTCGGAGGGGTCGCGGTCGCGCCAGCGGCCGTCATAGCGGGGAGGCAGCCCCTTGGCTCGTGCGCTCTCGCGCATTGCCTCCAACTCGGCAGGCGTCGCGTAACAATAATAGGCCCTGCCCATGCGAACGAGTTCCTCGGCCACCTCGCGATGGCGCGGCGCACGCTCGAACTGCGACACCGGCTCACCGTCCCATGTCAGGCCAAGCCAGGAAAGCCCGTCGAGGATGGCCGCGGTTGCCGCATCGGTGGAACGCTCGCGGTCGGTGTCCTCGATGCGCAGCAGCATCGTGCCGGCTGTGTGCTTGGCATACAGCCAGTTGAACAGCGCCGTGCGCGCCCCGCCAATATGCAGATAGCCGGTGGGCGAGGGGGCAAAACGGGTGACGACCTTGTCGGGCATGGAACTCTCAGGCAGGCGAAGGAAGTGGGTTTGCGGACTTTCGCGCGTTGCGCGTTCATGTAGCATAGGAGGTCGAGGGCGCAAGGGGCAGACCCGATGGCTGTGCGAGGCCGTGGTGCGGGCGAGGGCGAGGACGTTGGCAGCGGCGTCAGCGAACGCTTGCTGTTTGCCGCGCCCGTGCCTGTCCTGCCGGCACCGGCATTGCTGCCGGCTCCACGCTTTGATGCCCCGTCGCTGCCGGCGAGCGACCCAGCAACGGTTCCCGTGCCCGCGGCCGAGCCCATCGTGCGCCTACGCCGGCGTTTCCGCCTCCCGTCACCGTCCCGTATCCGCAACGGCGTAACCTCGGCGGCCGGCCTGGAGCTCGACCGTGGGGTCGCCTTCCTGCTGGTGCCGGTGTTCCTCGCATGCGGGGTGGTCGTATATTTTGCGCTGGCGGTGGAGCCGGCCTTTCCACAGCCGATCGCAATCGTCGCCTTGGTAGCCCTCTGTGCCGTCGCCTCGCGATCGTGGCCCAGAACCCGCCTGTGCTTCATGGCGGCGTTGCTCTGCGCGCTTGGCGTGCTTGCCGCCAAGGTCGAGACCTGGCGTGTTGGAACGCATATGCTCGGTTCCGAAATCTCGACGCGCCTCACGGGTCGCGTCGTATCGTTCGAGCCCATGGCGAGCGGCCGCATCAGGCTGACGATCGATGTGATCTCAACCGCCAGGCCGACACTGCGCTACATGCCGGAACGGGTCCGCGTTTCGGCGATGAAAATACCGGCTGAGCTGACCGCCGGTTCCGAGATCGCCGGCTATGTGCGGCTGCTGCCGCCGACCGGGCCGGTGCGGCCCGACAGCTATGATTTCTCCTTCGACAGCTATTTTGCCGGTATCGGCGGCAGCGGCTTTTTTCTCGGCAATCCGAAAGTCGTGTCGTCGGGCAGCATGCCGTTTGCCGCGCGGCTTTCTTCCGCGATCGAAGACGCGCGCGAATCCATCGCCGACCATATCCGCAGCCGCATCGGCGGCGCCGAGGGCGAGATTGCTGCTGCGCTGATCGTCGGCGTGCGCGCCGGCATTCCCGAGGAGATCAACGAAGCGATGCGGCGTACCGGCATCTACCACATCATCTCCATCTCGGGGCTGCATATGGCGTTGGTCGCCGGCACCATTATGGCGCTGCTGCGCGGCGCCTTTGCGCTGTTTCCCGATTTCTCATCGCGACGGCCGGTCAAGAAATACGCGGCGGCCGCCGCGCTTTTTTCGATTGCGGCCTACCTCGTCTTTTCCGGCATTGTGGTGGCGGCCGAACGCAGCTTCATCATGTTGGCGGTGATGCTTATCGCCGTGCTGTTCGACCGGGCCGCGCTCACCATGCGCAACCTGGCGATCTCGGCCATCGCGGTCATTCTGGTGTCGCCGCACGAGGTGGTCGGTCCGAGCTTCCAGATGTCCTTCGCCGCGACGGCGGCCCTTGTCGGCGCCTATGCAGGCTGGTCCGATTACCGCGCCGGCGGGGCCACCACGCCGCCGCCCCGGCGGTCGCCGCTACGCTTTGCCACTAGAAAGGTACTGATGGGCATGGGCGGCCTGGCGATGACCTCGATCATTGCAGGGAGCGCCACGGCGCTTTTCGCCATATGGCATTTCCAGCGCGTGGCGCCGCTCAGCCTGTTCGCCAATCTGGCCATCATGCCTATCGTCTCACTGGTCGTCATGCCCTTCGCCGTCCTCAGTGCGCTGGCGATGCCGTTCGGCGCGGATGGGCCTTTCCTCTACGTGATGGGCAAGGGGCTGACGGCGATGATCGCCCTGTCCGGGTGGATCTCCGAGCGCTCGCCGATCGATGCGGTCGGGCTGATTTCGCTGAGATCTGTCCTTTTGGTGACGATCGCCCTCGTCATTGCCAGCATGGCGACGACCTGGTTGCGGCTCGTGGCCCTTCCTTTTGCGCTCGCCGGCTTGCTAACGACAACGCAGACGCGCGTACCCGATGTATTGATCTCGGAGGACGCACGGCTCGTCGCGCTGCCGATCGGCAGCGGTGAACTCGCGGTCAACCGGGCACGCCCGAATGAGTTCACCATCGACAACTGGAAACGCGCGCTCACATCAGAGGCTATCGTCGCGCCGGAAACACCTGGAAAGAACGATCCGCAATTCGACATTGCCGATCCGGCCGACTTACCGCCGGGCATGCCGTTCATTTGCACGGACGGTCTCTGCCTTGCCAGGCATCCATCCGGCGCGATCATCGCGCTAGCCAATGACCGCGATACTGCACGGCCAGCCTGCGCCTTTGCCAGCTTGATCGTCATCGACGACGCCACCGCCCATAATCCCTGCTACTACGACCGGCTGGTCCTCGTCGTCACCAAACGGCAACTGGCGCGCGCGGGAAGTGCGGCCGTCTATTTCGATCCACAAGCGGCAACACGCGCCGAAATCCGCTTCGCCGTCGAAAAATCATACCGGCCCTGGCACGTGCAGCGGAAATTTTCACGCGCGGCGCGGGGCATGCCGCCATACCGCAGAGCCGACAAGCCAAAAGCCGGCGCCAAGGGCGCAGCTCAGTAGCGGCGGATCAGCCCAACGAGCTTGCCCTGCACCTTGACCCTGTCTGGTCCGAAGATGCGCGTCTCGTAGGCCGGATTGGCGGCTTCCAGGGCGATCGAGGCGCCCTTGCGGCGGAACCGCTTCAGCGTCGCTTCTTCCTCGTCGACCAGTGCCACCACGATCTCACCGGGGCTCGCCGTATCGGCATTGCGGATGATCACCGTGTCGCCGTCGAAAATGCCAGCCTCGATCATCGAATCGCCTTTGACCTCGAGCGCATAATGCTCGCCGCCCATGATCATGTCCGGCGGCACCGAGATCGAATGCGTCTGGTGCTGGATGGCATCGATCGGCACACCAGCGGCGATGCGGCCCATCACCGGGATAGACACGGCGGCGACGACATCGTCGTCATTGCCGGCTGCAGGGACGCGCGACGATGTCGGCTTGCCTTGCCGAGGACCTTGCCCAAGACTGCCCTGGATGACGCTCGGCGAGAACTTGCGTGCCGCATTGAGGCCGGGGGCGATCGAATCGGGCAGGCGCAGCACCTCCAGCGCACGAGCCCTGTTGGGCAAACGGCGAATGAAGCCGCGCTCCTCCAGCGCCGTAATCAGCCGGTGGATTCCCGATTTGGAAGCCAGGTCGAGCGCTTCCTTCATCTCGTCGAAGGAGGGCGGGATACCGCTTTCCTTCAGCCTTTCGTGGATGAACATAAGCAGTTCGTGTTGTTTGCGTGTCAGCATAGCGACCCCCAACAGAATCAGAAAAACAAACCCAGAACAAACACTATCTGTTCCAGTTGTGTTCCGCAACTGTTTAAAGTTTAATGAATGTATTAGGGCTCGGGTAACGATACCACTCGCCAAACCGGGACGCTGCATTTTCACCGCCGCGGGCCTCATCGCCTTGATTCTGCTTTCGTTTGCGGCCTCTGGGTTTCCAGAAGGCGGCACTGCTATCGGCCGTCAGCCGGCAAAGGGGCACGGAATTGAAGCCGTATCGACTGTGCGGTTTGGTCAATGCACCGTGAACGAAACGAACTCAAAACGCCAACCTTGGGTTGGCTTGGCTCCTGGTTTCCACCGCGTGGTCAGGCAACTTGTCGCCGGTGGAGCCTTGCTGCGCGATACCAGGTAATGGAGAACCGCTCGTGACCGATGGATGCCGTCGATGCGTGTCCGGCGTTGCGGTGAATCTTGGGGGAGCAGACAAATCATGACAGGAATTCCCGATCTCGTGGCCATAAAGGCGTTGGATGCTGCAGATCCGCTGCGCGCGATGCGCGACCGCTTTGTGCTGCCGCAAGGAGTGATCTATCTCGACGGCAATTCGCTAGGGGCCGCTTCGCGTGCCGCTTTCGATGAATTGAGCAAGGCAGCGACCGAAGAATGGGCGCATGATCTCATCCGCGCCTGGAACACGGCCGGCTGGTTCAACATGCCACTCGAACTCGGCGACCAGCTCGGGCGCCTGATCGGTGCCGCGGCCGGCCAGACGGTGGTCTGCGACACGACATCGGTCAACATCTACAAGCTGCTGCACGCCGCCATGGCCATGCGGCCGGAGCGGCAGGTCATCGTCGCCGAGGGCGACAGTTTTCCGACAGATCTCTACATGGCTGAGGGTGTGGTTTCGACGCGAAAAGATACGCTGCTTCGCCTCTCGGGGGTCGACGCGCCGAGCATCGAAGAGCTGATCGACGAAGGCACCGCCGTGGTGCTGGTCAACCACGTCAACTACAAGTCGGGCGAACTGCGCGACATGCCGGCGCTGACGCGCAGGGCCCAGGAAGCCGGGGCGATGATCGTCTGGGATCTCTGCCACACCGCCGGTGCGATGCCAGTCGAGCTCGACAAGGCAAACGCCGATTTTGCCGTTGGCTGCACCTACAAATATCTGAATGGCGGACCGGGCGCGCCTGCCTTCATCTATGCGGCTGAGCGGCATCTTGCCGACATCCAGCAGCCGCTCACCGGCTGGTGGGGCCATGCACGGCCCTTCGCCTTCGAGCCAGGCTATGCGGCCGGCACCGGCATCCGCCGGTTTCTGTGCGGCACCCAGCCGGTCCTGTCGATGCGCACGCTGAAGGGCGCGCTCGACATCTGGAACGATGTCGACATGACGGCGGTGCGCAAGAAGAGCATCGCGCTGGCCGATCTGTTCATCGAGCTTGTCGAGGCAAAGTGCGGCACTTACGGGCTAACGCTCGAAAGCACGCGCGACGGGGAAAAACGCGGCAGCCAGATTTCATTCATGCACGAGCATGGCTACCAGATCATGCGCGCGCTGATCGAACGTGGCGTGATCGGCGATTTTCGCGCGCCATCGACCATGCGCTTCGGCTTCACCCCGCTCTATGTCGGCTATGCCGATGTCTGGCAGGCCGTCGAAGTGCTTGAGGACATCCTGCGCACCGGTGCGTGGAAGGATGCGCGCTTCGCCATCAAGGCGGCTGTCACTTGAGATTGATGCGAGAGCTGGAATCGTGAGGCTGGCGACGACGCGCCGCGCGATGCTCACGCTCGTTGCAGGGCCATATTGCCAGGGGAGGGCGCAGGGTGTTCGAACGTCACATTGCCGATTGGGACAACGCCTATGCCAACGGCGCCAACATAGCCGGCAGCGATCGCTGGCCGGCGGCCTGGGTGGAGCCCGCGGGGGGTTTTCGCGACGTGCTTTCGACCGAGGGCAGGGCACGGCTCGACATCGCCTATGGCGAAAACCCACGCAACCGGCTCGATCTTTTCCTGCCGGCCACCAAGCCCAAGGGGCTCGTGGTGTTCGTCCATGGCGGCTACTGGATGGCATTCGACAAGAGTTTCTGGTCGCATCTTGCCGCTGGCGCTGTTGATCGCGGCTATGCCGTGGCGATGCCGTCCTACACGCTCTGTCCGCAGATGCGCATTGGCGGCATCGTCAAGGAAGTCGGCGCGGCGATCGGCAAGGCGGCGGGGATGGTCGCAGGGCCGCTGATGCTGACCGGACACTCGGCCGGTGGCCATCTTGTTAGCCGGATGGTTACGACGACGACGCCGCTGGCGCCCGAAATTGTCCGGCGCATTCGCCATGTCGTATCGATCTCGGGTGTGCACGATTTGCGCCCGATCATGCGCACCGGCATGAACGAGACGCTGGCGATCGATGAGGCCGAGGCGCAGGCCGAAAGCCCGGTGCTGCTGCGCCCGATGGACAAGGCCCGCCTGACCTGCTGGGCCGGCGGCGGCGAGCGCGCCGAATTCCTGCGCCAGAGCGCGTTACTGGCCAACATCTGGATCGGCCTGGGTGCCGCGACCAGTTCGGTGGTCGAGCCTGACCGGCATCATTTCAACATCATCGACGGTTTGGCCGATCCAGACCATCCGCTGACCCGGACCTTGATCTCGGAGTGAGGCAGGTTCAGCGTAGCATCAGCACGTCGCAAGCGGCGCCCGCCGCCGCGGCGGGCGTGAACGGCGCACGGACGATCAGCCCGTTGGCATCGGCCAGCATTTTCAGCATCGAGGAATCCTGGATGCTGAACGGCGTCGCCACGAGCGTGCCGGCGTCAGCGCTGACAACAGCCCGCACATAATCCTGCCTGAGATCGTTGGCCGGCATGGCAGCGCCGAGCCGTGCCTCACGCATATCCTGCTGAAAGGCGCGGCCGCCGAGCCGCGCCAGCAGCGGCTTCAGGAAGAGCTGGGTGCAGACCAGGCTCGCCACCGGATTGCCGGGCAAGCCGATGCAGCGAATGTCGCCCAGCCGCCCGAACATCAGCGGCTTGCCCGGCCGCATGGCGATCTTCCAGAAATCGAGAGTCATGCCTTGCCCGGTCAGCACGTCATGGACGAAATCGTGGTCACCGACCGAGGCACCGCCCAGCGTGACGATGACGTTCGCGCCAGCCTTCACGGCCTTTTCCACCAGCGCAGCGATCGCCTCCCTGCGGTCCGGCGCGATGCCAAGGTCGAGCACTCGCGCACCGACCGACTGTGCGGCGGCGGCGACACCATAGGCGTTGGAGGAGATGATCTGGTCGGGGCCAAGCTCGCTGCCCGGCGGCAGCAATTCGTCGCCGGTGGCGATGATGGCGACCAACGGCCTTTTGACCACGCCGACCTCGGGCTGGTTGGCCGATGCCGCCAGCGACAAGGCCGCCGGGTCGAGCAGGCGGCCTTTGTGCAGCAGGACGTCGCCTTTGGCGAAATCGAGCCCGAGGCGGCGGATGTTTCGCCCCTGCACCGTCGGCTCCGTCACTTCGACGACACCGCGGCCGAGATCGCGGACGTTCTCCTGGATGACGATGGTGTCGGCGCCTTCGGGAAGCGGCGCGCCGGTGAAGATACGGACGGCCTGCCCCTGCTGCACCGTCCCGGCAAAGCCGCTTCCGGCCGGCGCCATGCCGACCACCGAAAGCTTTGCTGGTAAGGACGCGATATCAGCCGCCCGCACGGCATAGCCGTCCATGGCGGAGGCGTTGAACGGCGGCTGGGTGCGGAGCGCCACAACCGGCTCCGCCAGCACGCGGTCGGCGGCATCCAGCAGCGCGACGCGTTCGCCCTGCAGTGCAGCTGCGCCGTCCAACAGGCGCTCGAGCGCCTCAGCAACTGGGACCAGCGCCATCAGCGGCCTGCCTCGGTGACCCCATCTTCGGTGATCTTGTAGTCGCCGGATTTCCCGCCGGTCTTTTCAACCAGCCTGATGCCGGAGATGACCATGGCGCGGTCGACCGCCTTGGCCATGTCGTAGATGGTCAGGCAAGCGACCGAGACGGCGCTCAGGGCCTCCATCTCAACGCCGGTTTTGCCGGTGACGCGGGTCAATGCTGTGACCTTCAGGCCGGGCAAAGCTGCGTCCGGCTCGATATCGACAGATATCCTGGTCAGCAGCAGTGGATGGCAGAGCGGGATCAGTTCATGCGTCTTCTTGGCCGCCATGATGCCGGCGATACGCGCGGTACCGAGCACGTCGCCCTTCTTGGCATCGCCGGCGAGGATCATGTCCAGCGTCTCGGGCCGCATCGACACGAAGCCCTCCGCGACTGCCGTGCGCACCGTCTCAGCCTTGTCGCCGACATCGACCATGTTGGCTTCGCCGCGCGCGCCAAGATGGGTGAGGGCGGCCGCCATCCTCAGATCGCCTCTGCCGGCGCCTTGCCCGTCAAAAGCAGGCGCGTTGCAGCGGCCACGTCCTGTTGACGCATCAGGCTCTCACCGACCAGAAAAGTGGCGATGCCGCTCCGCTCCAGCCGGCGGCAATCGTCATGCGAAAAGATACCGCTCTCGCTGACCAGAAGGCGGTCGGCGGGCACCATCGCGACCAGCCGTTCCGAGGTCTCGAGGCTGGTTTCGAAGGTCCGGAGATTGCGGTTGTTGATACCGATCAGCCGCGACGACAGCTGCAGCGCGCGTTCCATCTCGGCCTCGTCATGCACTTCGACCAGCGCGTCCATGCCGAGCCCGAAAGCTGTCGCTTCGAGTTCTCTTGCCAACGCGTCGTCGACGCTGGCCATGATGATCAGTATGGCATCGGCGCCCCATGCCCTGGCCTCGTAGACCTGATAGGGATCGAACAGGAAATCCTTGCGCAAGGCAGGCAACTCGACGGCAGCGCGCGCATCGCTGAGGAACGCGGGCGCCCCTTGGAAAGAGGGTGCGTCGGTCAGCACCGAAAGACAGGCGGCGCCGCCTTCCGCATAGGCCCTGGCCAGCGCCGGCGGATCGAAATCGGCGCGGATCAGGCCTTTGGATGGGCTAGCCTTCTTGATTTCGGCAATCAGCGCGAACCTGCCGGATTGGCGCTTTGCTTCAAGGGCGGAAAGAAAGCCGCGCGGCGCTTCGGCGTCCGTTGCCCGTGCCTTGATCTCGGCAAACGGCACTTGCGCCTTGGCCGCCGCGATCTCGTCGCGCTTGTAAGCCTCGATCTTGCGCAGGATGTCGGACATAGTTCTAACCGTTCGAAATCTCGACCAGCCTGTCGAGCACTTTCAGCGCGCGGCCGCTGTCGATGGCCTGCGCCGCCGTCACCATGCCGTCGGCAAGTGTCGTCGCCTTGCCGGCCACCACCAGCCCGGCGCCGGCATTCATCAGCACCGTGTCGCGAAAGGCGCCGGCGGCGCCGCCCAGCATGTCGCGCAGTGCCTGGGCATTGTGGGCGGCGTCGCCGCCGCGCAACTCGTCCTTGGTGTGACGCTTCAGCCCGACCGCTTCCGGGGTCAGCACAAAGCTGCGGATCTCGCCGCCGGCCAATTCGGCGACCTGCGTCTCGCCGGTGGTGGTGATCTCGTCATAACCGTCGCCATGGACGACCCAGGCATGGTCGGCACCAAGCTCCTTCAACGTTTCTGCCACCGGCATGATCCATTCGGGCAGGAACACGCCGACCATCTGCCGTCTGACACTGGCCGGATTGGAAAGCGGACCCAGCAGGTTGAAGATGGTGCGGGTGCCGAGCTCGACCCGGGTCGGGCCGACATGCTTCATCGCCGGGTGGTGCGCCGGCGCGAACATGAAGCCAACTCCGGCCTCGTGGATGCAGCGGCCGATCGTCTCCGGAGGGATGTCGATCTTGACGCCCAACGCGATCAGAACATCGGCGGCGCCGGTCAGCGAGGACAGTCCGCGATTGCCGTGCTTGGCGACGGGCACGCCGCTGCCGGCGATGACGAAGGCGGATGCGGTCGAAATGTTGACGCTGTGCGAATTGTCGCCGCCGGTGCCGACAATGTCGATGGCGCCCTCGGGGGCTTCGACGCGCAGCATCTTGGCGCGCATGGTGGCGACGGCGCCGGCGATCTCGCTGACGGTCTCACCGCGCACCCGCAATGCCATCAGGAAGCCGCCGATCTGGCCGGGGGTGGCGTCACCGGACATGATGATGTCGAAGGCCTCGCGCGCCTCCTCGAAGGAAAGAGCGCTACCGGCGGCGACCTTGGCGATGTGGATCTTCAGCGCGCTCATCTGGCCAGGGCTTGGGTTACGGCCGTCTGATCGATGCGGACGTCATATTGCGTCTGCAACTGCGCCACCAACTGGTCGAGCAGGTCGTCGGACATACCGGAGGTGAAGGATTTCTGCGCGTCCTGGGGTACTGAGTTGGCGTCGGCCCCGGCGGGCTCGAATACCTCGGCAACCTTGAACAGGATCTGTCCGTCGCCCGTGGGCGAGGGGATTAGCCCGGTGCCGCCTTCGCCGACGCCGAACATCGCGGCGGCCCCTTCCTTGCCGAAATCGACGTCGTCAGCATCGCGCTTGACACCGCGCTTGGTCTGCTTTTCGAGCTTGAGCTCACCGGCGATCACCTCGAGCGTGGCGCCGGCCTTGAGACGCTTCTCGAGCTCTTGTGCCTTTGCGGTAAGCCGTTTGGTGGTCTCCGCCGCGGTCCAGTCGGCCACGACCTTCTGGCGGACTTCGTCCAGCGTGCGGTCGCGGGCCGGCGTGATCGCGCTCACGTCATAGAAGACGAAGCCGTTATCGGCGGTGGTGAGGCCTTCATTGTCGGTTCCGGGTTCGGATTCGAACACCGCCTTGATGAGCGCCGGCGATTCCGGCAGGTCTTTGACGATGCTTTCATCCGGCCTTCGGCCGGTGCGGTCGATGGCGTCGATGGTAACGACCTTCAGCTTCAATTTGGCAGCTGCCTCAGCGAGCGAACTGCCGGAGGCGCGAGTATCCTCGTAATTGTCGTGCACGTCCAGCAAGATGCGACTTGCCTCGCCCAGTGCCAGATCCTTGCGGATCTGCTCGGACACTTCGGCCAGCGGCTTCACCACTTCGGGCTTGATCTCGGTGACGCGCAGCAGAACGGGGCCAAAGGCGCCCTGTACGACCGGGCTGACTTCATTGGCGTTGAGCTTGAAGGCAGCATCGGCAACCGCCTTGTCGGCGATCTTGTCCTTGGCCAGCGTGCCGAGCAGGGTGTCGGCCGGCGTCTTGCCTTCGGCGGCGACGATCTTGTCGAAGGTCGCGCCGGTCCTGAGCGAATCGAGCGCCGCCTTGGCAGCATCAGGCGTCTTGAACACAAGCTGCTCGATGGTGCGCATCTCGGGCGTGGTGTAGCGCGCCTTGTTCTTGTTGTAGTCGTCGCTGACCTGTTGATCGGTCACTGCGCTCAAATCCATGATGTCTTCCGGTTCGAGCCTGACATAGGAGAACTTACGGTATTCGGGCGCGGCGTAGGTTTTCTTGTTCTCCCCGAAATAGGCCGAAAGCACGCTGTCGGACGGCGCTTCTATCGGTTCGACCAGCGATTTCGGCAAGGTCAGGTAGTCGATTGTGCGATCTTCGCCGCGATAGAGCGCGACCGCCTTGAAGAATGTATCCGGGGCTTTGAGGCCATCCGAAACCGCCTCGACGATCTGCTGGCGGACCGCCACCTGGGCGCGGTTTTTCAGATAGTCCTCCGGCCGCATGCCGATCTGCCGGAGCAGGTACTCGAAGGTTCGCCTGTCGAAGGTTCCGCCAGGCCCTTTGAACGCCGGGTCTTCGCGGGTCAGTTCGGCCAGCCGGTCCTTGGACAGGCCAAGGCCGAGCTTGCGGGCCTGCTCGTCGAGGACGGCGCCCGAGACGAGTTGCGCCAGCACCTGGTTGTCGATGCCGAGCGCCGTCGCCTGCTCACGGCTGATGCGCTGGCCGAATTGCTGCGACATTACGCTGAGCTGGCGATCGTAGGCGAGGCGGTATTCGTTGATCGAGACCTTGGTGCCTCCGGCCGTAATCACGGCGTCATGGCCGGCAAGACCGCCCATCAGCCGCCCCGAGATGCCCCAGACGGCGAAGCTCAACACCAACAATGACAGCAGCAGTTTCGCGACCCAGGTCCCCGCCGCGCTTCTCAACATACCAAGCATGAGTACTTCCGATTTTTGCGCATTTCGCATGCGCCGAGTCTGAAACAAGCGCAATAGCGCCCTTCCTGCTCACTGTCGATTGCTTTGTGGCCTGATTTTGATAGTGAGAGCCAGCTGGAAATTGCCCGGAGAAACAAATCCCATGACGCCTGGAATCCGCCCGCTCGTCGCCGGCAACTGGAAAATGAACGGGACCAGCGCCTCGCTCAACGAGCTCAGGATGATCGGCAACGGCTTCATGAGCGGGCTCGACGCCGAGACCGAAGCCGTGGTCTGCGTGCCGGCGACCTTGCTTGCGCACGCCGCCGAGATTCTGTCGCGCACGCCGGTCCGGGCCGGTGGTGAGGATTGCCACACCGAGGAAAGCGGCGCCTATACCGGCTGTATTTCGGCGGAGATGCTGAAGGATGCAGGCGCCAGCCATGTCATCGTCGGCCATTCCGAATGCCGTGCTGATCGCAAGGAGAACGATGCCATAGTGCAGGCCAAGGCCTCCGCCGCATGGCGCGCCGGGCTGGTGGCTATCATCTGCATTGGTGAGACAAGAGCCGAACGCGAAGCAGGAGCCACGCTTGACGTGCTGTCGCGCCAGGTTGCGGGCTCGGTACCGCCAAACGCCACGGCGTCCAACAGCGTCATTGCCTATGAGCCGGTATGGGCGATCGGCACCGGCTTGACCCCGACCGCCGCCGACGTCGCCGAGGCGCATGCGCATATCCGTGAAGAACTGGCGCGGAAGCTTGGCAATACGGCGGCCAAGATGCGCATTCTCTACGGCGGCTCGGTCAAGCCGTCCAACGCCGTCGAGTTGCTCGGCGTCAGGAATGTCGACGGCGCGCTGGTCGGCGGCGCCAGCCTGAAGGCAGCGGACTTCCTCGGCATCGCGGAAGCCTATCGAAACATCGCTTGATACCGGGACTGCTTGCTGGATTTGAGCGGACGGCCGGCGCCGGAATCGTTGCAAAGGACGCATTGCTTCCCATATTCCGGCCACGGGCTTGGAAATGCCGTCAAAGCATTGTATTGAGCCGCCTCCAAATCAGCGGCCGCGCAAGGCCTTGCCAGGATAAATTATGGAAACCGTACTGATCGTCGTCCACCTCATGGTCGTGCTCGCGCTTGTCGGCGTGGTGCTGCTGCAGCGCTCCGAAGGCGGCGGTCTCGGCATCGGCGGCGGATCGGGCTTCATGACCGCGCGTGGCGCCGCCAATGCGCTGACGCGGGCGACAGCGATCCTGGCCGCGGCTTTCTTCGTCACTTCGCTGACACTGTCGATCGTTGCGCGCTATGGCGAGAAGCCGATCGACATTCTCGATCGCGTCCCGGCGACCTCGGACGGCGCAGGCAGGGGCGTACTCAACCAATTGCCCGGCACCACGACGCCGCCTTCAGGCAACACGGCGCCGACCCCGCCGTCCGGCAATGGCGCGGCAACGACGCCTCCGGCAACAGCTCCGGCGACGCCGCCAGCGACAAACGGCGCCACCGCGCCGGCCACGCCGCAGGTCCCCAACCAGTAATCGGGCATCTGATGCCGCGATCTGTTGTCGTTTGAACACAGTCGCGGCAAATGCCGCACAATCACGAAGATTCGACCGCGCCCTACGCTTGAGGCGCTTCCGGCTAATCGATTATACATTGCGCGCGGCATTTTCGGCGTCCTTGGGGGGCGCCGGGCGACGCCGTGGGCAACAAGCATTGAACGATCGGATCTTCCCCATGCAGCTTCGCAGCTTCATTTTTGCCGGCCTTTGTGCCGTGCTCAGCCTAGGTGCGCCCGCTTACGCGGCTATGCCGACGGCAAATTCGGCTCATAAAGCCGCGACAACAACTGACGTCGTCAACGTCGCTGCCAAAAGCGATGCGGCGCAATTGAAGCTTCTCAAGAAGAAGAAAGATCCGACGCCGGACGACCTTGCGCAGATCCGCAAGATCGAAGCCAAGATCGCAGCCGACAAGGAAGCCGCTCGCGCCAAGGCACTCGATGCCAGGAAGCTGGCGATGCGCGAGGCGGCGAAAGCCAAGGCCGATGCGGAACGGCAGGCATTCCTTGCCAAGAAGAGCCAGCCGGTCGCGGCGGTCAAGGTGGCTGATGCCAAGCCGGCCAAGAAGAAGACCGTCAACATCATCGAACCGATTGCACCCATCGCGCCGATCCAGTCGGCCGAGCCGATCCCGGCCGAGGCCATGAACGTTGCGCTGACCGGCAACAATGGCGAATTGCGCAGCGAACCGGTCGGGCAGAAGCCGCAGAGCGTCGGGCTGTTCGCGGGACTGTTCGGCGGCACATCGTCTTCATCGATGTCGCTGCTTCCTGAGACGCGCGCGCTCGACGCCGCGCTCGAAAGGAAGCAGGCCAAGCGCCAGTTCAAGGTCAAGCCGGAATTCGTGCCGCAGGAGGTCGAATTCACCGGCTACAACCCCGGCACCATCGTCATCGATACCAGCGCCCGCCGTCTCTACCTCGTCGAATCATCGTCAACCGCCCGCCGTTATGCCATTGCGGTCGGCCGCGAAGGCCTGCAGTTCAAGGGGACGGTTGCCGTCGGCGACAAGCAGGAATGGCCGCGCTGGATTCCGACGCTGGATATGCAAAAGCGCGAACCCAAGCATTATGGGCAGTACAAGGACGGTATGCCCGGCGGCGGCGACAATCCGCTCGGTGCGCGCGCCATCTATCTTTACGACGGCAAGAAGGACACCCATCTGCGCATCCACGGCACCATTGCGCCGCAGTCGATCGGAACCAGCGCCTCCAATGGCTGCTTCCGCATGATCAACGAGCACGTCATGGACCTCTACCGCCGGGTGAAAGTAGGCACCAAGGTAGTCATCATCTGACGCTTTACAGATCGTGCCAAAAGGGCCGGCCTCGCCGGCCCTTTTGTTTTGATACGTCCATGACCAGAGCGCCTTCTTGGGAAAAAGCCTTCGCGGCGGTTTTTTCTCTGGCGGAATCAATTCGGCCGCGTTAAGCGATGACTCCCATGGCGCGATATGTATTCATCACAGGCGGCGTGGTTTCCTCACTTGGAAAAGGCATTGCTGCAGCGGCCCTTGGGGCTCTCTTGCAGGCGCGGGGCTATCGCGCACGCATCAAAAAGCTCGATCCCTATCTCAATGTCGATCCCGGCACGATGTCGCCCTACCAGCACGGCGAAGTCTTCGTGACCGACGACGGCGCCGAGACCGATCTCGATCTTGGCCATTATGAGCGCTTCACAGGCCGCTCGGCCAACCAGCAGGACAACATCACCACCGGCCGCATCTACAAGAACATCATCGAGCGCGAGCGGCGCGGCGACTATCTTGGCGCCACCGTGCAGGTCATTCCGCACGTCACCGACGAGATCAAGAACTTCGTCCTCAACGGCAATGACGACTACGATTTCGTGCTGTGCGAGATCGGTGGCACCGTCGGCGACATCGAGGCGATGCCGTTCCTGGAGGCGATCCGCCAGCTCGGTAACGACCTGCCGCGCAACAACGCCGTCTACGTCCACCTGACCTTGATGCCTTACATTCCGACGGCGGGCGAACTGAAGACCAAGCCGACACAGCATTCGGTCAAGGAGTTGCGCGGCATCGGCATTGCGCCTGATATCCTGCTGGTCCGCGCCGACCGGCCGATCCCCAAGGAAGAGCGCAGAAAACTGTCGCTGTTCTGCAACGTGCGAGAAAGCGCCGTCATCCAGGCGCTCGACGTGCCGCATATCTACGACGTGCCGATGGCCTATCACAATGAAGGGCTGGATTCGGAAGTGCTGGCCGCCTTCGGCATCGATCCGGCGCCGAAGCCGCGCATGGAACGATGGCAAGCGGTGTCCAACCGCATCCACAATCCGGAAGGCGAGGTGACTATCGCCGTCGTCGGCAAATATACCGGCCTCAAGGATGCCTACAAATCGCTGATCGAGGCGCTGTCGCATGGCGGCCTCGCCAACCGGGTCAAGGTCAAGCTCGACTGGATCGAAAGCGAGATATTCGAGAAGGAAGACCCGGCGCCGTGGCTGGAAAAGGTCCATGGCATTCTCGTCCCCGGCGGTTTTGGCGAGCGCGGCTCGGAGGGCAAGATCCTGGCGGCGAAGTTCGCGCGCGAGCGCAAGGTGCCGTATTTCGGCATCTGCTTCGGCATGCAGATGGCCTGCATCGAGGCGGCTCGTTCGCTGGCCGGCGTCGAGCACGCATCATCGACCGAGTTCGGTCCAACCGAGGAGCCGGTCGTCGGCTTGATGACCGAATGGCTGAAGGGCAACATGCTGGAAAAGCGCAGGGAAACCGGCGACCTCGGCGGCACCATGCGGCTCGGTGCCTACCAGGCCGACCTCGCCAAGGGATCGAAGATCGCCGAGATCTATGGCGATACGCAGATTTCCGAACGCCATCGCCACCGCTATGAGGTCAATGTCGACTACAAGGAGCGGCTCGAGGATTGCGGCCTGGTGTTTGCCGGCATGTCGCCGGATGGCGTGCTGCCGGAAACGGTCGAATATCCCGACCATCCCTGGTTCATCGGCGTGCAGTATCATCCCGAGTTGAAAAGCCGGCCGCTCGATCCGCACCCGCTGTTTGCCAGCTTCATCGAGGCGGCGGTAGAGCAGTCGCGGCTGGTCTAGACTAGCCGCTGATGCGAACTTACGTCGCGCTGCTCTACAGCATCATCCTGGGCGAGGGGCGGCGGGTCGTCATGTCCGATCTCAAGGCGATGGCCGAAGGCCTGGGCCTGAACAACCCGCGCACACTGGTGGCGACCGGCAATCTGGTCTTCGAGGCGCAGGAGACAGAACTCGCGGCGTTGGAGCAGCGGCTGGAGGCGGCGTTCGCAAAGACTTTTGGCCGCCATGTCGACATCATCGTGCGCCGCGCCGACGGCTGGCTGAGGCTGGCGGCCGGCAATCCGTTCCCAGCCGAATCGGCTAAAGCCGCGGACCAGGTGGCGGTGCGCGTGATGCGGGCGCCTGTTTCCCCCGATGCGGTCTCTGCGCTGCAGGCCTATATCGGCAGGAATGAAAAGCTGCAGGCGGTCGGCGGCGACATCTGGATCGTCTTTTCGCGCGAGACGCCGAGTTCGCGGCTGCTTGCGGCGGTGAGCCACAAACGCCTCGGCATCGGCACGTCGCGCAACTGGAACACCGTGCGCCGCCTGGCCGAGATGGTCGCAGAATGAACGGGGCGGCTTGCGCCGCCCCGAATCCGTTTAGGCCTTGGCCATCTTGGCCCAGGCGCCGAGTGCCATCGTACGCAGCACGTAATAGATGACGCCGGCAATTGCCACGCCGAAAAACCAGCCATAGACGCCCCACCAGGACGGCAGCAGGCTGGTGAAGTTGGGCAGGATCGACGAGAAGACCGCGCCAATACCGGCGGCGATGAAGGCATTGACATGCCAGCCGCCCTGGAAGCGGAATTCGCCATTCTCCCTGTAGAGCGCCTCGACATCGACCTCGCCCTTCCGGATCAGGTAGTAGTCGACCATCATCACGCCGAAGATCGGCCCCATCGTCGCGCCAATGATGTTGACGAAGGAGGCGGCACTGCCTTCCCAGGGCGCGAAGGGATAGAGCACCAGCGCGATCAGCGCCGCGATGTAGCCGCCCTTCTTGAAGTCGATCTGACGTGGAAAGACGTTGGAGAAGTCGAAGGCCGGCGACACGAAGTTTGCCACCACATTGATGCCAAGCGTCGCTACGGCAAAGGTCAGGGCCGCGAGCGCCGCCAGGAACCAGCTGTCGAATTTCGCCGAGATCTGGTCAGGATGCAGCAGCACCTCGCCATAGACGTCGAAGGCGGCGATCGTGGTGACGCCGGCGACCAGCGAGAACAGGATGAGATTGACCGGCAGGCCCCAGATGTTGCCCTTGCGCAGCGATGCCTTGTCCGGCGCATAACGGGCGAAATCGCAGAAGTTGAGGTAGAGCGCTGAGAAATAGGTCACCCAGATCGCCGCTACAGCAAACAGCGAGGTCCAGGAGCCCGGCGTGCCCGGCACGCCCGCGTCCTTGGTCTTTTCCAGCAGCACATCCATCGGGATGTCGCTGGTGAAGGCGAAGGTGCCTGCCTTGATGCAAAGATAGATCGCCAGGATCAGCATCATCACCCACACCGCCGGTCCGGCCCAATCCTGGAAGCGGCGCACCGTTTCCATGCCCCTCTGGATGATCAGGAGCTGCAGCGCCCAGATGACGGCGAAGCAGATCACCTCGAGCCCGGAGTGGCCGAGGAAATGTGTGCTCTGGTTGAAGTCGGCGAACCATTGCGAGCGGATCAGCAGGGCTACGATCGCGCCGGAGGCCGCCGCCGTCTGCGCGCCGTACCAGAAGCAGGCGACGATGGCACGCACCAGCGCCGGTATGTTGGCGCCCCAGATGCCGAAGGAGGCGCGCGCCAGGACCGGGTAGGGCACCCCGGTCTTCACGCCGGCATAGCCGACCATGTTCATCAACGCATAGATGATCAGCGAACCGATACCGATGGCGATGATGAAGTTGACGAAGCCGCCGCAGAACAGGAACAGGCTGGCAGCGAGATAGTAGCCCCACAGGCTGTGGACGTCCGACGTCCAGACGTTGAAGATCGAGAACGGTCCCCAGTTTCGAACCTTCGCCGGAGCGAGATCCTCATTGTACAGGTCCGGTGATGCGCCTTGTATGGTCATAGAGATGTCCTCCCCTTGTTACCGCACGCGCCTCCACGCGTGGCACGCAGGTTAAGCCTGACGCAGGGGAACCGGCAAGCAGACGATTTGCCGGCTTTGGGCTTAAAGATATTCAATGAGAAACGCGCTTATCGACCGGACGCTGCCGTGGCTGCGATATTGAGCTTCGCCCTTGATTCGGTCTCTGCCTTGTTGTCGGCCGGTCGGGCACCGGAGACCGGCGAGACTTCGAAATTGGCCCCGAGCCAGGCTATTGCGCCGGTCACGCCATCGAGGACATAGGTTGCGGCCGTCGGTCCGTTCGGCTTCACTCGGATCGAGATGCCGCCAATTTCGTTGATGGCCTCGAAACCGTGTTCGTCCGATGTGTCGTCTCCGAGGAATATCGGCCGCCGGCCGACAAAGGGCGGAATGTCCATGAAACGCCGGATGGCAGCACCTTTGACGGCTTCCAGAGGCATGAGCTCGACGCCGGCGTTTCCGGGAAGCACCCGATAACCCTTCGGAAGCCGGGCCAATGCCTGTTCGACCAACTGGATTGCCGGCGCAAGCAGTTGCGGCGCTGCTCTTGTATGGACGGCAAGGACCGGACCCTTGCGCTCGACATAGACCTTGCCGCTGCCCAGTTCGGCCTCGATCTCGTCGGCAAGGGCGGCGATGTCGGCAGGCGCGTCGGCGGCATCGATCGGACCCGTCGGCGTCAGCCGGTGCTCCAGCCCATAGAGGCCGGCGATCCTCAGCTTCAGCGGGTGGAACAGCTTGTCCACAGCGGGGATCGAGCGGCCGGTGATGAAGGCGACCGCACCATCCAGCCGCTGCTCGATGCGCCCAAGCAGATTGCGCAATTCCTCGCCGACCGACACCGCGTCGGGATGGGCAGCGTGTTCCAGCAGGGTTCCGTCGATGTCGAGGAAGAGCGCCCATTGCCCTTCCGGCAGGTACGGCGCCGGCGGTTGTTCAAAGCTTTTCACGACGCTGCCTTCCGTGCCCGCTCGAACATCGAGATGACGTTGTTGGTGTTCGACGGCGGGCGCTCGCCAGTTCCGGTCACCCTGTCGAGATCGCCGCGTTTGCGCAGGCGCGCGGCATCCAGCAGCATGCTGCCGGCCCAGCGGTAGACATTATTGTCGCGGACCATCTCGCGCATCGGCCGCAAACGCTCGCGCTGCTCTTCCGGCGTCATCGTCAGCGCCTGCAACAGCGCCTCGCTCATCATGGCTGCATCGTAGGGGTTGACGATCAGTGCCTCCAGCAATTCGCGCGAGGCGCCGGCGAAGGTGCTGAGCAAAAGCACGCCCTGTTCGTCGTCGCGCGCCGCGACGAATTCCTTGGCGACAAGGTTCATGCCGTCATGCAGGCTGGTGACCATGCAGATGTCGGCGGCGCGATAGACCTCGTAGACCTGCTCCTGCCGATGATGTTCGGCGACCATCAGGATAGGGCTGTATGTCTCGCTGCCATAGCGCCGGTTGAGCTCCTCGGCACAGCGGCGGCATTCGTCATGGAGTTGCTGGTAGGCCGGCAATGTCCCCCGGCTCGGCGCCGCGATCTGCAGGAAAACCACCTTGCCTATCCATTCGGGATATCTGGTGAACAATTCGTCCAAGGCATGGAAGCGATCGAGAATGCCTTTCGTGTAGTCGAGGCGCTCGACGCCAACGCATAGTTTGGTCTCCGCAGACAGGCCGAATCTGTCGCGGACACGGGCGCGGCACTCCTCGACAGACGGCAAACTTGCGAGCAATTGGGCCGGCCATTCTATGGAAATGGGATAGGCGTGGACCAACGTGGTCTGTCCGCCATAGGAGATCGCCGCGTCGGCCCGTTCTATGCGGCTCTCCAGAAAGCGGTCGACACTTTCGGTGAAGTTGTTGGCATGGAACTGGGTATGAAAGCCGATGATCGAACTGCCGAGCAATCCCTCCAGGATCCGCTCACGCCACGGACAGATGCTGAACACTTCCGAATTGGGCCACGGGATGTGCCAGAAGGTGATGATGATGGCGTCCGGCAGGCGCTGACGGATCATGCGCGGCAGCAGCGCGAAGTGGTAGTCCTGTACCAGCACGATCGGCCGCTCGTTGCGTGCTTCGGCGACCACCGTATCGGCGAACTTGCGGTTGACGGCCTCGTAGGCGTCCCAGTCCGAGGCGCGAAAGATCGGGCGGGTGAAGGCGATATGGCAAAGCGGCCATAGGCCCTCATTGGCGAAGCCCAGGTAATAGCCCTGATATTCCTCCTCCGTCAGCCAGACCCTGCGCAGCGTGTAGGACGGATTGCCTGGCGGCACCTGCACCCGGTCGTCCTTGTCGACCGTGAGACGGTCTGCCGTTCCGCCGCCATAGGCGATCCAGGTTCCGGCACAGGCGCGGGTGATGGGCTCGAGTGCCGAAACCAGCCCGCTGGCCGGCACCAGAAGTTGGACCCCGTCATCCTTGATGTTGTGGATGTAAGGTTCGCGGTTGGACACCACGATGACCTGTGCGTCCGGCAGGTCGTCGGCCAGGATCTTACGCAATGTGTCGGGCGACCATGTGACCAGCGCCGCGTCGGCCGACTGGCCGTTCTTTTCGAACTCGCGCAGCACCTTGCGTGCCGCTTCCGATGCGACATCCTCGCTCGGCGTGTATGCGGCCGCCGTTGCGCGGCCGCGGCGCTGGCGGGATATCGATAGGAGAATGGCAAAAGCGGAAAAGCCAAAACTTGCAATCAGCAAAACCCAGAGCAGGTCTACAGTATAATCTGACATGGAATGTGATCTCGCCTCCGGCCGCCGATAGCCGTTTTTATTGCTCTGGTTCACTGCCGTGCGACAACAACAGTTCCCACGCCGCCCATTTTTGCAACGCACAAAGAGGCTATCGGTTCCGGACGATTGCGGTGCCGCGCGTCGTTTTCGATGCGCCGCTGCGAGGCGGCGTCAGGTGCGCACGATGAGCGGTACCATCCCCTCATACCGATCGGCGAGAAAGGCGACGACCCGATCGCCGACACGCTGGAATGTGAGGTCGACCACCGCCGAGCCGACACCCAGATGCCGCAGTGTCAGCGTGTCGATGCCGATCGGCAGCCTCGGGCGGGTGACCCGGATTTCACCGTCCCAGCCATCGATTTCCAGGCCAAGGCAGGCCTGCATCAACATGAAGGCCGATCCCGCCGACCAGGCCTGCGGCAGGCACGCGACGGGATAGGCGATCGGCGCTTCGCCTGGCGACCTGGTAAAACCGCAGAACAGTTCCGGCAGCCGCATGTTGAAATGGACAGCCGACTCGAACGTGCCGCTCATCAGCCGCACCACGCTGTCGCGTACGCCATAACGTGCCAGGCCGGCACCGCACATGGCAGTGTCGTGCGGCCAGATCGAACCGTTGTGGTAAGACATGGGATTGAAGAATATCGCATCGTCGGCCAGCGTCCTGACGCCCCAACCCGAGTGGAACGACGCCGAGAGCAGCTGATCGGCGACCAACTGCGCCCGTTCCGGCTCGGGCAGCCCGACATAGAGGAGATGGCCGGCATTCGACGTCCGTACCTTGCAGACCTCGCCGGCACCGTCGATCGCCATGGCGTAGAAATTGAGATCGTCCATCCAGAAATGGCGTTCGACCGCGGTGCGCATGGTTTCGGCGCGTTCGTCCCAATGATCGGCCTTGTCGTCCTCGCCACGGCGGCGGGCGAGCGCTGCCAGACCACGGAACGCAGCAAAGACATAGCCTTGCACCTCCACCAGGGCGATCGGCCCCTTGGGCATGCGACCGTCGGCATGGAAGACCGAATCGAAGCTGTCTTTCCAGCCCTGGTTGGCGAGGCCGGACTCGGCGCCGCGCTGATAGGTAACGAAGCCGGTCGCGCGGCTTATCTCTTCGGTCCATTCGGCCGCAGCACAGAGCGATGGCCACAGGCTGTCGAGGAACGCCATGTCGCCGGTACGATCCGCATAGGCACAAGCGAGATGAATGTAGAGCGGCGTGGTGTCGACACCGCCGTAATAGCGGCCAAACGGGAGCTCCCGCAGTGCCGCCATCTCGCCCTTGCGGGTCTCGTGCATGATCTTGCCCGGCTGCGAATCGCTGAACGGCGACGTTTCGGTTGCCTGATGCTGGGCGAGGAAGGCGAGCACGCCGCGCGCCAGCCCGGGATTCAACCACAGCATCTGCAGTGCGGAGATCACCCCGTCGCGGCCAAACGCCGTCGAGAACCAGGGTATGCCGGCATAGGGGTAAGGTCCGGTTGCAAGCTCGGTGGTCAGCAACGCCACGTCCGCGCGCGCGCGCTCGATCCAGTCGTTGAAGACGCGGCCAGAGCTGTGCACCGTCGCGCCGTGGCGGCGTTTGGCGCGCATGCCGAAGCGAGCGCGGGCGGCGGCAGCCCGAAAACGGTCGCGGTCGGGTGTCTCCGCCACTTCCGGGCCGACTTCGATATAGAGGACCTCGCTGCTGCGCTTAGTCACCGCAATCAGGAAATCCGCACGGTTGGTGGTCAAATTGTCCGGGGCTTGCGAGAACGAGATCGCCGACAGGCGCACAAGCTGGTCCAGCCCGTCATATCGAAGCACCACGGACGTCGGACTGGTCTCGGCGGCATGGGCTATCCCGCGCTTGGGCCGGGTCGAGCCGCGCACCTCGAACATGTCACGGAAATCTGCTGCGAAATGCAAGGAAACCCGAATGGCCGACGATTCCTGGCTGTAGTTGGAAAGGGTGATGCGCTCGAACAGCCGGTCCTGCCAAAGCAGCCTGACGCGTTCTATGTGGATCGCGCCCTGCGGAATATCCCGGCCACCGACACTCTGAATCGGCAGATTGGTCAGGTTCGAGGTGAAAAGCACATTGTCCTGGCTGAGCGATGCGCCGAGCAGTGACATTTGCCGGCCACCGACCGTCAACCGAAATTCCGAAAGCACACGCGTGTCGTCTCGGAAAAAGCCGTCGCCGGCGCCGCGGATGTCGCCATAGGCGTCGGCCACCGCGAAGCAGTCGCCTTGCTTGAGGGCGAACAGCCGGTGCGGCTCCCGAGGCGCGACCTCGTCGAGAGAGGCAAGGGCTACGGCGGGATCAAGCTTACGCTCGTCGAGTTGATTCATTCGTCACAAACTCTGTCGTTTCGTTCTCAACTTCCGCAATGACGCCGATCAGGACGCTCTCGCTTCACCGGGAGCGCCGATCAGGCGCGCATAGGCTGCCACATAGTCGTGGGCCATTCTCGTGGCAGAAAAACGGTTCTCGAATACGGCTCTCACCTGACGCCTGTCGAGGCGTAGCATTTCCGGTATCGAGGCGACCGCAGCGTCGACTGTATCGACAAGGAAACCGGTCACGCCGTGGTCGATGATCTCCGGCAGGGCACCGCAATTCCAGGCGATTACCGGCGTGCCGCAGGCCATCGCCTCTATCGCGGCAAGGCCGAACGGCTCCGGCCAATCGATCGGAAACAGCAGGCCGGCCGCCTTGCCGAGGAATTCCGCCTTTCCGTCCTCTTCGATCTCGCCGATATAGTCGACACGGTCGCCGTCGATCAGCGGCTCGACAGTGTCGTGGAAAAACGCGCGGTCGTCATCGCCGATCTTTGCGGCAAGCTTCAGTTTCAGCCCGGAGCGCAAGGCGATCTCGATGGCACGATCGGGGCGCTTGTCGCGCGACAGCCGGCCCAGGAACGCCAGATACGGCTCGTCCGCATCCGTCTCGAAAGTCGGCTCGTAGATATCGATCGGCAGCCCGTGATGGATGGTCGCCAGCCAATTGGCCTTGGCGAGCCCGGCTCTCTGGCTGCGGGAAATCGAGATCATCGGAAAGCGCGGAAAACGTTCGTAGGCCGGCGCCAGATCGACATAGTCGAGCCTGCCATGCGGTGTCGTCACCGTCCGGTCGGGCATGTGTTCGAAGAAAGGAAAATGCAGGAAGTGGCTGAGATGGAAGTGGATGACGTCGAACTGCTGCGCACGGTTCCTCACCTCGGCAAGCATCGAGAAATGCGCCGCGGTTTCGGATTTGTGGGGGCGCGGATCGAGACGCAGCGCACGCTCGCGACACGCCACCAATTTCGCCGACGTCTCGGTATCGCCGCTGGCGAACAGGGTCACGTCATGGCCAAGCTCGACCAATCCTTCGGTCAGATAGGAGACGATGCGCTCCGTCCCTCCATAGAACCGGGGTGGCACGGATTCATGGAGCGGCGCCACATGGGCTATTCTCATGTTTTGGCATTTCCCTCAAAAAAAGACTGCTCGTGGGATCGAAATGCATCAGCCGCGCTAACGTTCCCGTACAACGGCAAGATGTCGCGCAATTGGGACTGCTGGAACTTCTCGTCCACCCAACATTTTTCACGGCAAGCCTCTTTTGCCGGGAACCAAAGGGCCAGTTCGCGAGTTTAGTGGGGTTCGATCGTACGCATCCGGTCGACGGGGAGGAAACGATGGACCGCTTGCAATTCTTTTCGCCCGTGCGGATTTTGCGCGGACAGGGACAGCCTGTGGAGGAGATCGACAGCGTTGCCGAAGCGATGGCATTCCTGCGAAAATGGCCGGCCGGGCGGCGCGGGCCGGTTTACCAATGTGCGGTGAATTGCTGTGCTGCGGCCATGGCCGGCCGGATGTCGGCCGAGGAAGCGAGAAAGGCTTTTGCCGGCTTCGCCCGGATCACCCGCCTGCTCGAGGGCGATCGGCCGTTGCCGGTGAGCGGCGAGGATCGGCATCGCGCGGATGCGCTGCGACGATAGCGCCAGCTGCCGCTAACCCTCAAAACAAGATATCATTCAGCCGGAACGCCCGATCGGCGACCGACTCGCTTTCGCGAACAGTCGTTTGAACTGGGCTACAGCACCGTTCTCGGCGATGTAATCGCAATAGGCGGCGTAATCGGGGTCGCGTGACAGATGGCGTTCCTCGGTGATGGCGCGAAGTGCATAGACGGCGTTGAGCCCGAGCAGGATGGCGGAGTGCCGCAGCGCTTCAGCGGGTCCCGTAGCGGTGAGGAAAGGGACGGAGACCAGCCACCAGGAGAGGTTTTTCGAAACATAGGCGGGGTGCTTGATCCAGCGATACGGTCCGCAGGTGATGATTCCGCGGTTGGTGAGATTGGAAAATCTCAGGCCAAAGCTCACGGTGGACCAGACAAAAATCAAGACGCAGAAGACGATCGCCGATCCCCAGAAAACCTGGAGCGCCGGTGTGGGCATCACCGCCGTCCAGTTGGCGCCCGTTTCGTAATTCAGGTAGGCACGGGTGGTGGCATTCATGGGTTCATAACAGGCAAGACAAACCAGCCAGCCGAACACAGTGGGCTCGACGGTGCGGATATGGTTGTCGAGGACGCGCAGCGTGAAAATGTAGCCGACGACCGCGACAAGGACATCCACCATGAACAGGAGATCGATTGCAAAAGCGTGCCAGCGCATGATGTCGAATTGATACGGTTGTTCCAGTCCGGCCAGGATCGAACCTAGCGCGGAGCACAGATAGACGAACATCAGCGGCAGGAAGAAGCCTTTGACGATCCAGCCCCGCACATGCTGGCGTATCTGCTCAGTCCTTTGCGGCACTGCGCCGCCGAGGACGAATGCACCGATTTCGGCATATGAATCTTCCGGATCGGTTTGCCGGCGATCGACATAAGCAACATAAAACGGCGCGGTGACGAGCAGCGCCGGCAAGGTGTCGTAGAGAGCTGCCCAGTTGGGGGCGTAAAACTCACGCCGGTATTCCGGCAATATCCAGTAGACTGCGGCAATCGTCGTGAGCGTGACGATGAAGCCGATGAGTTTGCGCATGACGCGCTCGACTTCAAGCGCTCGCATCGGCTTTGCCTGCAATCCCGTTGAACGCCTTCGAAACGTCTGGAAATAGGCCGTGTCGACCGCGATCATCGCTGCCGCGGTAGCTGCAATGACAGTCATGGCCTGCAAATGCACAGGCCAGCTTCTGTCGACGAGCACCCCGACGGCCAGCGCAAGACCAAGCAGTCCTGCAAGGCCGGTGAGGGGCGCGGTCGCGGATTTCGGTTAGAGCGTCAAGCTACTACTCCCGTTGTCGTGAGGGTTTGATCGTCGTGGGCGGCCGGCACGGGTCACGTGGTGTGCCCACCCGCCGCCGCTGGAGCCACTTGAGCAGCTGCTACACTCCACCGCTGCCGTTGGATCCGCCGCTGCTTGTTCCGTCATTGCCGCCGCTTGAACCACTGGTGCCACTCGAACCACTGCTGCCGCTGGATCCGCTGCTGCCGCTTGAACCACTGGTGCCGCTCGAGCCGCTGCTGCCACTCGAACCACTGCTGCCACTCGAACCACTGCTGCCGCTCGAACTGCTGCTACCACTCGAACCACTGCTGCCGCTTGAGCTGCTGGTGCCGCTCGAGCCGCTGCTGCCACTCGAACCACTGCTGCCGCTTGAGCTGCTGGTGCCGCTCGAACCACTACTGCCGCCTGAACTGCTGGTGCCGCTCGAACCGCCGATGGGCCCCTTGTTGACATTGCGCGGGGAGGGATGGTTGTTGGGCCCTCGCTTACATTCTCGCAGGTGCACTTGCGCTGATATTTGGTGCCGAAAGCACTGCGTTCATTGCTCGCCTTCTGGCAGACCACCCTATGGCAAATCAAAGTCGCTTCGGTTGTCTCGGGGGTAAGGCCTGTGATGACTATTGCGGTTGTCGTGGCCGCCATGCCCATGATTGTGAACCGGAGTAAATTCCGAAAATTTTGCATAGATACCTCGCTTTCTGACGCCTCGCTTCTCGGGCTTTCGCCCAAGCTTCCTCATTGTCGAGCGGGTGTTTGCAACAAGGCCGCATACGGATCGCTTACGCCTCAGCGGTCGGGCTCAGGGGCGGCGTAAAAACGTTGGACAAAGCGCAGACAATGGTGCCGCATTGCGGTATTTCGATCAGAAAAAGACCAAAGATGCGCTTTTCGGGGGAAACAGATAATGTCGAAACGGCTTAGACTGGTGTTGGGAACGGCCGGCGCAATTGCCGTCGCCATCGTCTGGGGGATCATCGCCACGTCGATGGGGCTGCCATCGATCCTGATAACCGTAGGAGCGGTCGCGATCGGCGCCGGCATCTACAGCTATCAAAGCCGGAGCTGATCCGGCATCCGGCGACGGCGGCTTAGCCCAAAAAATCCCACAGTCCCGGACTGCCCGCGGCAATGTTCAGTGTACGAAAATTACCAACGGCAGCGTCCTGTGGAACGTGTGGCCTCTCGAAGCTATTGTGGTGGCGGTCCGAGACACCCCCGCCCGGGCCGTTGGCTCACCCAGCCGAGTGGTCCGCTGCTACCCAATGGCGGCGGACCGTTCACCCGCAAGACGGACCCCGGAAGACGGACATTGTGCCGAATCGAGGGAGAACCATGGTCGTTGACGAGATTGCAGCGCGGCGCCTGAAAATTCTGATCGGGCAATATATCGAGACCAGGAAGAGGCGCCACGATGAGGTTTCTACCGCAGCGGCTGAGATCGCCATCAGGGCTGTCATGCCGAATTGCCCGGTCTCCGGAAAAGCCTTGGACGACATGATTGCGGCATGTGCGTTCGAACATGGGCTGGGGGTGCTGTTCGATCGACCTGACGCATGAAGGCTAAAATTAGATAAACCGACCAACCGGAACCGGCATGCCGAGATATTTTTTTCACTTCCGAAACAATGACGGCCGCTTGACGGAAGATTTCGAGGGTCAGGAGTTGGACGGTTTGTCCGCGGCTCAGGATAACGCCATGGCTTCGGCCAAGGAAATCCTGGCCGAGGGCCTGCTCAGCGGCAGCCCGGTCCTGACAGGTCTTTCCTTCGAAATCTGCGACGAGAACCGGAAGCTGCTATTCCGATTTCCCTTCTCGGAAGCTGCCGAAAAGGCTGGCACTCGACCGTGATTGGCCAAAGGGCCCGCAATGCGGGCGAGCTTTGTCGAGCCTGGCTGAAAAACCGCATGTCGCGGCAAGGCGGTCGTTGGCGCAAATCAGCACCATAAGCAAATTAGTAGCATAGCTGCCGGCACAAAGCAAGAACAAACATGGCTTGCCTTGCCGACAGGGGAACTATTTATGCTCCCGTTTGTCGGCCCAGGGCTACCGTAGCGTTCCAGGATCTCGAGGGCAGGGGACTGACCAAGGCGAGCGCGGCGAGACTGATCCGCGATCGCGACGGCCTGATCTCCCTGGTCGCCGAGTTGGGCTCTCTGACGCTCCAGGCGCGACGAGGGCGCCTGACACTTTCGACGCACATCTGCTGCGGGCATTGCCCTGCTGTGCGCAAATATGTGATGAGGAGGTGCCGCGCCATCGTTGCGGCGCGCAGATTAAGCCGGGCAGTGTGCTAACTTCCGCTGGCAATCGACCAATTTCCGGACCGGCCTGGTACGTGACCGTGATCTTGAGTCGCAGTGCATGGGAGTTCCATTCCCGATCTTGGCTTATTACGTGCACCGGAAGCGCTTCGTTGCGGGATAAGGCCATGTCTGATGACGGCAGAGTTTCTCTCTGCCGTCATCAGAACACATACCGAATGCTGGAGGATACAGGTGAAATTGAGAGACGCGGCACTTGCTGTTTTTTCAAACAAACGCCGAGGCGTGGCTTGGTATAAGATCGCACAGAAGAAGGCGGACAGATACGGCTTCTATGTCTATTCCAGCCATATGGTCTGGAAGGACCAGCCATTTTTCCGCAAGGCACTGCAGCGGGTCAAAAACATCCGCGGGATTCCAGATCCGCGAGCTTTTGTCCTGCAAAGCTGCCTACGATCGATCGAGCGGATCGACGGCGATGTGGCCGAATGCGGCGTAAGGCAAGGCCGGTCGACGATATTCATGCTGATGAGCGATCTTCGGCCACGGCACTATCACCTTTTCGACTCGTTCGCCGGCCTCTCGGAACCGACCGCAGAGGATCGCAAGCGAAACGGCCAAACGCCGTGGAAGTCCGGCGATCTCAGCACTGACGAGAGGGTAGCCAGAGAGAATATTTCGGACTTCGGCAACACAACTTTTCATGTGGGATGGATACCGGAAACTTTTCCCAGCGTAGCCGACCGGCGTTTCGCCCTGGTCCATATTGACGTCGATCTATACGAGCCGACGCGTGACGCGCTTGCCTTCTTCTACGATCGGGTGTGCGCACATGGCATCATCATATGCGATGACTACGGCTCCGCGCTCTGTCCTGGAGCCCGAAAGGCCTTTGACCATTTCTTCGAAAACCGCCCGGAAGGCATTATCGAACTTCCAACGGGGCAGGCGATTGTCGTAAAGGCAAGCTAGTCCTGAATGGTTGCGGCGGCTCTCCATCGGATGAAGCGAGGACGTCGCCGAAAGCCATGATGGAAATCGGCAGGGCACGGGTATCAATTCTCGCTTGATGGCACCTGAGACGGAGCAAAATAGGCATTGAAGAACTGCTCAACGATCTCGTCGACGACTGAGTTCTTTACGTGCCGCAAGTCCTCTCTGTAGCTACGAGCAAGGCCCCCATAGGTGACAAGCTCGAACGAGGGAAGATAATGGACATTGTCCCGTTCCCGGCAGACTTGACCAAGCACGGCGCGAAGAACGGACTTGCCTTCAGTGCTCGCGGTGACGACATCCGCGTCCTGAAATGTGCGCGCCAATGCAACCGGTGAGACCGTGAGAATTATCGGCGCATCGGGTTTGCGTTCACGGACCATGTCCACGGCAGCCATCACGTTGGCGTAGTTTTCCTGAAAGCTGCTGACGTGAAGCGTTGTTTCCTGCATTCCGCCGCCGCCGAGATAGAGCGGCTTCTGCGCTGCTGCTTTGCCACTGGCCTTGTTGATGAAGACCTCGGTCATTCCAAAGGTGAATATGAATGCCGTGGCGGCATCGAAGCCAGCCCGCATCTCCCGGTTTACGCTCCCGATCACCTCTTTGAGAACTTCCGGAGATTTGGCGAAAATACCGCGCCGATACGGGTCCTGAAAGCTGGCCGAGCCCCAAGGGACGCGTTTCTTGACCTGCCACCAGTCGTCGTCTGCCTGATCCCACACGCCAAGCATTTGCTCGAGCTGGAGGCGAACAGTGAAAGTGTTGTAGAAGTTCATATGTTCCTGCCGAGGCAGCTCATCTACAATGGCCTCCGCGGGGTCGAAGCTGATATTTCCGTAGGACGGGACGCATGCGATGCGTCTGTTTGTCAACGCGCGTCGAATTTCCTGCGCAAAGCAACTCCCCATCGTGAAGAATATATCGTCAGAAGTTAAAACGGGGGTTTTGCGTATAGTAATGGCGCCAGAGCTTACAAAGTCGCCATACTTCGCGTTCAATTTATCCGACGCCATCAGACGGACAGGTTTGGCGTATCCGAGTCGATTGCGTATCCGAAGGTACCTTCGTTTAACTCGCTCCAGAAATGGCACAGTCGCTCCATAGTGGTCACAGCTGGCCCCAACCGCAATGCCGGACATGTAGTCCGCTTCGCGGCTAGCTGCAATCAGAAGGATTCAAGATTGACTATTCGAACGACGTCAGACCTCAGATGCGGTTCTTTTGGCGCATGTTGTCGCGGCGCAGTCTGGTCCCGCTTCACGCTTCATTAAGGCGTCTGTCGGGCTGTCCGCTGACCCCGACAGTTGTGCAGAAATCGCCTTTGGTGGATCGGCAACGCAACATGAGCCGCGCCCTTGGGACCGGGGGATCTCTCTCGCGCACGTCTGGCGTAACCCAAGGCAGACCGAGGGATTAGGGCCTACCAGAGAGGGTAATTGTCCTCCGGCTCAGCTTCCTCGTCAGCTTTTCCTCGTTTTTTTATGACCATCCGCACCAATGCTATTGCGGCTACAACCAGCAAAGCAGCGGATGTCCAAAAAAATATACTATTCATGGAAAACATTCATAGTTTTCTCTCGTATACGTCAGTATATTAGAGGTTTCTCTTTGGAAAAGTTCAGAAGACCCTGTTCCATAATCGCGTTGGCAACAAACCTGGCAGCAGAATCCGCTCCCTTCTCGGTGAAATGCACCTCGTCGTAATAATTTCTATCCAAAGTCTCGCTGCGTTGGCAAAGGTAAGGCAACGATCCATGGAGATCAACGACCGAGGCGCCGGTTCGCTTGGCTATGTCTTCCACAATGCGTCTGTGTTCCCAAACCGCGTTTGCAGCGGGATCGTTTGGGTCTTCCTGCCGATAATTGGGGTTTACGAAGAGAACCGAGGCTCCGGCTGCCTTTGCGAGGACGACCAGTGCACTAAAGTTCGCACGAAACGCGTCTGGTGGATTGTGCGCAATGTGCTTCGAATTTCGACGTCCATCGCCTCGACGTCGAACAATGTTCCCGACATACGCGGTCGCCAGATTTTGCCGTCTTTTGAACCAACCCGAAAGCCCGCCACCTGACGGTGGCTCGAACCAGGAGCAGGAATACTGGTTGTAGTCTCGAGACAGTCCTTCCAGTCGGCGAGGATGAACATCATTGTGGGTATAGTAGTATACGATAAGATTAGGTGACAATGGTGCTACGTGGAAAAGAAGTCTCAAAACGTTCTCGACCGAGGTATATCCGCCAACTCCTGCGTTGACGATGTCAATTTCGACTCCCGGTTTCAGATCCCTCAGGTATTCGCCCAGCCGGTGCGGATAAGTACGGCTATCGTCTTCTATTCCGGTACAATAAGTAGACGATTCTCCCATACAGACAACTCTTAGACATTGCTCCGGCTTCGGCATGGCGGTTTCCGGGCCCCGGAAGCCCAGGCTATTGTGTCTCGATCTGCCGTTGCCCGAGTGCCACACAGGATTCAGCTCATATAGGGTATAGGGGTTTGGCCGAACCAAAGGTGTCGGGCAACCAGCCCATTTGGCAATCAAGCCTGGGAAACCGATCTGGAGCAGCGCCCTATCGCCTAGAAGCATAATGAGGCCTTTGCGCAAAGTGCGCCGCGCTCTCCAAAGTTGCTTTTTAACCACGTTCATCTCGACACCATGTAGCAACGCCTTTCGTGCGCGCGCTCAATCGGGCTCAAACTCACCGCGGTAGTCCATTGCGAGGGCGGAATCCTGCTTCGGCTTATGGAGAACGCAGTTACCAGCCACCAGCACGTCCAGATCCGTTCCCATGAAGCAGCGAAAAGCATCCGTAGGGGAACATACGATCGGCTCGCTGCGCACATTGAAACTGGTGTTCACCAAGACAGGACAGCCGGTAAGCGCTTCAAACCGGGTGATCAACGCGTGGTATAGCGGGTTGGTCTCGACGTGCACCGTCTGAACCCTGGCCGAATAGTCGACATGCGTGACGGCAGGAATCTCGGACCGACGGACGTTCAGCTTGTCTATTCCGAACATAGCGGCCTCGGATGCAGTCATCGCGCGGTGACGGCTCTGCTTAACCGGAGCAACGAGGAGCATATAAGGCGATTCACCCTCCAGATCGAACCAGTCCGACACATGTGCCGACAGGACTGAGGGGGCGAACGGACGAAAACTCTCGCGAAACTTGACCTTGAGATTGAGCGTCTTCTGCATATGGTCCGACCGCGGATCTGCAAGGATGGATCTGTTGCCAAGCGCCCGTGGTCCGAATTCCATCCTGCCCTGGAACCACCCCACCGCCTTGCCGTCGGCCAGCGCCGCAGCCGTGGCATCGATCAGTTGGTCGGTTGGCATGACTTCGAAAACGGCTTTGGCTCGGCTGAGTTGCGCTTCGATCTCGCTCTGACCGAATTCCGGACCGAGATAACTCCCTTTCATGGAATCTTGCTTGGCTATAACCCGCTCACCGCCGAGTTTAAGATGCCAGGCGGCGAGTGCGGCCCCAAGCGAGCCTCCTGCGTCGCCGGCTGCGGGCTGAACCCAGATTCTCTTGAAGGCACCATCTCTGAGCACTTTGCCGTTCGCCACGCAGTTAAGCGCCACACCGCCGGCCATGCACAGATTGGGAATTGCAAAATCTCGTGCCAAGCTGCGGGTCAGCCGAAGAACGATCTCATCGGCGACGGCTTGGATGGACGCGGCAACGTCCATGTGAAAATCAGTTAACAGATCGGTATCAGGGCGCCTTACCGGCTGTCCGAAGAGGCTGGCGAACCGTGCGTTCGTCATTTTCAGTCCAGTGGCATACGCGAAATAGCTTTGGTCGAGACGGAAGGTTCCGTCCTCCTTCAGGTCGACCAGCTTTTCCAGGATCAGCGATTTGAACCGAGGCACACCATAGGGAGCCAGCCCCATCACCTTGTATTCGCCACTGTTTATCTTGAAGCCGAGATAATAACAGAACGCTGCGTATAGAAGCCCGAGCGAATGCGGAAACCGCAATTCCCGCACGACATCGAGAGTTGCGCCCCTGCCGATCGCAACTGTCGTGGTTGCTTTCTCGCCAACGCCGTCGAGAGTTAAAACCACAGCTTCGTTAAAGGGCGACGGGAAAAACGCGCTGGCCGCGTGGCTCACGTGGTGTTCGGAAAAAAGGATCCGGGATGGATCCTTGAAGCCGCGGTCGATTCTGCGGAGTTCGTCGAAAATGATCCTCTTCTGAAATAATTTTCCCGTCAGCCAAGCGGGCATCGCCTTTCGGAATGAATCGAATCCGCTAGGAGCGGCGTCGAGATAGGTTTCAAGCAGACGCGAAAATTTTAGCAGCGGCTTTTCATAGAATACGACGTAGTCCACATCCTTCAGCAAGACACCGCCGGTCTGCAAAACGGACCGAATGGCGTTTGAGGGGAAGCGTTCGTCGGCTTTTCGACGGGTGAACCGCTCCTCCTGGGCCGCCGAAATGATGGCGCCGTCGACGACGAGGGAGGCCGCGCTGTCGTGGTAGAAAGCCGATATGCCCAATATATTGGTCATAATATTGTCTTCAAAACTGATTGGTCATCGAGTTCAAATCGTTCTTGGTTCTTCGTTCAATCCAAAATGTATCATTGGAATGCGTTCTTTGGAGCCGTCGGCAGATCACTCTGACCAACCGGCGTGCAAATCCGACGGGAAATACCACCCCAAAGAACGTCGATGCACACACCAAGTCGGAAAACCAACCATTGGTCGCAGCCCTCTTGGAGGGCACGTTGTGAATGTCAGACACTATTTTCGCCCACCACGAGAATGCACCCAAGCTATTGGCAAACGATTGAGCCGAAGGAACAAAGCTTGTCAAGGACGCGGCGTATCACCGAGCCGATTGAGCCCGTGCGGCAGCCTTGACGGTCGCCATTCAATGAGTCGGGTTCGGCATTGACTGCGGCTCCGAACGAAGCCACAGACATGGAATAGGATATGAACTATCGCGGATGCTCAAGCGGCGTCCCGAAATCGTGCGGGTCGGCAGAGAGCAGAGGCCCTCCGGTACCAACGCACATCGCATCGGGAAATGGAATGAGCGCAAAGAGACGAATTTCGGCGGTGCTGGCATACCCGCTGGTTAAGCGTCTGATCATCGAGAATCTGCCGCCGCACAAAACGCTGTATCTCGTCGGTTTGCTGTGTTCGATCGCCGTTGCGGCGACGACCGCCGCGTCGGCTTGGATCATGAGCACCATGGTCAATAGCATCTATGTGGAACGCAACGCTGCCGCCGCATGGGGTATCAGCGCCGTAATCATCGGCATTTTCCTGGTTAAGGGCATAGCCGCCTATTGCCAGACCATCACGACGGGGAAGATTCGCCGGGCTATCGTCTCGGACCTGCAAAACCGCCAGTTTTCCCGAATGGTGCGTTTCGACATCGGTCGTTTCGCCAATCAGCATCCGGCGAAATTCGTCTCCAAGATCATGTTCAACGCGCGCGCCGGGTCATCCGTTATTCTCACGCTCACGAGCAGCACCGTCTCCGATGTGCTGACGCTGATTGGCCTGGCAAGTGTCATGGTCAAGCAGGATCCGATGATGTCGCTGATATCCGTGGCGGTTCTGCCGCTGCTGTTCCTGTCGGTGGGCGCCATAACCAGGAAGCTCAAGGCGCTGGCAAGGGGCGAGACGGAGTTGGCTGCACTGGTCCAGTCGATCGGCACGGAAGCCGTCGAAGGTATCCGGACCATCAAGTCCTTTCAGCTCGAAGACAAGGCGGTCGCCAGCTTCGCAAAGGCCGTCGGCAAGATGGAAAGGCGCGGCATCCAGATAAACCGGACGTCAGCGTTGATGAGTCCGTTGATGGAGACCGGCGGCGGCGTGATCATCGGGCTGTTCGTCATTTATGCCAGTTGGCAGACCCTCGGCAACGGCAAGACCCCGGGCGAGTTCATGGCCTTCATAACCGCCTTTCTGCTTGCCTATGAGCCCGCCAAGCGGCTGGCCCGCGTCAATGTCGATATCCAGAAGCAGATGGTGGCGGTTGAGCAGATGTATGATTTGATCGATACGCCCGAGCAGCGACAACTCGCAACCGCCGGCGAGCGCCTCACCGATGTCGAGGGCGGTATCCGTTTTGAAGATGTGGCCTTCTCCTACGAAGGCAACAGCCCGGCGCTGCACGGCGTTTCCTTCGAGGTACGGCCCCGTGAGAAGCTGGCGATCGTCGGCCGCTCCGGCGCCGGCAAGACCACCATCGTCAATCTGATCCTGCGCCTCATTGAGCCGGACAAGGGCCGGATCCTCATCGACGGAAAGGACATTTCCAAGATCGGCCTCGCCGACGTTCGCGACAATATCGCACTGGTGTCACAGGATGTCTTCCTGTTCGAAGGCTCGATCCGCGACAACATCCGCGACGGACGCCCGGGCGCCACCGATCAGGAAATCGAGTCCGCGGCGGACCTCGCCCGGGTCACCAGCTTTTCCTCCAGCCTTGAAAACGGGCTCGACACTCTTGTCGGGCCGAGTGGCACCAACCTGTCGGGCGGGCAGAAACAACGCGTCGCCATCGCGCGCGCGCTGCTCAAGAATGCTCCGGTAATCGTCTATGATGAAGCAACGTCCGCGCTTGACGGCGAAAACGAACGGGCGGTCATGGAGGCTGCTTTCGACGATGCATTCGAGCGCACGGTGATCTGCATTGCGCACAGGCTTTCAACCATCAAGGCAGCCGATCGCATCCTGGTGTTTGACGCTGGCATTCTGGCGGACGCCGGGACTCATGACGAGCTTGCCAGGCGCAGCGAAATTTATCGCTCGATCTTTCACCTGGAGGCGTCCGGCCCGATCGTCGAGGGCAGCAAGCAGCTGCGGCAAAGCGTTTTGCGCTGACGGCGATGACCAGTTTTTATCACGGTTCCTATGTCAGGTATGTGATTGCTGGGATAGGCCTGCGATTGCGCCGATACACAAAGGCCGCGCGGACATTGTTTGCCGGCTCCAAGCCTCATTCCGTTCTTGAGCTGCAGGCCAAGGCCGACGCGCTGATCGCGCGCAGGGACTGGACAGGCCTTGAAGCAAGTATCAATGAAATGGCCATCATGGCTGACCGTTCCCGCAACCCCGAGCTGATGCAGAAGGCAGGACAGGCCTTCGAACGGCTGGGCAACTTCGCCCGGGCGGCCGAGCTTCGGCTTACCGCTCGCCGGCTGCGGAAGGGGAAAAATGCCAACGAGTGGACCGGGGAGAACCTCGGTTCGGATACACTGCTGATCGATCTTGTGGAGGATGACCCGCGCAGCCTTGGCCGGGTTATCCGCCACGCGCGACTGGCCGGCGCCGCCGCTGCCTATGCGCAAAGTGCAACAATTCGGGCAGAGCCGCGGCTCATATCAATTCTGCAGCGAACGTTCCCGAAGGCGACCGTGGTCCCGGCGCAGCAGGATGTGATCGGCGACAAACGTGCGACCTTCGAAGATCTCGCCTGGGTGTTCGGACGCGATGCCGAGAAACTTGCCGCCGACTTCGTGCCGCTGCGAGCAGATCCTGGGCTCGTCGAGACATTCCGCAAGCATTATCGCTCGATCACGGATCTGCCGCTGGTCGGCCTCTCCTGGGGTAGCAAATCCCACACCAAGGACGTGCCTGACTTCCCCGAATGGGCACGGTTCATCGCCCAGACACAAGCGACATTCGTTTCGCTTCAGTACGGACAGATCAAGCCGGCGCTGCGGCGCCTGCGCAATGGCAATGACGCGCGTCTTATCTATGACGACAGCGTTGACCAGATGGTCGATATGGACCGGTTCGCTGCACAGGTCGCAGCGCTCGATGCCGTCGTGACGATCAGCAACACGGCGGCTCATCTATCCGGAGCACTTGGTATTCCGACTATTTTCCTGATCGACGACAATTTTCAGACGGCGTGGCCAGTCATCGGCGATCGAACGCCTTGGTACCCGAAGGGCGTCGTCATTCGTAAGGAAGGGCGCGCGTGGTCGGTGGTGCTCGACGAGGTTGGTCAAAGACTCTCGTCGATCTTGACGACGCATTCCGACGCTGCCTGTTGAGGATCGCCGTGCCGAACAGACGATCCGTCCTTCAAAAAGCAAAAGCTGCGGACCTGCGCCCGCAAGCAGGCGCGGGCAAGCGGCTACAGACACTTTTTGATCGAGCAAAGGAACTTCTTAAACGGCCCTCGCGTCATGCCGACGAAAGCGTCGAACGGCATATGAGGCTGATGGCGGAGAGCGTCGAGCGAAGCGACTGGAAGGCGGCCCGGGACCATGCGCTGGCACTCGGCCTGCTGGGTGAGCAGCTTGGCGATCGCGGGCTTGTCAAGAAAGCCGGGCGTGGCCTCAGACGTCTCGGCGGCGGGAACCGTGCCTGGCAGTTGATTGCGTCGAGCAAGCAAATGCCAGGCAGGCCCGAATGGGATGGCAGTGATCTTGCGGGTCGCAGGCTTGCCGTCGAGCGCCGCGAAGGCGATCTTGCGATTTTCCTTCAGTTCGCGTCGTTGCTTGGCCCGGTGATCGCGGCTGCCGAGCGATGCATCGTCTCGGTCGAGCCGCGACTGGTGCCACTCTATCGCCGAACATATCCTGCGCTCGATCTCAGGCTGGAGGAACAGGGGGAGGTGGCGGCGGTGGACGCCGATGTCTTCGCCTGCTTCGAGACACTGGCGAAGCACTTCTGGCCGGATGAACCGGCAGCACGCGCGCCCTTCGTCCCGTTGGAGCCGGACCGCCGATTGGTCGCCGAGTTGCGCAGCACCTACCTCGATCGCGGCCCCGGTCCTCTGATCGGCTTTGCCTGGGGAAGCCTGAACAAGGCCAAGGACCTGCCGGCCCTGGACGATTGGCGGGCGTTGCTCGGCAGCCTGCCGGGACGTTTCGTCAGCCTGCAATATGGCGATGTCGGGCCGGCGCTCTCCGAGTTCGAGCACTGGGCGCCGGGACGCATCATCCATGACGCTTCCGTCGACCAGTTGTCGGATATGGACCGCTTTGCCGCGCAAATCGCTGCGCTCGATGCCGTGGTGACGATCAGCAATACCGGCGCCAATCTGGCGGGGGCGCTTGGCGTCCCAACGGTCGTCATGCTCGACGACGGGTTTCGGCTGTCGTGGCCCGCCTTCGGCGAGACCGTGGCCACATATCCAAGCGTTCGACTGGTCAGAAAAGGCGGCCAGGCATGGGCGTCCGCAATGCAGGAAGCAGGTGGACGGATCAGGCAAATCATCAGTGGAGTTGCTGATGGCCGATAGCCGATTTCTTCTCCGGTTCCGCCGCGCTATCGCGCTTGCCGGCTACAAATACAAGGTTTGGTTCCGCAGTCATCGGCGGCAGCTTTTCCTTCGCTGGCGTGACGGCGATATTGCCGATCAGATGGCGGATTATCGGCGAAGCATCGAGGCGCGCGATTGGTCGGCCGCGCTGCCGAAAGCCCTGGCGCTAGCATCGATCGCGAAGTCGAGGGGCGAGGTACATCTGCTCGACGAGCTCGGCAAGGCGCTGATGCGGATGGGCGCTTACGGCCCGGCGGCCGAACTCAAGATCGCCCGGCGCCATATCGTTGAAGGCCGTGTCGAGCGTGAGTGGCTCGGCCAGGATGTCTCGGGCCAGGTACTGCTCGTCGACCTGATGGAGACCGAGAAGCAGGGGCTGGCCACCGCGATCCATCATGCGAGTTCCGTCGGCCGCGCGCTCGCCCGCGCCGCACGATTGATCGTGCTCGTCGAGCATCGGTTGGTGCCGTTGTTTCAGCGGACATTTCCCATTGCCGATGTGCGGGCTGTCGGTCCCGGGAACAAGGCCGCCTACGCCGAGGCGCAGGCCTTTGCCGGCGTCCAGCATCTGACTGCTGTGTTCGAAACCAATGAGGCGACGATCCGGGAGCATTTCGTCCCGCTTAAACCGGATCCGGCGCGGGTCGCTGAACTTCGCGCCCGCTACAGCGAGGACGGCCGGCCGCTGGTCGGCGTCGCATGGGGCAGCTCCAATCCCGGCAAGGACCTGCCGCCGCTGGCGGCGTGGCGTCCCCTGCTTGGCCGACAGGACCTTCGGTTCGTTTCGCTGCAATATGGCCGGACCGAGTCAGACCTGAAAATCTTGACCGATGGCGACCCGACACGTGTGTTGCACGACCCTACCGTGGATCAGCTTGTCGACATGGACATGTTCGCCGCGCAGGTTGCAGCGATGGACGCCGTCGTAACCATCAGCAACACCGGGGCCCACCTGGCGGGCGCCCTCGGCGTCCCGTCGGTCTTCATCCTTGGTGACGGCTTCAAACGTTCGTGGCCAGTGGAGGGCGACCGCACGCCCTACTATCCTTCGGCCGTGCTGGTCTCAAAGCGCGAACGGCCCTGGGCCGAGGTGATGGACGAGGCGCGACACCACATGTGCTCACTCATCGCCTCTAGTTGACTCCGCCACGCCTGGCATCGCGAACGCACTAGGAAGGCCACAGCAGCCAAGTGGTCAAGGGCCTTTTTTTACGGCGAGAACGCTGTAAACTGCCGGCTGGCGGCTGGTTCAAGACTTGGAGGGCGATGCATATCTTTGGGTAGGTCGGGGAACAAGTCGGCTTCTCTTATCAGCGAAGACTTTGTGCAGCGGCTCCTCGCGGTGTACAGGCTTGTGCATCCAGGAAACCTGTTCAGGCGGGGGCGTATCTACGCTCGCGGCAGGGCAGAGACGAGGACGGTCTACTTCGTCCCACACAATCGCAACAATGTTCGTCTGCTGGCTGATGCGGCTCAACTTCTGGTCGACGGCGGCATTCAATGCGTATTCGCGCATATTGACGGATTGAAACGCGGCGGCGTCGCACGCCCTGAACTAAACGCCCGGGGAATGTCGCATATCAGCTTTGCTGAGCTCAAGCGGACGATCAGACCCTGCGACATGCTGGTGACTGGAAATGACTATGCACCGCAATTTTTTAGGCGGTTCATAGATTCTATCAACTTCGGAATGGTCCGTGTGGTCGGCCTCATCGGAGGTGCGAGACTGCTGCAGCCGCATCGATTTGTGAGAGCTGACTACATCCTGTCGATGGGACCGGCAGCGCTGCAGCAACGACGACAACCGACCTACATTGTCGGCTCCCCGGTAATTGAGCGTGCCGTCGAAAACGCGGGCGCCAGGCACGATGAAGGGCTTTTCGTGCTGGTGAACTTCAAGGGGGATATCGAAGACCTCGCAGACCGCCAATCGATTGAAGCGGTGGCAGCCGCATGTGCGAAACTCGGCCTTGCCCATGTCGTTAGTGTCCATCCCACGATGTTCGCAAAAGTCGACATGCCGAACAAATCGCCCGTAGACTTCGCACAACTGCTCCCGGACGCCCTGGCGCTAGTAACTCGCCCAAGCACCACGGTTTACGAAGCGATCGCCTGCGGCATTCCGGTGGTGCTCTTTCCGCTGGTTTCGCCGATGGTCGAGTTCGACAGTCCTATGGGCGCTTTCAAACCAACATGGTCGGAGCATCAACTCGTCGACGATATCCTTGCTGCGGTCAGGTCAAGACCGACCTATTTTGAGCAAAGCCGGGACTTCCTCAATGCCAATCTGTCGATTGATCCAAAGATGCCAGCTTCGCAACGGATCGCCAATGCTTTGATCGATATTTACAACCGCTGATTTGCGCAATCAAAGTGCTCGCAATCGGAGGCCTAAGTTGAGATTGTTGTCCAACTTCTTCGCAAAAAGGCCGCCACTCCTTGTCGTCTCGTTTCCCAAGTCCGGGCGGACGTGGCTGCGCGTAATGCTTGACGATCTGGGCGTCAATGCGGCTTACACGCATGATGGTTCCGACCACAAGGAGCTGCGTGACATTGCACAGATCAGCACCGACAAATCACGCTACAAACGGCAGCGGATCCTATTTCTGACGCGAGACCCCCGCGACACTGTGGTGTCTGGATATTTTCAGGTTTGCAAACGCCATCAGCTGGGAGCAGGTCCGATAGGCGAATGTGTAAGGAGCCCCAAACACGGCGTCGAGAAGATTGCCCTTTTCAATCTGCAGTGGTTCGCAGCCGCAAGTTACATGCGAAAAATTGCGCTTCTGCGCTATGAAGATATGCAGCGGGATACAAACGACGCTTTGCGCAGTGTCGGAAACTTTGTGGGAAAGTCCTTCGACGAGTCCAACCTTGCTGATGTGGTCGTCAGTAGGTCGTTCAAACGAATGCAGCAATCTGAAATCTCAGGAGAACTGGGTGCGCGCTATGGCGGAAAATTGCGACCACGCAATCCTGACGACCCGGAAAGTTTCAAGGTTCGAAAAGGTAAGGTCGGTGGTTATTTGGACTACCTCAGCGTAGATGATGTAGCCTTCTGCGACAATGTACTTGCGCGGCTCGATTACTGGAAGCGGCTCGATGAGGCCTTCCTGCGGCATGGCATATCTTATATCGGCGACAGGGGCAGGTGTGAATTGATCCGATGCATCGGTTTGTCTGCGGATGCGGACATAGCGGCACGACGCCGATAGCTACGATTTTGCCTCATATGCCGATGCCTTTTTTGCCATCTAGGTTCTGCTCTCCGGTTCGAGAAGGCCGAGAAGCAGGTCTGGCTGGCCACAGCGATCCATCATGCGAGTTCTATCGGCCCGCGCGCTCGGCCCGGGCCGATCCCCAGATCACGGCCGCCTACGGCCCTGGGCCGAGGTGATGGACGAGGCGGAGAAGAACATGAGGCGCCTGCTCGAGGCCGCTCGAGCCTGACCGTACAAATCAGCAGGGCGGTTGAGCATCCAGGCAGTTTCCTATACTGGTCTGGCCCGGCTGGCGGAGCCGGCAAAAAGCTTTCGAACCGAAGATCTTCCTGCGGAGCCAATGATGTGCGGATTGTTCGGCGTCTATCGTGCCGAGGGCTTTTCGCCCGACGATATCCATCGTGCCGACCAGGCCCGCGACACGCTTGTGCACCGCGGCCCGAATTATGGCGGCGCACGTGTCACCAGCGATCTCTATCACGGGTTTCGGCGTCTCAGCATTATCGACCTCTCGGCGGCAGGCAATCAGCCCATGGTCAGCGCCGACGGGAAGTTCGCGATCACGGTCAATGGTGAGATCTACAACTATCGCGAGCTCCGCGCCGATCTGATTGCCAAAGGCTGCGTATTCACCTCGCAGTCCGATTCCGAAGTTGTGCTGCATGGCTATCGGGTGTGGGGGCTCGAAGGGCTCTGCGAGAAGCTGGACGGCATGTATGCGGCGGTGATCCATGACGGGGAACGCCGCAAGCTGCATGCGATCCGCGACCGGCCGGGCATGAAGCCGTTCTTCTACTTCCATTCGGGACGCCGATTTGCCTGGGCGTCGGAACTCAAAGCGCTGCAGGCCTGGCTCGGCGACGATCTGCCGCCGATCGACGAGACGGCTGTCCTGGACTATCTCGCATGCCGCTATATTCCAGCGCCCAAAAGCCTCTACCGCAATATCTTCAAACTTCCGGCCGCAAGTCGGCTGACATTCGATCTGGAAACCGGCCGCGTCGATGTCGGGCGTTACTGGACCATGCCTACCGAACTCCGCTCGGACAATGACGACCGCCTGGCCGACGGGCTGCGGGACCGCATGCAGGCGAGCGTTGCCGCTCACCTGGTGAGCGATGTGCCGGTCGGCTATTTTCTCAGTGGCGGCATAGACTCGGCGGTTGTCCTGTCGCATGCCGTTGCGGTGAACCCCACGGCAAAGGCGTTTTCGATCGGCTTCGAAGATCCGAGATTTGACGAGAGCGCGCAGGCGGCCAAGGTCGCGGCGCTGTTCGGCGCCGAACACGCGATCCGGATCCTGCAGCCGACAGAGCTCGATGACGTCTTCGACCGCACGCGGGAATGGTATGACGAGCCGCTTTCCGACAAGGCCGCCATCCCGGCGTTTCGTGTCTGCGAATTTGCCAGCCGCGACAGGACCGTCGTGCTGACGGGCGATGGCGGGGACGAGCTTTTCGGCGGCTATCGCTCATACAAGCGGTTTAGCGGCATTCGCAGGAAGCAACGTTTCGTCCCGTTCGGTTCACAGAGCGGGTGGCGCCTGAAGGACCGCAATTTGCGCCTGATCACCACGCGCGACCCGGTCGAGCTCTCCATCGCCATTGGCTCCGGCAGAACGAGATGGCAGCGCGACGTCTATCGCGAACGCCTTGCCATCGCTGCTGACTATGATGAACTCGCCCATCTCAGGGCGTGGTGGAAGCCGGAACTCGGACCGTTGCGCAGCCTGCAATATCTCGATTTTCATACCAGTCTGCCCAACAATATCCTGACCAAGGTCGATCGGTTGAGCATGTCGGTTTCGCTCGAAGCGCGTATCCCGTTCCTGTCGCGAACGATGATCGAATATGCGTTCAGCCTGCCGGAGTCGTTTCTTTACAAGGATGGCCAGCTTAAGGGCGGGCTTAAATACGCATATCGCAATGTTTTGCCGGCAAGCACGCTCAAACGTAAGAAGCAGGGATTTGGTCTTCCACAAAGCTGGAAGCGAACGGCCGTGGCTTCGCAATCCGAGGAAAGCTATCAGGAGGCGGTATTGTCCGGTTTCCTGAAAGGCGCCAAGTTTTCGAATGCCTCCGCATAGCCACCCTCAAGGCTGCCAGCATTTCTTTTTCGCCGTGACGGAGCGGGGTCGGGCCATGGGAGCACTGCCGACATGGTGATGCGGACCGGATTCATATGCGGCTGCGGTCATAGCGGCACGACGTTGATCGCGACGATCCTCGCAGCCCATCCCGACGTCTACCTGCCGTTCCAGGAAACCAATGTCTTCTTCAAATGGACGCCGCTGGCGATGTTTCGCTATTGGAAGCTGAAGCGCGCGGCGCGCGGTGCCGGAAAGACCTTGCTGCTTGAAAAAACGCCGCGGCATATCCGTCGCGTCGGCCGTATTCGCCGCCTCGTGCCCGGGGCGCGTTTCGTGATGCCGGTGCGGGACGGGCGCGACGTCGTGGCGTCATTGGCCAAGCGTCTTGGCGATCCAAGGGAGGCGCTCGACCGCTGGATCGGCGACAATGCGCTCGTTCTCGCCGAACAAGGACAGCCGGATGTACTGATCTATCGCTACGAGGATCTGGTCGAGGATCCGGCCAAGATCGTCGAGCGCATCTGCGGCTTTCTCAACCTGCCCTTCAGCCCGGACCTGCTCGACTATCACAGGAAGCCGCAGCAATGGTTCAAGCCGGCCGAAGTCGAACTTGAGAAGCAACATACTGCACTCCGCAACCAGCAGGTCAATCAGCCGATCTATGACGGGCGCGGACGATGGAAGACCGACCTTGGTCAGCAGGAATTGGCGGAGCTTACCGAGGGCCGTGGGAAGCCCCTGATGCAGGCTTTCGGGTACCTTTGAGCGATACGCCCGATATTTTCACTTTGGAAGCGCGCGCGCATAGCCAAACTGATCGAAGTCGCGCTCATATGCGCGATAGATGGAATCCGCCAGTTCTGGCGTGAAGTAGTCGGCAAGCCTGCGACGCGAGGAGGTGTGCAGGGGCGGAATCGCCGCGCGCCGCATATCGTCGCCTGCACCGACATGATCGAGAACCCGTTCGAAATCCTTTGCGAAAGTCTCGGTCTTGCCGATGAGGTCGAACGCAACTCCTGGAACTTCGACAATGTCGCTTTGCCTCTGCCAATGTTTGTCGATGCGCCATGTGGACGTCTTGCAGGCAAAGGCGACGAAATCTGCAAAGGACAGGCTCTTGTCAGCGCCGACAGGCAGCGCCGGATCGGCCCGTTCGCGGTGGGCCAGATAGACCTCGACCCTGCCATAGCCAGGCACAAGGGGACGGTCGCGATATTGGTCGGCCCAGCACGACAACAGCCTGGTGTAGGGATTGCGAACGAAGGTAAATCGCAAGGCTTCAGCACTTGTCGCCATGTGGTGGAACTGCACGATGCCATGGCGAGGCGCCTGCAACCGTGACGCCTTTCGGTTGTGGACCTTCCAGTTCTGGTCGCTGCGCCACCCCGACACGGTGTCGTTGCCGATCATGGCTGCAAGGTTGCTTCGAATGCGGCTGCTGGCCGCCTTCGGCGTTGCCAGGTACAGGATCTTGAGTTGCGGGACCACGTCGATCAAGTCGTCCGGCAGGTATGCGGTTGCCACGGCCCTGCGGTAGAAGGCGAGGGCTTCCGGATGCGCCCAGGCAAGAAACGGCTCCCTGACTACGTCGCGAAGGCTTTGCAGCCGTGGCCGCAACGAGCGCTCGAGGCGACGGAATGCGCCGAGCTGGGGTTTGCCCGGCACGACATTATCGGGCGAAACATGGCTGGTCGTCATCGGCAAAAACCCTCGCCTTGAAATCAGTCTACCTGTCGTGGCATAGGCCTGTAAGCAGGCAGACTGTCTTTACCGCATTGCCCTATCCAAGGCTGGCTTACGGCGCTTAATAGACTGCGAAGAAACTCCCGCCAAGTTCGAAAGCTCAATTGAGGTGGATAGAGGCATCGCGCGTCGCACGGGCTTGTCACAGCACGACCAACGCTTCCGGCCCTGGTGCAGGACAATGATCGCCTTTTGTGCTGCGATGTTTTTCCGGGGTGGGAAGGCGTTAGACAACGCAAATGTTCCGCCAAATTTTTTACATTCAATCTCTAACTTGGCAGCGTCGACAGACTTACGCTATACGCCGCGGTGGGCACGGTAAACGGGGGACGAAACCACTCACGGATCGAGGTCGAATGTGCTGAAACGATTTCGGAAAATCAAAACAAAGGTTGGCCGAACGGTCGCCAAAAGGACCATACCGGCTTCTCCGTTTTACAAGCGATACCCGTATGGCGGCAAATTGACGATACTGACCGCCGATCGGCAAGGATTGTTTGATCCCGATCACGGATTTTTCTACAATCGCATTGCGAAGTCGGCCAACTCTACGGTCACAATAAACTTGGCCCAGCTTAAATTTCGCGAAAAGTTCCAGCTCGCCGGCGCGAAGAAACAATTGCTGCAGAGCGACACCCTGTTGCGTCCGTCGCAATTGACCGTCGATCAGGTTGATTCGATTTCGAACGTGTTCGCGTTCACGTTTGTGCGGAATCCCTACAGCCGCGTGCTGTCGGCCTATTTGGATAAGGTCGCGACGGGAAAGAAAAACATCGGTAAGCGCGGCAATATCCCGACTTTCTGTGAATTTTGTGATCTCCTGGAAGATGGCTGGCTGTATGCGGACCTCCATTGGGCTCCGCAGACATCGTCGCTTGTCATGCCCACGTCCGAGTTTGATTTTATCGGTCGTGTCGAAAATTTCGCCGAGGACTTCCAAAAGGTGTGGGATCGGATCAGTGGCGGCAGGCAAATCAGCAACACCATCCACCGCAGCCAAAGCCGAACGGATGCGACGAGCAAGGCCGACGATTACTATGATAAGAGATCGCGCGGGATCGTCTCTAGCCTCTATGCCGAGGATTTTGAGGCTTTCGGCTACTGACGGCAATGCGCGGCTTCTGCTCGGCGGCGCACAGTCTACCTCAGGAAAACGACACTCCAGTCGATCATGTGCAAATCTTCACGGCGTAGCGAGGTCAAATGGCTCTGTCTCAGCATGATCGGCAGGTCCAAGCCGAACCGACAGTGCCGATCCTGTTCGTGCGCCAGCGTTATGCGCCTTTCGGTGGAGGCGAGATCATGCTGGAAAACATCATGGCCGCGTTCGCGGCGCGTCAGCGGCCGGTGGCCGTGCTCTCCGGCGACTGGCCGCGTAATGAAGGGATAGAGTTCATCCATTGCGCCGGCCGCCGCTTTCCGCGTTCGCTGCGGGCGACGTCCTTTGCTCAAGCCGCCTGCCGCAAGATCGCCGAGATGCCACGGGCGCTGGTGCAGAGCAACGATCGCCTCCCGTGCTGCGATGTCTTCCGGGCCGGGGAGGGCGTTCATGCCGCCTATCTTGCCGAGCGGCGGCGTTTCCAGACGCGGCTTGGCAGGGCGGCAATGGCGCTGAGCCCTTTTCACCGCCAGACGCTGCGCCTCGAGCGCGCAACCTATGCCAGCCCACGGCTCAAAGCTGTCATTGCGATTTCGAAAATGGTCGCAGACGACATTGTCCGTCACTACGATTATCCGGCGGAAAATGTGCACCATATCCCCAACGGCGTGGACCTCGACCGCTTCAATCCGCAACTGCGCCAACAGCATCGGACCGCGGTCCGCGCGCGGCTCGACGTCGACGATAACAGGTCGGTCGTCCTGTTTGTCGGCTCGGGCTTTGCGCGAAAGGGGCTTCTTGCACTGATGAGGGCTGTCGCCAGGCTCGATGGCGAGCTGGAATTGTGGGTCGTCGGCCACGATTCGCGCGCCAACGCCTTCAGGCAGACTGGTGACAGGCTGGGTCTCGGCGCAAGGCTCAAGATGCTGGGGCCGCAAAAGGACATGTTGCCGTGGTACGGCGCGGCCGATATTGCCGTGCTGCCTTCCATCTATGATCCTTTCGGCACAGTGGTGATCGAGGCCATGGCCAGCGGCTTGCCCGCTGTGGTAAGCACCGGCTGCGGAGCGCGCGAGCTTGTCGAGCGGTTCGAGCCGACGCTTGTTTGCGACGCGGCCAGCGAAAGCGACCTCGCTGCAGGGCTCGCGCACGCGCTGCAGTTGTCGTCACGATTTGAGACCGCGACCCGGGTGAGAGCGGCGGCCGAGCATTATGATTTCAACCTCATGATAAAGCGAATGATGGCGCTGTATGAAAGCCTTGATCTGAAATGATTTTCGACTTTGTTGGATTAGGTTAGTACCCTCAGTGCGCTAACAGGCCGGGAGCCGATGCTGCAGATACATTCGAATGACAGCGGCAGCTTTGATGCCGGAACCTTCTGACCGTGCCGGTGCTCTCGGTCGTTATCATCACCCGCAATGAGGAGGCGTCCATCGCGCGCTGCCTTCGTTCGGTGGATTTTGCTGACGAAATCGTCGTTCTAGACAATGACAGCAGCGACAGAACCAGGGACATTGCCGGTGATCTCGGAGCCAAGGTTTTGATGACCCTTGATTGGCCCGGTTTCGGCGCGCAAAAAAACCGTGCGCTTGCCGCGGCAACGGGGGATTGGATCCTTTCGCTGGATGCCGATGAGTGGGTGGAGGCGCCGCTCGGTGCGGAAATCAGAGCCGCAATCGCCGACCCAAAAGGCTATGACGGCTTCGAAATACCGAGAAGATCGCGCTTTTGCGGGCATATTGTCCGCCATGGCGGCTGGTCACCCGATCTGGTGCTCAGGCTATTTCGTCGCCGCTCCGGGCGCTTCAGCGACGACACCGTGCACGAGAAAGTAGTGGTGAACGGGAAGGTCGGGCGATTGTCCCAGCCGATCGAGCACGACTCCATCGCCGACTTGGCGGATGCCCACGACAAGATTGGCCGGTATGCGGAAGCGTCCGCCGCGCGGCTGCTTGCCGAGGGCAAAAAAAGCTCGATAGGCAAGGCGGTTTTGCGCTCCGTCTGGGCCTATATGCGAAGCTATGTTTTCCGGCTGGGATTTCTGGACGGTTCCACTGGGGCGATGGTTGCCGCTTATTCCGCCAGCTACACCTATCAGAAATGGGCGCGTGTGGCATTGGGGAGCGAGGCCAATTCCACCCGAACCAGCAAGACCGAGGCCAGGACAAATCTGTGAGAAACCGGCTTGGGCGACTGCCATTGTTGCCGAGCCATCGCCAACTAGTTAGTGTACGACCGTTTAAATCGAAAGCTAGGGTAGTGAATATGACTGATGCGTTTAGGGTATTTATCGGATGGGACAGCCGTGAGCCGATCGCGTACGACGTCGCGCGCCACTCGCTGCTCAAACATGCGTCGGCGCCTGTCTCCGTCATTCCGATCAAGCAGGACGAGATGCGTGCCCGCGAGCTGTATTGGCGGGAAAAAGATCCGCTCGCCTCAACGGAGTTCACCTACACGCGCTTCCTGACGCCCTTCCTCGCCGGCTACACGGGTTGGGCCCTGTTTTGCGATTGCGATTTCCTGTGGCTCGGTGACGTCGCAGGCCTGCTGAAATATACGGACTCGGACAAGGCGGTCTATTGCGTCCAGCATGACTATACGCCGAAGGCCACGACCAAGATGGATGGCGTGGTCCAGACATCCTATCCTCGGAAAAACTGGTCGTCGTTGATGCTGTTCAATTGCGCGCATCCCTCGGTCAAATCGCTCACGCCAGAGGTCGTGAACCAGGAAAGTGGCGCCTATCTTCACCGAATGCAGTGGGTTGCCGACGAAGATCTGGGCTCATTGCCGGTAGAGTGGAATTGGCTCGAAGGCTGGAACGAAAAGCCTGCTGTCGGCACACCTAAGGCGGTCCACTATACGAGCGGCGGCCCGTGGTTTGCCGAGTGGCAGAATGTCGACTATGCCGATTTGTGGATAGCAGAACGCGACGAATTCCTGGCTTCAGATCAAGCACAATCTTCTCAGAGCGCAGTTCGATAAGCGGCATCGTGTTTGGCAGGTGAGCGCTTCCGAAGTGGCATCGATTTCGTGTCGCGAAGAGCGCAGCAACCAGCCGTCAGACGCTAGGCGTCGACAACAATGCGTGGTGCCGCCTTGGGGCGGGACCGGGGACGGATTGTGCCTAAATCTGGCAGCTCAGGCCGGATAAGATGCCGCACCCAGGTAAGGATCAGCTCGCGGCAATATGATCGGTCTGGGGTCCGTCAGCTCTTTCATCGGCCTAGCCGGCACGCGAAAGTCGACCATGCCGTCACTGCGAAGACGCCTCGATCGTTTCTTGGAAAACCGCGGGCCTAAAATACCGCGGCTGCAGCTGAACCATGTCGAGCGCCTGGCGCTGGTCCGTCGCCATGGTGATTTTTCCCTTGCCTATTCGGCCGCCGTGCAGAAGGGGCTTCATTACTTCGGCGATGCCCAGGGCTACATCGCTTACGGCAGCAAAACGCGACATCATTTCGCGCTCGGTGATCCAATGGCTGCCCCGGCCGATCGGCGCGACTATATCAAACGTTTCGTCGAGGTTGCAGGCAGCCCGTGGTTCGTGCAGATCGGCGAACAGACGGCGCGCGTGCTTGCCGGGCTTGGCTATCAGGTCAACCGCCTTGGCGTCGACACCAGGCTTGTCCTGCCCGGCCACGACTTTTCCGGAAGGCGCAATGAGACAGTGCGCTATTCCGAACGTTGGCTCTTGAGGAAGGGGTTTTCCTTTGCGGAGGACAACGGGACCGTCTTCCTCGACGAGATTGCCAGGCTCTCCCAGAACTGGCGGGCAGACCGCATCGTCAAGCGCTGGGAGATGAGGTTTCTCAACAGGCCCTTTGCCGATCACCTTGGCATCGACATGCGCCGCTTCGTCCTGCACGGTCCGGATGGAGAGCTCGTGGCCTTGCTGGATTTCGATCCGCTGTTCAGTGACGGCAAGGTCATCGGCTACACCACCTCGTTCAAGCGCAAGCACATCGATACCTCGGCGCATGCCGAGATCGGCCTGACCAAATTTGCGGTCGACCGCTTTCGCAACGAAGGTGTTTCCGTCGTTACCCTCGGCCTGTCGCCGCTGGTCGAAATCGGACCCAGCGGGTTTGTCGAAAGCGATTTCTGGCGGTGCGCTTTCCAGCGCGCCTATGAATCGCCGTGGGTCAATCGCACCCGCTTCAACCTGCAGGGGCAGGCGGCCTTCAAGCGCCGGTTCCACGGTGTCGAAGAGCCGACCTATCTCGCCTTTCGCAAGGGGACCTTTTTCGAGGCGCTTTCTCTGCTCCGGCTGATCAGGGCCGTCTAGTGCCTGGTGGATGGGGCTCGTCGTCTCCCAGTATGTCGACCTCACACCGGCCAGGCTTGGTTGTTTAGGTGGGAAAGGAAGGCCGCGGCGGGATGCAAAAGACCGGCCGCGAAGCGCCGGACGGTTCTTGCTGTCGTCCCCAGTCCCGCCGGGGCACTTTTGGTAGCCCGAGAACGGCTCCGCATCAGCGCCAAGGGGTCGGATTCACGGTTGCTGCAGCGTACCGCCAGGAATAACGAGGGTACCTTGGCCTGGCCTTGAGTATCTGAAGCCTATGAAGAACAAAGCGACGATGATCAAACAAATGACGATGACCGCGACGACGCTGCCAGGACGGTGTCCGGTATCTGGCGGTTGGACCATTGCCTTCCCGCATGGCTATCGCCGTTGACCTTCTTCATTCTCCAGCCGAGCATGACGACTGTCAATGGATGCAGGAGTTGCCCCCGCCGTCTGTTGCGCAAAATGTTTTCCCGTGGGTTAGTGGCGGCGCGTTGAGTTGGCCAAATGATCGATCAACCTCTCCCCGTTCACGGGAGAGGGTATCGTCCTTCGACGAACTCGCGAGGCAGGTGGGCGGCGCGGACTCAACCAATATTACGGGAAGACCGCCGCGTATTCGCTGCGGAAATCCCCGATGACGTCGTCGACCGTCATGTCGGGGTCGCCCTGGAATGTGTACATCGTATTCCACACCGAGTTCAGCCAGTCGGTGTCGGATATGTTGAAAGGATTCTGGACGCTGAAGCCGGGCTTTTTCAGCGAGTCGAGGACGAGCTGGTTGCAGGCGTCGAGCTTGTCGGTCGGAACGTCCAGGCGCACCGGGCTCGATCCCTTGATGGAAGCGAACTCGGCGTTGATCTTGGGGTCGACGACGGTACCGGCGAAGTCGAGCTCTGCCTTGAGCACGTCATCGGGCTGGCCGCCGAGGATGCCGAACGCATCCACCGTCACCGATAGCGCCTTGGTGCCGGGAATGTTGATGCAGCCGAAATCCTCGCCGAGCACCTTCTTGTTGGCCTTCCACTGACCCTTCATCCAGTCGCCATGGATCTGCATGAGCGTCTTGCCCGAAATGACCGTGCTGGTCGTCTCGTTCCATTGCCGGTTCACCCAGCCCGCGTCGGCCTGGCTGGTGATCTTGCGGAACATGTCGATCGCGTCGCGCAGGCCTTTCTCGTCGAACACAGTCTTGTCAGGCGTTTCACCATAGAAGCGGTTGTATATGTCCGGGCCGGCGACGGCAGCGACCAGGGCATGAAAGAGATAGCCGGCCTGAAACGTGTTGCCGCCCACTCCGATGAAGGTGAAGCCGGCCTGCTGGACCTTTTTCATGTCGGCGAACATATCGTCGAGCGAGGCCCATTTGGTCGGGTCGACGCCGGCCTCGGCGGCGACCTTCTTGTTGTAGTAGATCATCCCGTCGATATGGACGCCGGTCGGGATTTTGCGGATCTCGCCGTCGACCTTGATTGACTTCAAAACCGTTTCGGGAAAATTCGGCGTCGCCCCGATCTTGTCGAAATAGGCGTCGAGCGGCTCGCCCAGTCCGCGTTTGGTCAGATCGCGATAAAGGCCAGGCTCGGAGTTGATGAACAAATTGGGTGGTGTGCCGGCGACGATCAGGCTGACCAGCGGGCTGGAGCCGGCCTGCTCGTGCGGCACGGCCATCTCGGTAATCTTATTACCTTTCGCTTCGAACGCCTTGACGATCGCGTTGAGCGCGCCGATCTCGCTCTCATTCGACCATGTATGGAACAGTTTGAGCTCGGTGGCGGCGGCGCTGGCGAACGGCGCGGCGCCGATCGCCAGCGCCAGTCCAAATGCGCCCAGCAGTCTCTTGGACGTCAGTCTTCTGGACATCGTTTCCTCCCTATTGATGTTAAATCCGACTCCGAGTTTCGGCGTCGAAAAGATTGAACCGGTCGGCCGGAAAGATCGCTCTGACGCTGGCGCCGTCCCGCAGCGCGCCGATCTGCGAATGGTCTACATGCACAGCCAGCAGCTCGTCGGCGGCCGCCAAGAAGGCGGTACCGTCGCTACCGGTCTTTTCGCTGTAGCGCAGCGGCAGGTCGAAGATGGCGGCCGGTTTGCCGCCATTCGGCCTGCCGATCGAGAAATGCTCCGGCCGCAAGCCGACCAGCACCTTCATGCCCGTGGCCGGCTGCCTGATGAAGGAATAGTCGGACAGGTCCATCTCGACGCCGGTCGACCGGTGGGTCGCGACGACGCGGTCGCCGGTGAGATCGATCGTCGTCTCGAAGACGTTCATCGGCTGCGAGCCGACAAAACGAGCGACGAAGAGGTTGGCCGGCCGCTCGTAGATCTCGTCCGGCGTGCCGATCTGCTGGATGACGCCGCCGTCGATTACAGCGATCCGCGTCGCCATAGTCATCGCTTCGACCTGGTCATGGGTAACGTAGACGACCGTCTTCTTGAGGTCGTGGTGGAGCTTCTTGATCTCCAGACGCATCTCGGTGCGCAGCTTGGCGTCGAGGTTGGACAACGGCTCGTCGAACAGGAACACGTCGACATTCTTCACCAGCGCGCGGCCGATGGCGACGCGCTGGCGCTGGCCGCCGGACAGTTGCGCCGGACGGCGGTCGAGCAGCGGTTCGATACGCAACAGCTGTGCGGCCCAGGCGACACGCCGCTCTATCTCGCCGCGGTCGAGCCGTTGCGCCGAGAGGCCGAACTTCAGGTTGCCGCGCACCGTTTTTGTCGGATAGAGCGCATAGGACTGGAACACCATGGCCAGGCCGCGGTCCTTGGGATCGAGATCGGTGACATCGCGGCCGCCGATGGTGATCGAGCCTGCGGTCACCTCCTGCAGGCCGGCAAGCAGGTTAAGCAATGTGGTCTTGCCGCAGCCGGACGGGCCGAGCAGCACCAGGAACTCGCCGTCATTGACGGTGAGGTCGAGATCCTCGAGCACGGTGACGCGCCCGAACTGCTTGACGATATTTTTGAATTCGACCTTCGGCACGGCTATCCCTTGATGGCTCCGGCGGTGATGCCCTGGACGAAGAATTTGCCGAGCCCGAAATAGACCACCAGCGGCGGGATGGCCGTCAGCAAAGCTGCGGCCATGTCGACATTGTAGTGGACCTCGCCGCGCTCGGTGATGACGGTGTTGGCCAGGATGACGGTCATCGGTTGGGCGCCCATGCCGCCAAAGGTGAGCCCGATCAGGAAGTCGTTCCAGACGCTGGTGATCATCAGGATCAGCACGACGATCATGATGTTGCCGGACATCGGCAGGATGATCTCGGCGAAGATGCGCCAGAAGCTACCGGAATCCATGATCGCCGCGTTGATGATCTCGGGCGGCGCGTCCTTGTAGAAATTGCGGAAGATCAACGTCAGCAGCGGCATCGCCAGCACGGCGTGGATGACGGCGATCGCCCAAATGGTGCCGTAGATGCCGAGCGAGGCGGTCAGGGCGACCAACGGGATCATGATGATCTGGAACGGCACAAAGGCGCACATGAACAATACGAACAGAAAGGGGCCAGCCCAGCGGACGTTCCACAGAGCCAGCGCGTAGCCGGTGACCGACGCCAGGGCGATCGACAGGAACAGGCTCGGGAACAGAATGGCGAGCGAGATGAAGAATCCGTGCCTGACACCCTCGCACGTCATGCCCGAGCAGACTTCTGCCCAGGCCTTCCACCAGCCTTCGAATGTCCAGGTGGTCGGCAGCGAAAAGACCTCGCCGAGCGCGATCTGGTCCATTGTCTTGAAAGAGGTGACGATCACCACGTAGAGCGGGATCGAAATGAAGGCCGCGCACATGGCGAGGAACACGAGGACGGCGATCGACGCTCCCTTGATGCGGCCGGCGCCTACGGGGGTAGACGCGCCCGCCGATGCGCGCGGCCGCTGATGTCTCGTAAGCGGACACGGCATTCATACGGCGGCGGCCTGGCGACGGCGGACTTGCCAGGCGGTGACCAGCATCAGCGGCAGGAAGACGGCAGCCGTGATCAACAGCATGATGACTGCTGAGGCGGACGCGTAACCGATGTTGGAGCGGGTCGAATAGGCGTTGATGACGAAATAGGCCGGCGTCCAGGTTGACGTACCGGGTCCGCCATTGGTCATGGCGAGCACGATGTCGTAGGTCTTGACCACGCCGAGCGACAGCAGGATCGCGCAGGTCAGGAACGTGAATTTCAGCATCGGAATGATGATCTCGACGTAGAGCCGCCAGAAGCTCACGCCGTCGAGCTTGGCGGCGCTCCAGATTTCCGTGTTGATCGACTTCAGGCCGGCCAGCATCAGCGCCATGTAGAAGCCGAGCCCGTGCCAGATCGAGGCGAGAATGATGCCGTAGATTGCCGTGGCCGGATCGGCCAGCCAGTTGAAATTAGCGCTTTCCCAGCCCAGCTGGTGCAGGAAGTTCTGGACACCGAGGGCCGGGTTGAACATCCAGCGCCAGACGATGCCGGTGACGATCAGCGACACCGCGAGCGGATAGAGAAAAATCGTCCGGAAGAAGCTTTCGCCGCGCTTTTCCTTCTCGATCATCGCAGCCAGGATGAAACCCAGCACGATGGCGAGCGCGCTCCCGATCGCCAGGACGACGACGTTCCGGAGCGAGGTCATCCAGACGCCGTCGCTGAAAAGCCGGTCATACTGGCGCGCCCAAACTGCGGGGTCGATCGCGTAGTCAGGGAAACGACGCGAACGCGTGAACGACATCCAGATCGTCCATCCGATGGCGCCGGCGAAGGCCACCAGGGTGACCGTGAGCGCAGGAATCAGCGCAAGCTGCGGCGAGACCTTGCTCCACCTGAGCGCCATTCGGGTTCCTCCCTCGAAGGCCTGCCTTAGCCGATCGCGGCCCTGGCAATTTTCATATTAGCGTTAAACCAATCATGACGATATCGCTCTGTCAACAGTAACAAGCAAATCGGGATCAAATGGCACCGGGCATTCGAGAAAACGACGCTGCAGCGCAGCAAACCCGCGCTTTGGCGGGTGAGAACTCATATTGACAAAGCGCGCGGCGGGGAGCAAAGGCGATATTAACGCTCATACGAAATTCGACCTATCGGGAGGAAAACGTCATGAAAGGGATCACCGGCTTCGGCCACGCCGCCATCAAGGTGAAGGACCTGGACGCCAGCCTCGCCTTCTATAGGGACAAGCTCGGCTTTCCCGAGATGCTGCGCCTTCACAATAATAAGGACGGCAGCACTTGGCTGGTGTATCTCAGGATCACGGAAGAGGTGTTCTTGGAGATATTTCCCGGCGCGGAAAACGATCGCGCTCCCGGCTGGAACGCCAACGGCGTCAATCACATGTGCCTGACGATCGACAATCTTGACAGCTTCTGCCCGGCGATCGAGGCCAACGGCATCAAGCTGACCGCACAGATCAAGGACGGGCTCGACGGCAACCGCCAGGCCTGGATCGAGGATCCTGACGGCAATCGCATCGAGCTGATGGAGATGCACGCCGATTGCCTTCAGTACAAGGGTCTGAAACGGTTGCGCGAAGAGGGATTGCTGCCGGCTTAAGTCCTCTCAGGCAACATGGCCAATGTGACGAGATCTTGCAGAGAACCCGTACCCGACTGAAGGACATCGCGGTGGCCACCGGCTACTCGGCGAACACCGTTTCGCTGGCGCTGCGCGGCAGTCTGCGAATTCCGGAGGAAACGCGCGACCGTATCCAGTCGGCCGCGCAGAGCCTGAACTATTTTCCGAACACCATCGCGCAGGCGCTGGTCAGCCGCGAGACGCGGACGATCGGGCTGGTGCTCACCGACATCATGAACCCGACGCTGACGCTGGTGTCGCGTTTCCTCGAGAGGGAGCTCGCCCAGCGTGGTTATTCCCTGATGCTGGCCGCCAGCGACCACGATTCCGCCAAGGAGTGGAGTGCGCTGAACGTGTTCCGCTCGCGGCAGGTCGACGGCATCCTCATCTATCCGACCAACCACGACCGGCTCGACCACATCCGCGCGGTGCGTCAGGTCGGATATCCCGCACTGGTGCTTGCCGATATTCCGGTTGCCGGCCTCGACGTGGTGGCGATCGACGACCGCAGCGGCGGCTACAAGGCGGTCCGGCACCTGATCGAGCGCGGCCATCGTCGCATCGCCATGCTCGACGCGGCGCAGCTGCTCGGCAACAGCGAAAAGCATGACGGCGCGTTTCGCGCCGTGACCGAGGCAGGGCTTCCCGCCGATGCGCTCGTCGTGGTCAAGCCCGGCGGCCATTCGGCGACCGACGGTTTTCAGGCGATCGGCGAGGCAATGAAGCCGAAGCAGCGGCCGACGGCGCTGTTTGCCACGACCGATTCGCTCGCCATTGGAGCGTTGCGCTGGTGTCGCGAGCAGGGCGTCTCCGTGCCCGGCGAACTGGCGATCGTCGGCTATGACAACACCGAAGCGGCGGACTTCAGCTCGGTGCCGATCACATCGATCAACTATGCCGCCGCCGAGGTCAGCAGCCATGCGGTTGAGCGGATCCTGTCGATGATCGGCAAGCCGTTACCGACGCCGATCGTGACGCTGATCGATCCGGAACTGGTGATCCGCCAATCCACCTGAGGCACGGCGCGTTCGATCGTCAGACACGACCAGCGTGGCAGCGCGATGCGCAGTGGCGGAGCGGACGTTGCTCACCGGTTTCGTGCGCCCGACGTGTGCAGCGAAAGATTGATGTAGCTGAGGGGCTTTCAGTTGCGGCGGCAAAATCGTAAATTCGGTTACGTTTGGGTGGGCATCCTCGCCAAATTGGTCTGACAGAGACATTAAGAAGATAATGAAATGAATATGTTACGCCACAGACTTGCGGTGGCGCCGATGATGGATTGGACAAATACGTGAGCAAAATCAGATAGTTATTGGATGTCGTGTGCAAAAACTGCACACGAAAGTTCTGCTTCTCTTCCATTTTCGTTTCTGCGAGGCGGTGGCCGTTTCCACCCCACGGTTCTCGGTCGCCCACGACCAACCGTCCGAGACTTCGAAGCAACTTGCGTGAGGTGGGTTTTGCGAAAGCTAGAAATCCGCTCGTGGTTTCCGAACACACCGGCCTTTGGATTGCGAGGTGTCTGTTGCTTCGGTCGGATGTGCGGAGAACGGTCGCTTCCAGCAACGCCGAGTCGCCGGGGAAATGGTTAGGTCAGGATGACCGGTGGTCGTGAAACGCAATACCGTGTGTCGCCCATTATATGGCCTGTAGCCTGAAATCACTCGCTGCGACGGGCATGACAGCCCTAAGCAGCGCGATCGACTTTTCCAGGCCTTCCAGGCTGTTGAGCAGAACGTCTTCGTGTTCGATCGAGAGCCAGCCGTCATACCCGGCCATTTTCAGGCGATAGCAGAATTGCCGCCACCACTGCTCGCCGTGGCCGAAGCCGAGCGTGATATAAGACCAGCTGCGGGAGGTGATGTCCATCAGTGAGCCATTTTCGAGCAGAGAGGTCTTCGCCTGCACTGGAGTGTTGAGCATCGTGTCCTTGGCATGGACGTGATAGACGGCCTCACCGAGTGCTTCGGCCGCAACGAGCGGATCCGCGCCCATCCAGAACAGATGCGACGGGTCGAGATTCGCACCGATGACGGGACCGACAGCCGTTCGGAGCTTTAGAAGCGACGGAACGTTGTAGACGCACTGGTTTCCATGAAGTTCCAGCGCGATGCGTTCGACCCCGCATTCCTTGGCAAGTTTCGCAATCTCCGCCCAGAAAGGCAAAAGCTTCTCTTCCCACTGGTAGCGCAAGATCTCTTGCGTCTCCGGCGGCCAAGAAGAGACTACCCAGTTCGGCATGAGGTCATCCTTGCGTCCCGCCGGCAGGCCAGACATCGTGCAGACAGTCGTGATTCCCATCTCGCCGGCGACGCGTATTGTGTCCTTCAGGCATTCACCTTGTTCGGGTTGCGTTGGATGTAGCGGATTGCCGTTGGCGTTGAGCGAAATGATTTCGAGGCCACGGCGTTCGAAGGCTTTGGCGAAGGTCCGGCGCGCATCCGGGCTCGCCTTGATCGTCTTCAGGTCGAAATGCGGCGCGGTCGACCAGCCGCCTGTGTTCACCTCGACACCAGAGACGCCAAGGCGTGCGGCATGGTCGAGAAGTGCATCGAATGTCGTGCCGCCGAGGCTGTCGGAAACGAAGCCCAGTTTCATATCTCTTTCCTCTTACCGGTTGTACAGGGCTGGCTTTTCCGCCCTCGCAATGGTGATGCGTTGACCCTTCTGGAGGGCCTCAACGCCGGCTTCGGCGACCCGAGCAGTGCAGTAGCCATCCCAAGCGTCTGAGGCAACGGCCGGGAATTTCCCCGTTCGAACGAAGTGAAGGAAAGCCTTGTTCTGGAGCCGGTAGGCTTCTGCAAAACGGGGTCGCCAATCCGGTGCATAGCGCTCGTAGACCATGAGAGCGCCGTTTTGCCGCGTGGGGGCGGACACATTTAGAAAGATCGATCCCTTTTCGCCAACGAGCTCGCCGCGCACGTCATAGCCATAGGCGGCGTTGTTGTTGATCTCGACATTGACGAGCTGACCATTGTCTGTCTCGAGAACCATGAAGACCGGCGCTCCAGTCGTCGAAGCGTCGACGCCTCCCGGCTGAAAAACCGAGATCGCAGTATGATCGGCGCCCAGTATGAAGCGCGCGATGTCGAATTCATGCGGCGCGGAATTGGTGATCGCCATCTGGCCGGTGAAATTCGCCGGCGCTTCCACGTTCCGGTGAAAGTTATGCATCATGATCGCCCGGCCAAGCGAGCCGTCGTCGAGCGACGCCTTCATGTCCCGATAAGATGGATCGAAGCGGCGCATGAAACCGAGCTGGACGAACTGCCGGCCGCGCGATATTTCCGCGTCGATCACGTCCAGGCACTCCTTCGAACTTTGCGACAACGGCTTTTCGCACAGGACCGGCTTTCCTGCTTCGATCGCGGCGAGCGACAGGGGCGCATGGGTCTCGTCCGGGCTGGCAATGAGCACCGCGTCAACGTCGCTGCGCTGGATGGTTTCCACGGGATCCGTGGCCACATCAGTCGCGCCGCAATCCCTTGCCACTTTTTGGGCCCGCTCTGGTGAGGCGTCGCACACGACCTGCAGGTTTGCCCCCGGCAGGTCTTCGGCGACAATCCGGGCATGGTCGGCGCCCATGATGCCCGCGCCGATGATCGCTATTCTGATTGACATTCATAATGCCCTATTTTCTGAGAGCCCACCGGCGAAGAGACTTGTCTCCATAAGCCGCAAGCACAACGATTACGCCCAGAAGCAGCACGAACCATTGTGGCTGCACGCCGTTGACGACGAGGTAGGATTGAATGGACGACAGGACGAAGGCTCCCATGAGTGCTCCTGGAAGCGAAATCCGTCCGCCGGCCAGCAGACATCCGCCAAGCACACAGGAAGCGATGGCCTGCAGCTCCATGAGACGTCCCATGGAGCCGTCCGCGAAACCGAGTTTGCCTGCCTCGAGCGTTCCCGCAAGGGCCGCCAGCGTGCCGCAAAGGACAAAGGCCGAAAGCTTGATCCGATCGACGCGGACGCCACGGGAATGCGCGCTTTCGACTGAACCGCCGACCGCGAGCAGCCGGTTGCCGAAAGGCATTGCCTTCAGCATCACCATCAGAATGACGAGCACGATAATCAACCAGTACAGCGCGGTGTTGAAGTGAAGGAAATCACCTCCGCCGAGAATCCAGTACGTCCATCCCTTGCGAGCCGCATAGGGAATCGAAAACGAGAATCCTTCCGTCAGTGCGATGGCAATGCCGCGGAAGATCATCAGCGTGCCGAGCGTGATGATGAGGGACGGCGTCTCCGTACGGGTAACGAGCAGACCGTTGATAAGACCGATTGCGGCGCCGACAACAATCGCGGCCAAGGCGGCGAGCGAGGGATCGACGTTCGCGGCGAGCCAGAGATAGGCCAGCGCGCCCATGCCGAAGGTCGAACCGACCGAAATGTCGATCTCTCCCGTGCCGATGACCAACGCAACGCCAAGACTCATCAGCCCCAGCGTTGCCGTCACCTGAAGGATCGTGCCGATATTGTCGATGTTGGCCCATCTGCCGTCCGAGGTTGAGGCGAATATCGCGATCAGAATCGCGCCGATCAGAAAGATGCCAATCTCCGCATGACGCCGAATGAGGGGTTTGGCGACCGACATTGCCATCAGATAGTCTCCCGCCTTTCGACCACGCGGCCACCCTGCCGAATGACTTCTTCAAGCTCCTCGGCGGTCATGGAATCCGTGGAAGCGTCGGCGACCTTTTCGCCGTTTTCCATAATGACTATGCGGTCCGCGAGTTTGTGCACCTGGAAGATGTCGTGGGTGATATAGATGACGAGCAGGCCTTGGTCCTTGAGTTGGACCGCCAGCTCGTTGACGTGCTCGCGCTCGCGCACCGACAGGTGGTTCGTCGGTTCATCCATGATGACGACACGGTTCTTGAACTCGACGGCCCGACCGATCTTAACGGACTGACGCTCTCCGCCGGAAAGGCGTTCCACCTCGTCGTCGGCAGATACGCTCTCGCGAAGGCCGAACTGCCGGATCACCCGGCTGGACTTCTCGCGCATCAAGCTGAAATCGAGGAAGGGAATGCCAAGAATGCGCTTTACCGGTTCCCGCCCGAGGTAAAAATTGCGGGCAATCGATAGATTGTCGCAAAGTCCGACGGACTGCTGGATCGTCTCGATACCCTGGTCGATAGCGAGCTTCGGGTGAAACCTCTCGACCTTCTTGCCGTCGAAAAAGACCTCTCCGGACGTCGGCGCGTAAATGCCGCAAAGAACGCGGATTAACGTTGTCTTGCCGGCGCCATTGTCGCCGACGAGCCCGACAAGTTCCCCGGCACGGAAGTCCACCGACACGTGCTTGAGCGCGTGAAAGGCGCCAAAGTGAAGGTCAACGTTCTTGACCTGAATAAGGGGGTGATTCTTCGTCATTTGAGCGTCCTCCCGCATCAAACGCTGTGCCCGAGGAAACGGGCCAGTTTCTGGTTGAAGATGACCGCCACGATGAGCACGACGCCGACGAAGCTGACGTACCAGGAAGACGGTGCGCCAAGTGCTATCAGTTCGTAGCGGAAGCTCACGACGATGAGCGCTCCGAGAATGGCGCCGAGGATCGAACCGCGCCCGCCGGTCAGCAGGCAGCCGCCGATGACCGCGGCGGAAATTGCCTCAAGCTCCATGTTTTCGCCAAGCGTGACATGGGTCTGCGGCTGGTTGCACAAGGTCAGGATCCCGGCGAAGCCAGCCAGCGATGAGCAAAGGATGAAGGCGGCGATCTTGACGCGCTCAGTGCGCACACCGCGAGATTCAGCGCTTTCCAGACTGCCTCCCGTTGCCAGAAGCCGGTTACCGAACGGCGTCGTCCAAAGCAGAAGGCTTAGGATTGCCGCGACCACGACCAGCCAGTAGGTGGCGGCTTCGATGCCGAAGAGTTCGCCGCCGAGCAGGCGGGTAAGGGGATGGCTGCGTGCCGGCGGCGAAAAATTGTGAACAGATCCACCCGTCCAGACGTAGATGATACCGCGGGCGGTAAAAAGACCGCCCAGCGTGACGATCATGGACGGCAACTGTCCCTTGACGACGGCGACAGCCTGAAGAAACCCGGCGAGCACGGCAATGCCGATCGCGACGATCAGGGAGCCAGCTACACCGAGGGTCGGTTCCAGGGTAATGAAGGCTACCCCCGTCAGCCCATAGACAGAACCGACCGACAAATCGATTTCCTTGGTCATGATGACAAGGGCCTGGCCCATCGCCACGAAGGCGAGGATGGACGCGAACTGCGTCACGTTGGAGACGGTCTGAATGGTCCACCAGCCTGAAAAGTCGATCAGGGTGAACACGATAAGCATGACGGTGACGCCGACAATCGCGCCGAAGCCTTGGCTTCGCACAAGATATTTCATGACACTTGGACTCACCGGTTTCAGCGCGCGGCATTGACCGCGAAAACGAATAGGGGCGGCCGGACCCTTGCGGAATTCGGCCGCCCCCTCTCGGGAGGAACCCTTACCAGGTGTTCTGTTCGTCGTACGCCTTGTCGCCGAACACGGTGCGAACCTGTTTGGCCCACTGATCGGCATTGTCCTTGTTGATGATGACGGGGCCGGTCAGGATATCGCTCTGAGGGGCGTACCCGAATTCCTTGTTCCAGTAGAGCCACTCCATCGGCTCATAACCCTGCAGCCAGAAGCCCTGGCTGTTGGTCGCCAGCACGTGGCCCGCTCTCACGCCTTCAATCGAGACTGGACCTTCATCCACGGTCAGGATCGTCATGCCCTTGTCGTCGACATCGGGATCGAGCTTCATTTCGTTTGCCACACCCCAGGCCCAAGGTGAGGACCAGCCGGCAACGGTAAAGATGTAGTTCGTGTCGGGATTGGCCTGCAGGAACGATTGCAGCGTATTGCGAGCTGTTGCGGGCTCCGCTCCGATAAACAGCTCATCGAACTTGGCGCCAACCGCCTCCATAGCATCCTTCATGCCCTTGCAGCGCGCTTTCAGACCCTGGTGGGCAGAATCATGGCTGGCGCAAACGATGTGTTTCGGCGTCGGGATCTTGCCCTCCTTCGCCTGCTCGATCGCGTACTCGCCCAGCTTCTTGCCAGTGAGATACTCGTCGCCGCCGACATAGGTCAGATAGGGAATGCGCTCGCCTGCAGGCCGGCTGTCGGGAATGTTGAAGGCTACAACCGGGATGCCTTCCTCGATCGCCTTGCGCAAAGGCCCCTCAAAAGCGTCCGAGCTGACGATCGGAACGGCGATGCCATCTGGATGTGTCGCGATCGCCTGCTCAAGAAGACGAACGTGCTCCTGAACCGAGTAATTATTGGTCGAAATGTACTCGGTCTTGACGTTCGGGTACTTCTTCTCGAACTCCTTGAGCGACAACGTCAGCCAATTCATGTTCGGATCGTTCGATCCGATATGAGAGACCATGACGAAGCGGTATTGCTTGCCGCTGTCCTGCGCATCGGCCACGCTAGCAACGACGCCGGCGGCCAACACGGCAGAAAGCATCGCTAATTTTCTCAAGTTCATGGGGGCTCCTCCCTCCGTTAAGTCGATGTGACTATTCCGATTGAGGTCACATCATTCAAGGCGGATGATAGCCAATCTGCGATGGCATTAGCATCAACTTCCGCTGCGGCGCACAATTATAGTGCAAGCCCTTCAAAACATTGCAGTTGCAAGAAGCGACCACTTCCTCGATGATGTATTTGACATCATGATGAGGAGTTTCCATTGGTCGATCACCCGCCAAACCGGACATGGAGAGGCCCAACTGTTCATGAGATCGCCCGCCTGGCCAGGGTTGGGTCTGCGACGGTCGACAGGGTTCTGAACAACCGTAGTGGCGTGCGCGAACGAACAAGGGCGCGTGTTCTAGGAGCGCTGGAAAAACTGAGAAACGACACCGCCGACAGTGATGTGCCTGTTCAGATCCGGCTATTTTGTGATTCCGGTGAAACGTTCAATGCTGCGATCGCCTCCGCGGCCGAGGAGGTCAATCGAACAGTTGCGGGGGTGGAGATCAAAGGCGTTTACGTTACAACAAGCGAGTTGGAACCGATCTCGTTCGCACGCCAACTGGAACAGGAGGGCAGTGGCGGTGATGGTGTTGTTGTGATCGCTCGAGAACATCCCGCTATCAACCGTGCGATAAGAAAACTGCAAACCGCCGGAATTCCAGTCGTCTGCCTTACCACCGATCTGCCGAGTTCCAGACGCAGTGCGTATATCGGCAATGACCAGTATGCCGCTGGCAGCGTAGCTGCCCTGCTGATCGGCAATGCCCTACCCAAGGAACGCAACAGCATCCTGATTGTCATGAGCGTGCCATTCCGGTGTCAACAGGAGCGCGAGATGGGGTTTCGCAGAGTCCTGCGCTCCGATTTTCCCTATCTCAAGATAGAAGAACGTGTGATTTCGGACGATCGGCCGGAGAGCACATGCGAGCAACTGACCCGTTACTTCGAAGTGAATGGACACCCAGCGGCTATCTACAACGTCGCCGGCGCAAATCGCGGCGTTGCGAAGGCGTTGGAGACCGCAGGTAAGGCTGATCAGACAGTATTCGTGGGCCACGAGTTGACGAACCATTCCCGCAGTCTGCTTGAAACCGGGATCATGGACTACGTCATCTCCCACGACTTTGTCAGTGAATTGGCCTCAGCGGCGAGATGGATAAAGGACAATTTGAACGGCGTGACAGCTGAGCCGTCCCATTCGCAAATATTGGTGCATACGCGATACAATTGCGGTCCATGAATCAATGGCCGCATCAATAGCAGCTCCACATTTTTCGTGTGTGCTCCGCGTGCACTCAGCCATCGAAACGTGGCGAAAAGCGTCGCATTGTGTCGTACATTTGTCTGCACTCGGTGCAAGTTAACCAATTGAGACTATAGAACAATGAAGCAATATCAATCACATAGACTAGCCATAGCCCCCATGATGGATTGGACGGACGTCGCGAAAAGCAACGTCTATTCAATCACTTAGCGGAATCAATCCCTCTAAGTTGTACTGTCGTTGTACTCATCGGGAGCTATTGGGCACTTGGGCAAGAAACTGGCGCATTTCGGGGAAGGGGGCACGAATGGCGGATGGGAGGTAGCATCCTCGGTCATCTAGGGATTGCTGAACTCCAGGCGCAACGAAGCCACACGAGCTCGAATGTGCTCTCGACTGGCCTCGAGGCGGCTAGGAACGTATCGAGCGCCGATCTCCGGCCGCAGGGATAGTCGGCGCCGCTCGCGTTTTTACGAAGCCGGCGGCTCTCGGGCGCGTCTATGCTGTTGAAGCGACGCGTTGGCCGTGGATCTCGATCGTATCGCCGTCGATGACCGACGCGACGCCGGCAAGCCGCCCGGCAACCGCTGGCGCCGCTTTTGGCTGACCTGGCCCCTGGTGCGTCATCGCTGCATTGCGCGCCCGACGGCGCCAGGAAGGCAGTCACTGCCGCCACCGCCAACAGCCCGAGCACTTAGGAACAACGCGTAAATGGCAAAGTAGGGCGATCGCAGCGATCGGTGTGGAAGCCTTCCCGCTGCCGACCGACGGCAACGGTCGAGCCCGCGCTTTCCTTCCTGGGGTGGCGCGGGCCGCTTCGGGTTCGAAATTGTGTCAATTGCCCGTCGAACCTACTGCCCTCCCTGGCGCGACCCGGAATGCATAACGATTGCGGATGTGGCTGTTAAAATGGCGGCCCTTTGCAAAGGCAGATTTGAACGCAGCAAAGGCCTCAACCGGCACGTCCAAGAATTGATAATGCTTCCCGCTGGCCACAAACCAGACCGAGAGAACCCTAGTGTTTGGGTCATAGTCGAACTTGCTGATTGATGTCGACGGCATGGTAGAGGTACTTCGGCAACCGCCTCGCTCCTAGTTATCCAATTCAAGCGGCTCGTGATCCGCCTGTTCGTGCCACATGACCTGCCGGAAGTCGCGACGGTCTACCTGCTGGCCGCAAATTGGGCACGTGTGGAAATGGTCGTGCCCGTTCGTCGGCTTCTTGCCGTAGGGCTTGCCGGAAATGCGTGGTCCAAGGTCCGCAATTCTTGTCATCCCCACCGAACACGGCTGGTCTGGTAAAAGTTCCGTCAGTTTGGTTTTTCTCAGCAGGTGAAAGACATCGCACCAAAAGCGGTAGTCGAGCAAGCGGGACCGGGCCGCGAGATCGCGCTCCAATGCGCGACATCGTCGCGCGCGCCGGCTGCCGCGGCGATCCCGCCCGGCTCGGCTGAGCCATTGGCAACGTCTGGAGGAAATCATGCGCGAAGCCTTCATCTGCGGCTATGTCCGTACGCCGATCGGCCGGTCGGCGGGTCGTTGTCCGGATGATCTGGGAGCGGTGCCGCTGAAGGCCCTAATGGAGCACCACGCCAGGTCGATTTCGGCGCGATCGACGACGTCATCTTCAACTGCGCCAACCATGCGGGGGAGGACAACGTCGAGCGGATGTCGCTGCTGCTCGCCGATCTGCCCAAGGAGGTGCCGGGAACCACGATCGACCGGCTCTGCAGCTCGGACATGGATGCCGTCATGACGGCCGCGCGCGCGATCATGCACTTTGTATGCGGATACTTGCCAGGAACTAACAGCGCGCTCTCCACGCGAGCGAGTCGACGGCGCTGGCAATCTGGCAACGAATTTTAGGATGAAATGGAAAAAAAAATTCAACATGGGTTGCAAAAAATACGAGATTGGTATCCAATATTGTGAGCGTTGATTGTCGATACGCTCTGAAGTGGGCGACATGGAGGGGTTGTCATGGCTGATGATTGTAGACTTCGCGACGACTGGCACGTGGCGGCAGACCAGGCAACCTGCTTGGCGTAGACCAGTTCGTCGCGCGCCTTCTAGGCGTGGACATCACCGTTCGTCGGTAAGCGCGAGACGGCTTTGAGATAGTCCGCAACGATCCCGGAAATCCGAGGGAGGTGTCGGACGAGCTTGCGCTCGATTTGTGAGGAGACCGGCCCGATGACGCTCGAAGTATTCGCACGAGCCTTGCCGAAGGCCGAACTGCATCTGCATCTCGCGGGAGCGGTGAAGGCTGAGACCTTTCTGAAGCTGGCGCGGAAGAATGGCGTCATCTTGCCGCCTTTCGGTGAAGTCGAGGAGCTTTACCACTACGACAATCTGGTCGACTTCCTCAAGATCTACGACCTCGTGGCGCGATCCGTCGTCAGTGCCGACGATTTCCACCTGATCGCCTACGAGGCGCTCGCCCATGTCGCCAATGCTGGCGGACGCTATGTCGAGTTCTTCTTCAGCCCGCAGGTGCATCAGGACGCAGGCATAAACTACCAGACGATGTTTTCCGGCATTCTGAGGGCCATGGACGACGCGGAGGCCGATTTCGGCCTGATTTCGCGGTTGATCCCGGCCATCAACCGCGAACTGACGGTTAACCGTGCTTTTGAATTCCTCGACCGGGTGCTGCCGTTCCGCTCGGAAAAGGTGATCGGCATTGGGCTTGATTACGACGAGGAGCCGTTTCCGCCCGCGCCGTTCAAGCCGGTTTACGAGCGGGCGAAAAAAGCAGGTATGCGTCTGACCTCGCATGCCGGAGAAGGCGGCCCGGCCGCCAATGTGCGTGACGCGCTCGACCTGCTCAGCGTAGAGCGCATAGACCACGGCTATCGGGTCATGGAGGACCGCGCCCTAGCCAGGCGATGCGTCGACGAGGGCGTAGCCTTCACCGTGTGCCCGAGCTCGACCGTCATCCTGACCCATTGGCGTGACCTCACGGCTGTCGACCATCCGATCCGCATCATGTTCGAGGCCGGGCTCAAACTGGTAGTCGGCACCGACGATCCGCCGATGCTGCAAACCGACCTTGCCAAGGAATATCGGCTGCTGGCCGAAACCATGTCGCTCGACCGCAGGACACTCGCTGACCTTGCTCTCAATTCGCTCGACGCCGCTTGGCTCGACGAGTCGACGAAACGCCACTGGCGTGCCGCTTGGTCGAACGAGATCGACCAACTGTTAGCCGGAGCGGAGCGCGCCGCGTGAACCACCGACGTCAAATCCGCTCGGGAGAGGCCGACCGGAAGACAAAGCAAATCGGGATCCAACCCAGAAGCAACCCAGAGGGAAAAGGCAGAATCCTATGTTCATGACCTTCTTCACAAGAGTAGCGGCTCTGTCCGTGCTCGCCATCGCCTGTATTGCCATCGGCACCGGGCTTGCTCGGGCCACCGAGCCCGACAAGCTTCGCATCGCGGTCATCCTGTCCGCTGGTCTCGAGAGTGGTTGGGACGCCACGCTCATCCAGGCCCTCGAAAGAGTGAAGGCGAAGAAGCCGCACGGTCTCGAGATCACGTGGAAAAACACCGATCCACTCTGGGGCGACGATGCCGGGGACGCGATGCGGGTATTTGCCGAAAGCGGTCAGTACGACATCATCTGGGCCCACAGCTCCTATTCAGACCAGGTGAAGAAGCTCAAGGACGAGTTTCCCGATATCCTTTTCGTCGTCGCCGGGTCCGGCAATGAGGGGCTGGGCGGCAACCAATACTGGGTCTACAAGCGTACCTATGAGCCAGCCTATCTGCTTGGCACGATAGCCGGCAAGATGACCAAGTCGAACAAGCTCGGCGCCGTCGGCCCATTTCCGTCCGACGACATCAACGACGAGATCAACGCCTTTTTCGACGGAGCCAAGGCAGTCAACCCCAAGATCGAGCGCAGCGTCGCCTTCATTGAGTCCTGGTACGATCCAGCCAAGGCGGCCGCTTACACCTCCGCCCAGATCGCCACCGGCGCCGATTTGATCTTCCAGCTGATGGATACCTTCAAGCCGTGTGAGGAAGCCAAGATTCTCTGCTTCGGCGCTCTCCAGGACCAGCACTCTCTTTCACCGTCAACCGTACTGTCGAGCGCGATGGCGCTTTGGGATCCTGACGTGAACCACATCATCGATGCCTGGTGGGCCCACAAGGCGGAGGGCAAACCCTATGCCGGCAACACCGACAAGCAGTGGGTCTCGATGAAGGACGGCGGCGCGGCGATGGCCCCCTATGGCGAGCTCGAATCCAAATTGCCGCAGGACGTCCGCGGCGACGTCGAAGCGCTGAAGGCCAAGATCATGGCTGGTTCCTTCGAGGTTCCGCTCGACCCATCCGATCCGAAAGCACACTGACCCGACAGACCGTTCGGTCGCGACTGCCGCCGAGGTGGTCGCTTCCGCCCCCCAAGCCCTTCGGAGCCTATTATGTCCACTGCCTTGCGCGTCGAAGGCTTGACCAAGCGCTTCGCCGGCGTTGCCGCCAATGACGATGTCGACTTCGATCTGCGTCCCGGCGAGATCCACTGCCTGTTCGGCGAAAATGGAGCCGGGAAGTCGACACTCTCATCGTGCATCTTCGGCCTCTATCGCCCTGACAAGGGGCAGATATTGGTCCTGGAGAAGCCCGTTCAAATCGCCTCGCCGATCGATGCGATCCGCCATGGCATCGGCATGGTGCACCAGCATTTCGTGTTGGTGCCGGAATTCACCGTGCTCGAAAATATCATCGTCGGCACTCAGCGCTCGGGTTGGCGGCTCAACGCGGCCGAAGCCAGGCAGAAGTTGAAGGCCATCTGCGATGACTATGGCCTCGACATCGATTTCGACGCCTATGTCTGGCAATTGCCGGTCGGTCGCCAGCAATGGGTGGAAATCTTGAAAGCGCTATTCTCGACGCCCAGATTCTCATCCTCGATGAGCCGACGGCGGTGCTGACGCCGGGGGAATCGCGCATTCTGTTCGACATCATGGGCAAGATGTGCGCCCGCGGCCTGTCGATCATCCTCATCACCCACAAGCTGATCGAGGTCATGCAGTCCAACCGGGTCACGGTGTTGCGCAAGGGCAAGGTCGTTGCGACTCTCAATGCTGCCGAAACGTCTCCGGACGAACTCGCCCGGCTGATGGTCGGCCGTGACGTGTCGTTCACGATCAGCAAGCCGGAACTGACGCCGGGCGAGACGGTGGTCGCGGTCAACAAACTGACCGCAGTTGGTCTCTGGGGCGAGGCCGTTCTCAAGGACGTTTCTTTTTCAGTCGCGCGCCATGAAATCCTCGGCATAGCAGGGGTTGCGGGAAACGGCCAAAAGGAGCTGTTCGAGGTATTGTGCGGGGTGCGCAAATCCCGGGCCGGCTCGATCCGGCTGATGAACGAGGAGATCGCCGGGCTGACGCCGCGCTGTCTGATGGATCGTGGCGTCGGCCACATTCCGGACGACCGTTTCCGCGAGGGTCTGGTGCCGGAATTCAATGTCGCGGAAAACCTGGTGCTGGGCTGGCAGCGCAACGCGAAATACCGCAGCGGCCCGCTGATGAACGCCAAGGCGATCGCCAGGCTGGCGCGCGACATGATCGCCGAATACCAGATCGCCACGCGCGACGAAATGGTCGCGGTCGGCAAGCTGTCAGGCGGCAATGCGCAGAAGATCATCATCGCCCGCGAGTTCCTGAATGCGTCGGGCCTGATGCTCGCCAACCAGCCGACACGAGGGCTCGATGTCGGCGTCATCGAATATGTGCAGTCGCAACTGCTGAGGAAGCGCGCCGAAGGCTTCGCCATCATCCTGGCGTCGGAGGAATTGAGCGATCTGTTCGGGCTCGCCGACCGCATCGCCGTGATGTTCAAGGGGGAGATCATGGGCGTGGTCGATACCAAGCAGACGACCATTGCCGAAGTGGGTGTCATGATGGCCGGCCAAAGGCTGCAGACCGCACACAGCTTGGAGAGGATCCAGGCATGATCCGCTTCGAGCAGCGATCCGAACAGAACAGTCTTTGGACGGCCGCCTCTTTTGCCATGGCCATTCTAGCGGGCCTCGCGGCCGTGGCACTTTTACTTGTCTCGACCGGTGCCGATATCGCCCAGGTATTCGACGCGCTCATCATGGGCGCGGTCGGCTCGCCAAAGGCGCTGGCGACAACGCTCGTCAAAGCGACGCCGATTATTCTGACTGGCTTAGCGACCGTGATCGCTTTCCGGGCGCAGTTGTACAGCATCGGTCAGGAAGGCCAGGTGTTTGCTGGCGCCATGGGCGGCTATCTCGGTGCGCAGTTAATGGCGGGGATGCCGCCGCTCCTGTTCTTCCCGGCCGTACTGTTGTCGGGGATGGCGGCGGGAATGTTGTTTGGATGGCTGGCCGCCATGCTGAGGAACAGTTTCGCCGTCAACGAGATCATCTCGACCTTGATGCTGAACTATCTCGTAGTCTATTTGTTGTCCTGGCTCCTGGAAGGGGGGCCTTGGGGCGAGAGCGGCGGCACCGTCTCCTACCAGCAGTCGCCGATGTTATCTGGCGATCACTTTCTTCCGGCTCTCTTCGGCAGCAGGGTGCTGCATGCAGGCGTTATCCTGCCGTTTATAGCCGCCACCATCTGCTCGATTGTTATATCCCGAACACCGCTTGGCCTTGAGATCCGAGGCCTCGGCTACAATCCAGTTGCGCTGCGTCACAAGGGCGTCAACATCGGTCGCACCGTTTTCATCGTATTGATGACGAGCGGCGCGTTGGCGGCACTTGCCGGCGCCATCGAGCTTTTTGGCGTGGCGCATCGGCTGCGTGCCGACAATCTCGTCGGGCTTGGCTACACGGGCATCATCGTAGGTATGATAGGTGGTCTCAGGCCACTCGGAACGGTGTTAGCGGGGTTGTTCTTCGGTGGGCTGGCGAGCGGCGCAGTCTATATGCGCGTGCTGGGCGATGTGCCCGGATCACTAGTGCCCGCCATCCAGGGCATCACCCTTTTCTTCTTTCTTTGCGCAGGCGTCCTGGCGCGCTACCGCGTCGTGAAGGTAGCCGTTCAATGAGCCAGCTGTTCCAGGAAGCGATCACCGTAAGCATTCTTGCCGCGACCATCCGCGCCATGACGCCGTTGTTGTTTTCCGCCATGGGCGAGCTGATCACACAACGTGCCGGCATCTGGAACATGGGTGTGGAGGGCACGATGTTGATGGGGGCGTTCACCGCCTACATCGCGGCGACGTGGACGGGGTCGCTCTGGCTTGCGGTCCTTGCCGCAATCTTCGCCGGCGCCCTTATGGGCCTGATCATCGCCTTCATGACCGCGACTTTGCGTGTAGACCATTTCATCGCGGGCCTCGGATTGAACCTCCTTGCCAGCGGTCTGACCCTCTATTGGTTTCAGAGCTACGTCCAGGGACGGGCGCAGCCCAAGTTTGCAAGCTTTCAGGATATCGCAGTCCCCTTTCTCTCCGACATCCCCTTTCTAGGGCCAATATTGTTTTCACAGCGCTTGCTGACCTATGTCGCGTTCCTCGCCGTGCCCACGGTTTGGTTCCTACTCTACCGCAGTCGTTATGGGCTGGAACTGCGCTGCCTGGGCGAAAACCCCAAGGCCCTCGACGTCAAGGGTCTCAGTGTGACTGCCCGCCAGTTCGCGGCCGTGATGGCCGGCAGCGCCATGACGGGGCTTGGCGGCGGCTTCCTTATGCTCGGTCTTTCCGACCGCTTCGTTGCTGATTTCACGGCCGGCCGAGGTTGGATCATCGTGGTGGCGCTGATTGCCGGCAATTGGAAACCGAAGGGTGTGCTGATTGCGGTCACGGCTTTCGCCTTCCTGGATTCGCTTGCCATGCACCTGCAGGTGCTTGGCACACCAGTCCCGCGTCAGTTGTTGCTAGCGCTGCCATACCTCGCATCGGTCGTGCTTCTGATGGGCGTACGCTTCCGTAGTAGCCAGCCAGCCCAACTCGGCGTGCCATACAAAAGAAGCTAGCTCAACAATTTTGAATTCTGATTTCCCACCCCCCAAAAACATGGGCCAAGAACGAGGGACCAGACGATGCTGAACATTGCCGAGACTACAGAAGCTCGAGCTGACGAAACCGCCGCTCGCGGGACACCGTTCCATGCGGCGACCAGCAGCGAGATGAGAACGCCCTGGTGGTTTGCCTGGGACAAATACATCGTTCCTGATGTCTACACGAGCATGCCTCGCGAGCTCGCCGCCATCCGCAACGCGGTCGCCATGATAGACATGTCGCCTATTGCGAAAATGGAGGTGCGTGGACCCGACGCCCATGAGCTGATCGACCGGTTGATGACCCGCGATATGCGCCGGCTTGAAGTCAATCAAGTCATGTACACTCCGTGGTGCAATCACGATGGTCTCATCGTCGGCGACGGTCTTGTCTTTAGACTGGCGGCCGACAGGTTCATGATATCGGGCGGAAGCAGCCACGCATGGTTCGCCAGCAACGCCGACGGACTGCAGGTCGAGATTCGCAGTGCTTCGGACGACTACGGCATTCTTTCGTTGCAGGGGCCAAAATCGTTTGACCTTATGGGGGCCGCGACCGGCCAGGATTGGTCCGGTCTGAAATTCTCGCAGATCGGTCGAGCCAATGTGGCCGGTGTTGATGTCTTCGTCGCGCGGCAAGGTTTCACCGGTGAGCGTGGCTTCGAACTCTGGGTTCCAAAAAATGGCGGGGTGGCGGTCTGGCGGCATTTGCAAACCGCCGGTCAGCTACTCGGCGTCGTTTGCGCGGGCGAATACGCAGTCGAAGTGGCACGGATCGAAGCAGGCCTGATCTTGATATCGTCCGACTACGATGCCGCAGATGTCGACCAGGCCACGGCGCGCGTCGATGCCGCAGACGACCGCCACATCACGCCATTCGAGGCTGGTCTCGGGCGTCTGGTCAATCTTGACAGTGACTTCGTCGGTCGTGACGCATTAAAGGCGGCGAATGCCTCGGACGAGCCAAAGCGGTGCTTTGTCGGCCTTCGCTACGATGCGGGAGAACTGTTGAGGATTGCCGCCGAAAAGAGTGCCTGCGGGACAGCTTTGTCGCGCGTCTTTTGGGGCTCGATGCGAGCATTCAAGGACGGCGAGCTGGTCGGCCGCGCATCGAGCCTTGCCTATAGCGCGACACTTCGGCAGGCGATCAGCTTCGGTTTCGTTCCAGAACGGCTTTCATCGGCCGGCTCGACCATTGAGGTCGAGCTGACAGACGATGAGGGAGCCGTGCTCGACATGGTGAGGGCCACGATCGTTCCCCTTCCTTTCGTGGAAATCAAACGATCCAAGGCCTGAAGGCGGTTCGCACCTGCAAGCCGCAGGCATTCGCCCCGACAATAGAAGCATTTTCAATTTCGCCGGCCGCACGGCTGCCGCATAGGAATCAAGGAGTCCAAAGTGCCTGAACGCAAACTCTGCGCGGCGCCTGAGCCGGCAGCCTCAGCCGGCTTAGTCCGACGAGATATCTCGATAGAACTTGCTCCCGCGCAGGTGGCCGGGTTCAGGCCCATTGCCTCCTCTTTTCCGTACGGGTCGAGAGTTTTTCTCACGCATCTCGAAGGCAAGCCTATAGCCCTGCAGGTCGAGGCTGCTAAGCAGTTGCTGGAGGCCGGCTTCATCCCGGTGCCGCATATCGGTGCAAGGCATTTCGCCACCGAGCGGGATTTCCGGGACCTCGTTTTGGCACATAGCCGCAATGGGGTCAGCGAAGCGCTCCTTGTCGGCGGCAATCCGCTTCTCGCGAGAGGGCCGCTCGACAATGCTGCCGCACTACTTTCCCATCCGGTGCTTGCCGACAGCACGATCCGGACCGCTTTCATCGGCGGATACCCGGAAGGCCATCCGGTGATCCCCGCAAATGCGTTGACCGCCGCGCTGGCACAGAAGATCGCGATTTGCGGGGAACGTGGTTTACGGCCGCGGCTGGTTTCGCAATTCGCCTTCGATGGCGGTGCGATCGGCATTTGGACAGCAGAAATCCAGCGCAATTATCCGGACCTGCCGATCCATATCGGACTTGCTGGCGTCACCTCGCTCGCCAAGCTCATCAAATTCGGCATGCTGTGCGGGGTCGGACCTTCGCTCGCAATGTTGCGGCGCTCCGCTGCGGGCCTTTTCAACATACTAGCCGACAAGAATCCGGGCGATGTTATCCACGCCATCGAGGCGCATCGACCCTCGGGATCGTTCCACCTGCATTTCTATCCCTTCGGCGGCTGGGAAAAGACGCTTGCCTGGGTTGCGGAACATCAGATGAGCACAGCCGTGCACCCCACCCACCACATAGGAGAAAGTCGATGAGAAACGGAAACGCACATCTGTTCGTGCCAGGCCCCACCAACATTCCCGACGCCGTCCGTCGCGCGATGAACGTGCCGATGCAGGATATGCGGGCCCCCGACTTTCCGGAGCTGACGCTTCCCCTGATCGCGGATTTGAAGAAAGTCTTCAAAACCGCAAGCGCGTCGATCTTCATGTTCCCGGGTTCGGGCACCGGCGCCTGGGAGGCTGCGATCACCAACACCCTGAATGCCGGTGACAAGGTTCTGATGTCGCGCTTCGGACAATTCTCGCATCTCTGGGTCGACATGGCTCAACGCCTCGGCCTCGACCTCGAAGTCATCGATGTCGAATGGGGCGAGGGCGCCCCAATTGACGCGTACGCCGCTCACTTGGAGCGTGACAAGCACGGCGCGATCAAGGCGGTCTTCGTAACGCACAACGAAACCGCGACCGGGGTGACTTCGGATGTGGCGGGCGTGCGCCGTGCCCTTGACGCTGCCGGCCACCATGCGCTGCTCTTCGTCGACGGTGTTAGCTCGATAGCTTCGATCGATTTCCGCATGGACGAATGGGGCATCGATCTCGCCGTCACCGGATCGCAGAAAGGCCTAATGCTGCCTGCCGGTCTCGGCATCCTGGCGGTCAGCGCCAAGGCCATGGAAGCGCATAAGGGCTCGCGCATGCCGCGCTGCTATTTCAGCTTCGAGGACATGGGCGCAGCCAGCAAGACGGGTTATTTTCCTTATACACCGCCGACCCAGCTGCTTCTCGGCATGCGCGCCTCGCTCGACCTGTTGTTTGCCGAGGGCCTGGAGAACGTCTTCACGCGCCATACGCGCCTGGCTGAAGGCGTCAGGCGTGGTGTTCGCGCGTGGGGGCTGAATTTATGTGCTGCCGAAGAAAAGTGGTGGTCGGATACAGTCTCGGCAATCGTGGTTCCGGCCGACGTCGACGCCAGAGCTGTGATCGCCAACGGCTATTCCAGATATCGCACGTCATTTGGTACTGGCCTTAGCCGGCTGGCGGGAAAGGTTTTCCGCATCGGGCATCTCGGCGACCTCAACGAAGTGATGTGTCTGGCTGCTCTGGCCTCCGCGGAAATGTCGTTGCGCGATGCCGGGGCAAAGATCGAGAGCGGCTCGGGTGTCGCGGCGGCACAGGAATGGTATCGCCAGCAGGTCGCTTCCTCCCCAGCGACCGCCACCCGAGCCGCATAGGGGAAAACCGATGAGCAAGCCAAAAGTGATCCTCACCCGCCGCTGGCCGCGCGAGGTGGAAGCAAAGCTGGCAAGCCGGTTCGACGCGACGTTCAACGAAAGCGACCGGCCTCTCAACCGAAATGGGTTGAGGCTCGCGTTGGAGCAGGCGGACGCTGTTCTGCCAACGGTTTCCGACCGGCTCGACGCCGACCTGTTTGCCGGCGGATCGAGAGCGAAGATTCTCGGCAATTTCGGTGTCGGCTTCAATCACATCGACATCGAAGCGGCGAAAGCCGCGGGGATTGCCGTCACCAACACGCCCGGCGTTTTGACCGACGCGACCGCCGACCTTGCACTTACCCTGCTTTTGATGTGTGCCCGCCGCGCCGGTGAGGGCGAGCGCGAATTGCGTGCCGGCAAATGGTCCGGATGGCGGCCCACGCATCTGTGTGGCACGCATGTCACCGGCAAGACCATAGGCATTATCGGCATGGGCCGCATTGGCCAGGCCGTGGCGCGGCGTTGTCACTTCGGCTTCGGCATGAAGGTGATCTACCACGACGATTTCGCGGGCGATGTGCAGGATTTTCCGGCGCTCCGCATATCCAAGGTCGATCAGGTTTTTGAAGAGGCGGATTTCGTTTCGCTGCACTGCCCAGGCGGCGGCCAAAACATTCACCTGGTCAATGAGCGTCGTCTCGGCCTGATGATGAGATCGGCCATCCTGATCAACACCGCGCGCGGCGACGTGGTTGATGAGGCCGCGCTCATAGCCGCGCTTGAAGACGGACAGATTGCTGGAGCTGGTCTGGATGTGTTCGAGCATGAGCCGAACGTGCCGCGAGCGCTGCGCGAACGGGAGAACGTCGTGTTGCTGCCGCATCTCGGCAGCGCCACTTCGGAAACCCGCGTGGCGATGGGCATGAAGGTGATCGAGAACCTGACCGCCTTTTTCGAGGGACGCCGTCCACCCGACCTAGTTTCCTGACGCAACGCCCGAACGCAAAACTGAGATCGTCGTCCGAGCGGCGGCAGAGGAGATACCATGTCTGATTTTTTCGAAAGAAGCCTCGAGGGCGACCAGCAGATCCTAAAGGCCATTCGTCTTGAACAGCACCGACAGCAATCCGAGATCGAGCTGATCGCGTCGGAGAACATCGTTTCGCCGGCCGTGCTTGCGGCGCAAGGATCGGTGATGACCAACAAATATGCTGAAGGTTACCCGGGCCGCCGCTACTATGGCGGCTGCGAGTACGTGGATCTGGTGGAAGCGGCGGCGATCGAGCGCGCGATGCAGCTCTTCGGTGCCGGCTATGCGAATGTGCAACCTCACTCCGGGGCACAGGCCAATGGTGCCGTTATGATGGCGGTGCTGAAGCCCGGCGACACCTTGATGGGTTTGTCGCTGTCGGCAGGCGGGCATCTGACCCATGGCGCTAAGCCCACGCTCTCCGGCAAATGGTTCGACGCGGTCCAGTACGGCGTCAGGCAGGAGACCAGCCTGATCGACTACGATGAGGTCCAGGCAAAGGCGCTCGAGCACCGGCCGAAGCTGATTATTGCGGGCGGCTCGGCCTATCCGCGCACGATCGATTTTACCCGATTCCGTGAAATCGCGGATTCAGTCGGCGCGCTGCTGATGGTCGATATGGCGCATTTTGCCGGCTTGGTCGCCGGCGGTGTTCATCCCAATCCGGTAGAGCTTGCCGATGTCGTAACCACGACGACGCACAAGACGCTGCGTGGCCCACGCGGCGGCATGATCCTGACCAACAATCCGGATCTTGCCAAGAAGCTGAATTCGGCGGTGTTCCCCGGCCTGCAGGGCGGTCCGTTGATGCATGTTATTGCTGCCAAGGCCGTCGCCTTGGGTGAAGCCTTGGAGGACGGGTTCAAGACCTATGCTCGGCAGATGGTGGCGAATGCCAGAATGCTGGCCGCAACGCTGGGCGAGCGCGGGTTCGACATTGTCTCCGGCGGAACCGATACGCATTTGCTGCTGGTCGACCTGCGCGGCAAGGGCCTGTCCGGCAAGGACGCGGAGGAGGCGTTGGGCAGGGCAGGACTGACCTGCAATAAGAACGGCATTCCCTTCGATCCGGCGCCGCCTGCCGTCACCTCCGGCATCCGTCTCGGCACGCCGGCCGCCACGACGCGAGGTTTCGGAGAAGGCGAGTTCGCCCGTGTCGGCAATCTCATAGCCGATGTCCTTGACTCGGTCGGAACGCAATCGGGCGCCGAACAGGAGAAGGCAGCTCGGCAGTCGGTCGAGGAGCTTTGCGAGGCATTCCCGATCTACGAGGCCAAGCATCGTTGACCCATCTTTGCTCTGCTCGGACGTTGCCGGCCTGCGCTCGCGCACCCATCCTGTGGCGCTCGGCATTCCCTACAACAAGGAATACTTCCCGGTCAGCTGGCCGGGCGGAAGGGCTTTGCCAGCGATGCCGGGAAATGCAGCGCCAGCATCTGCCGGTTTCGCGAGATCAGCACCAGCACGATGATGGTGGCCAGATAGGGCAGGGCAGAGAGGAGCTCGGACGGCAACTCCAGTCCGAGCGCCTGCCCCTGCAGCTGTAGGATCGTCATGCCGCCGAACAGCCAGGCGCCAAGCAGGATGCGCAGCGGCCGCCAGGTGGCGAACACGACCAGCGCCAGCGCGATCCAGCCCTTGCCGGCGGTCATGTTCTCGACCCAGAGCGGCGTGTAGGCGACCGACAAATAGGCGCCCGCCAGGCCGGCCATCGCCCCGCCGAACAGCACGGCCATGTATCTGATCCTGATCACCGGATAGCCGATCGCATGCGACGTCTGCGGTGACTCCCCGATCGTGCGCAGAACCAGGCCAGCCTTGGTGCGGTAGAGAAACCAGCTAATGGCTGCGAACATCGCAAGAGCCAGATAGACCATCGGGTCGAAGCGGAAGAGCAGCGGACCGATCAGCGGCAGTTCAGACAGGATGGGGATGTTGACGCCATGCAGCGCCTCGATCGGTTCGCTCCCGAAGCCGCGCCCGAGGAAGGCGGACACGCCGGAACCGAAGATCGCCAGCGCCAGTCCGGCCGCATACTGATTGGTGAGGAAGGTCAGCGCAAGAACCCCGAACAGGAGCGAGGCGGCGGCTCCCGCCAGCGCGCCGGCAAGGATAGCGACAGGCATCGAATAGCCCGCTGTGACGGCGCCAAAAGCCAATGCCGCACCCATCAGCATCATGCCTTCAATACCAAGGTTGAGAACGCCGGACTTCTCGACCACGAGCTCGCCGAGGGCCGCGAATATCAGCGGCGTGGCGGCGATGATAGTGCCGGTAAAGATAGCGATGAACAGATCCATCATGCAGTCTCCAGCGCATGCGTGTCTCGGGCCGGCCGTACCAGACGAACGCGATAGAAAATGAAGAAGTCGGCGGCGAGCAGGAAGAACAGAAGGATGCCCTGGAAGATGCGCGTCAGTGCCGAGGGCAGGCCCAGCGTCATCTGCACGCCTTCGCCGCCGAGGAAAAGCAGCGACATCAACAACCCGCCGAGAACGATGCCAAACGCATGCAACCGTCCGATGAAGGCGACGATGATGGCCGCGAATCCGTAGCCGGGCGAAATCTGCGGCGAGAGCTGGCCGAGCGGCCCGGCGGCCTCCGCCATGCCGGCGATGCCGGCAGCCGCACCTCCCGCCAGCAGTCCGATCCAGACGGCGGCGGATTCTCGAAAGCCGGCATAGCGGGCGGCAAGCGGTGCTGCGCCACTCACCGACATCTTGTAGCCAAGGAAGCTGCGGTCGGTGAACAGCCACATCACGAGCACGGCAACGACGGTGATAAAGATCGAAGGGTTGAGCCGGTAGGCGGGGTCGAAGGATTCGAACAGGGCGGCTGTCGGCAGAAGCGCTGTCTGCGGATAATTGAAACCGGCCGGATCACGCCACGGCCCATGCACGAGATAGGACAGGAACAGAGTGGCGATATAGGTCATCATCAGCGTGACCAGGATCTCGTTGGTGTTCATGCGGGCGCGCAGGAAGGCTGGAATTGCGCCCCACGCCATGCCGGCGCCCATGCCGGCAACGAACATCAACGGCAACAGCAGCAGGCTGTCGGGGTTCGGCCAGAAGAGGCCGACGCCACTCGCCGCAATCGCGCCCATGGTGAATTGGCCCTCGGCGCCGATGTTCCAGACATTGGCGCGGAAGCCGACCGCTAGCCCGCAGGCGATGAGGATTAGTGGTGACGCCTTCAGCAGCCATTCCGACAGCCCGTTCATTGAACTGAGGGGCTCGACGAAGAAGGCGTAGAGCGTCGGCAGCGGATCGTGTCCGAGCGAGGCAAAGAAGATCGAGCCGACGACCAGCGTCAATGCCGACGCCAGAATCGGTGCCGCGACACGCATCGCAGCCGAAGGCTCCGGCCGTTGTTCAATCCTGAAGCGCAACGTCGCCCCTCCCACTTGCCATTTCGTCCTTGCTCATCGTTCGGCCGGTCATCAGCAGTCCGATCTCCTCGCGATCGGTCGTCTTGCGTATGAGCGGTGGTGACACCCGGCCTTTGCAGATCACCAGAAGCCGGTCGCAAATCTCGAACAGTTCGTCGAGTTCTTCGGAGACCACGAGCACCGCCGCACCGGCGCGGCTGAGATCGACGATAGTCTGGCGGATGAAGGCGCTGGCACCGACGTCGACGCCCCAGGTCGGCTGGGAAACAAGCAGCAGCTTCGGCTCGAGCGCGATTTCGCGTCCGACGATGAATTTCTGCAAATTGCCGCCCGACAGGCTCTGTGCCGTCGAACCCGGACCGTTGGCTTTGACCTTGAATCTGTCGATGATGGCGGCTGCGAAAGCGCTGGCCCTGCGCCGGTCGACCAGGCCTTTACGGACGGTGCCGCACCGATGGGCGGTCAACACCGTGTTTTCCCACAGTGTATGCGAGGGTACGGCGCCACGCCCGAGCCGTTCCTCGGGAACGAAGGCGAGACCGAGCTTGCGGCGCTCGTCGGCACGAAGGCGAGCCGCAGGAGTACCGCAAATCACGATCGCGTCATTGTTGTGATGGGTGCGCTCGCCGCTGAGCAGGGCGATAAGCTCCGCCTGGCCGTTTCCGGACACTCCCGCCAGGCCGACGATTTCCCCGCCATGAACCTTGAAGGAAACATCCTTCAGATCCACGCCGAAATGATCTCTTGCCTTGACCGAAAGGTTATTTACCTCGAGCACTGGCTTCTGGCTTGGGGTCGGCGGGCTGACATGCATTTCGGGCAGCTTCGAGCCGACCATCATGCGGGCGAGCTCGAGCGACGTCGTCTCCTTCGGCCGAGCGGTGCCAGTGACCTTGCCGTTGCGCAGCACGGTTGCGGTGTCGCAGAGCTCCTGCACCTCGTCGAGCTTGTGGCTGATATAGACGATGCTGCAGCCCTCGGCGGCGAGCTGCCGCAGCGTCTCGAACAGCTTGACCACGGCCTGTGGCGTCAAAACCGATGTCGGCTCGTCGAGGATCAGAAGCTTGGGCGCCTGCAGCAGGCAGCGCACGATCTCCACGCGCTGGCGCTCGCCGACCGAGAGGTCATGCACCTGGCGATGGGGATCGATCGGCATGCCGTATCGAAGCGAAAGCTCGCGGATCTTCTCGGCGAGGGAGGGCAAGTGGAAGGCGCTGCTTGCCGAAAGCGCGATGTTTTCGACGACCGAAACGGATTCGAACAGCGCGAAATGCTGGTAGACCATCTCAATGCCGAGCGCGCGCGACGTCGCCGGATTATGCGCGGCGATAAGCTTGCCGTCGCAATAGATCTCGCCGGAATCGGCCTGCGCGGCGCCGTAGATGATCTTCATCAGCGTCGACTTGCCGGCGCCGTTCTCGCCTAGCACGGCATGGATCTCGCCGGGCTGGATCGAAAGCGAGACGTCGTCATTGGCGACGACGCCGGGATAGCGCTTCGAGACGTTGCGCAATTCTAATCGCGGATGCATGGCGGTCCTGCCGTGGCGTGAAGCGAGGTTGGACGGGAATCAGGCAGGGAGGCGCCGAAGCGGCGGCTTCGGCACCTTCCTGGGTCTTGCAGAGGATCAGCTCAACCTGCCGATCATTCCCTTGACGAACCAGTTAATGCCGCGAATGCCGTCGTCGGCGAGAACCGAACCGGCGGCAACCTTGACGTTGCCGTCCTGGTCTTTCAGTTCGCCGGCATAGGGGTGCACCTTGCCGCTGCCGACATCGGCTTCGAGCTGCTTGAGCTTGGCCTTCGTATCGGCCGGCATGCCGTCATTGTAGGGCGCCATCTTCACCACACCGGCGGCCAGTCCATCCCAGCGCACTTCAGGTTTCCAGGTGCCGGCGGCGACAGCCTTGGCCGCGCCGACATAGTCGCTGGTCCAGTCGAGGACAAACGAAGTCAGCTGTTTGCCCGACGCGAACTTCGCCATATCGCTGGCATAGCCGATCGACCAAGCGCCGCCTTCGCCAGCGACCTGCACGCCGGTCGCTGTTCCGGTTGTCGAGCATATTACGTCACAACCTTGTGAAAGCAGCGTCTTGGCGGCTTCCTTTTCCTTGCCGGGATCGAACCAGGAATTGAGGAAGATGGCGTTGCAGGTGGCATTGGCGTTAACGCTCTGCGCGCCGAGCAGCAGCGCGTTGGCCATGCCAACTACGTCCGGGATAGGAAAGCCGCCAATAAAACCGATCCTGCCTGCCTTCGACATATAGCCGGCGGCAGCTCCCGCCACGAAGGTGCCTTCGTGATATTTGGCTTCGAATGTGCCGAGATTGGCTAAGTGCATGATGCCGGAACAATGTTCGAATGCCACCTGGGGGAAGCGGGGCGCCACTTTTTGCATCGGCGTTCCATGCGAAAAACTTGTACCGAAGATCAGCTTGTTGCCGGCGCTGGCGAGCTCTCGGAAGATACGCTCGGCGTCCTGCGGCATGAAGATGTTGTCTATCACCGTTAGGGCGACCATGTCGCCAAACTGAGCCTTTAGCGCATCGACGGCGAGCGAATGTTGCTTTGTCCAGCCAATTTCAGCTTCGGTATCTACGTAGACGACTCCAATCTTCAACGGCTCGTTCGCAAAAGAAATTTTGGCAAAAGTACTAACGCCTAGTGCGGCGCCGGTGTATTTCAGAACCTGCCTCCTGTCTATTTCAAACATTTCAGCGCTTCCCCTTGTTTTGGCTTGCTAGTCGATCGTTGCTTGCTCTGGTCTCACCGAAGTCATTTGCGCGTGTGAACGTGCTGCCGCAATTGTGTGACCACAATATTTCTGTCAGGCGTTGAGTCAGAAAGCTTGGCGGTTGCCTCGCCCTCTCTCGCAAGATAGGGTCGGAGAGCTTCTGGCAGACTCAATTCAGGAAACACCTGCCGGTCCATAACGTAGCCCCGAATCACAGCCCTATAGTGCGCATCGGTCAATTCCATGGCCTGCTTGAGGCGTCCCTTTTCCAGCAAGTCGACCAAACGCGAGTGATCGTCCAACAGATTGCAATAGTCCCAGTCAGCTGTGACCAACGAACGTATCAACGTCGTTCGCCGCACAAGTTGGGCGTGCATCTCCTGCATGACTCTGTTTCTACTCAGGCGGAGAACCAGCGTATGAAATTCCTGACCTAGTACGTCTGCCAAGGCATGATTGCCATCGACTGTCGCTTGACGCTGCCGCTCGATCTGTTGGCGAAGCTCCGCCCAGCCGGCGGGCCCAAGGCGCTCGCTCAGCTGGGCAGCCACACCCTGTTCGATCAAACTTAGGGCATCGTAGATCTCTAGTGCGTCCTGCATTGACGGGCGGGCGACGAAGGCACCCCGGTTACGCTCCATATGGACGAGGTCATCGTCGCTCAGCCTGATCAATGCCTGCCGTACAACAATGCGGCTGCACTGGAAGATTTCTGCAAGTTCACGCTCACCAAGCTTACATCCCGGTACCAGACGATGGTCCATAATCGCTCGGATCAAAATGTCCGCAATCTTGTGTGACTGGCTTGGCACGTCAGCCTCTCCTGTATGTCATGCACTTTGTGTGCGGATACTTGCCAGAAACCAACAGCCGCACTTCATTTCCACGCGAAGGAGTCGACGGTTCCATGGCAATCTGGCTACAAACTTTAGTATGACTGGCAAAAAAAAAAATTCAATATGGGTTGCAAAAAAAAGAAATTGGTATCCAATGTTGTGAGAGTTGGTTGTCGATACGCTCTGAAGTGGGACTGATGGAGGTGGTCGTCATGGTCGGTGATTTTGGACTTCGCAACGACTGGCACGTGGTGGCAGACCAGGCAAACCTGCTTGGCGTAGACCAGTTCGATACGCGCCTTTTAGGCGCGGACATCACCGTGCGTCGGCAAGCGCGAGACGGCTTTGAGGTGGTCCGCAACGATACCGGCGAACCGGTGCACTCCACGCAGCGGTACGGCTACATATGGGCGTGCCTCGGAACACCGGAGCGAGAGATCCTGTTCATCCCAGAGGCGACTGAACCAGATCGACATCTCGTTACTGCGGGCTCGATCGCTGTGAGGGTATCAGGACTACGCGCGGTCGAAAATTTTCTGGACATGGCCCATTTTCCATTTTTGCATACCGGATGGTTGGGGGAAGAGCCCCACACCGAAGTAACACCCTATAAAGTCGAACTTACGGCAGAAGATGAACTAGTCGCGACGGAATGCAAATTCTTTCAGCCTGTGTCTTTCCCAACCGCTAAAGGTGGATTCATTGTCGAATACACCTACAAAGTATTCCGCCCTTACACGGTGGCGCTTTATAAAACTAATTCGGTAGTCACGCATCGTCGCGACGTTATTGTTCTTTTTGTTCAACCGGTAGATGAAGAGAACTGCGTCGCCCATCCCTTCCTCTGCTACGTCAAGGAAGGTGTCGACGTGGCTACCGTCCGAGCCTTCACACAGCTGATTTTCGGGCAGGATAAGCCGATCCTTGAAAATCAGGTTCCCAAGCGCCTGCCTCTCGATCCCCGCGCCGAGACGCCGATCCGTGCCGATGCCGTGTCGGTTTCATACCGCCGGTGGCTTCGCGACCGGTCGATTACATACGGCGCCATTCCCGCGAACGCCTAACGGCGCATTTCATACAGGAAGATGAGAATGTCCTTATCAAGATGTTCAGATCGGGCGATCCTCGATCTCTGGCACCCTATCGGCGCCATCGCCGAATTTTTGCCTGGGGGTGTTCAGGACACTGTATTGCTCGAGGAGCGTCTGAAGTTCGAGGTCGGGTCCGACGGTCAAGCGGTGGTCTGGCGTTTTCGGCCTGATCTGCTACGTGCCAACCAGGTTTCGCCTGCCGATAGGCTTCCTGCGAGAAGTGCCTATGGCTATGTCTGGACTTCGCTCGGATCTCCGCCTCCGAACCTATTCTCCATCCCAGAATATGCTGAGCCTGACCGGCGCAATATGAACGCTGCAACAGTTGGCGTTCATGTCTCGGCGCCTCGCGCAATCGAGAACTTTTTGGATATGGGGCACTTTCCGTATGTCCACACCGACATCCTCGGCGCGGAACCCCACACCGAGGTCAAAGAATATGACGTGGAGGTCTCGATTGAGCGCGACGAGATCCTTGCTACGCGTTGTCGCTTTTACCAGCCTATGGCCTCTACTGCTTCCTCTGGTGGCGCGGATGTCGAATATATTTATCGCGTGCCGCATCCTTATTGCTCAGTTCTGTATAAATCGAGCCCAATCGACATGAGCCGGCTAGATGTGATTGCGGTTTTCATGCAAGCGACGGATCAGGAGCATGTACGTGCACACATGCTCATGAGCGTCCTCGACAACAACAATGAGGACAAAATCATCAAGCGGTTCCAGCAGACGATATTCGGCCAGGACAAGCCGATCCTCGAGAACCAGGTGCCAAAGCGCCTGCCGCTGGACCCGCGCGCTGAAACACCGATCCGGGCCGACAAGTCGGCCATCGCCTATCGGCGTTGGCTTAGCCAAAAGGGCGTGACCTACGGCGTCATCCCGGTCGCGGCCTGACAAGATTTTTGGAGACGACGAATGTTGCAAGAAGCCAGGAACCGGTGGCATCCGATTGCCGCTGCCCATGATTTGCCCCACCGCCACGTTTTCCATGGCCAGTTGCTTGGCCGGGAATTTGCTGTCTGGCGCGCCGATGACGGGTACGTCAACATCTGGGAGAACCGCTGCCTGCACCGCGGCGTAAGGCTGTCGATCGGTGTCAATGACGGGCGTGAACTGAAGTGCCAGTACCATGGCTGGCGCTATTCGAACCGCACCGCCGGCTGTACCTATATTCCGGCGCATCCCGCCGATGCACCGGCCCGCACCATCACCAACCGCACCTTTCCGGCCGTGGAGCGTTATGGGCTTGTCTGGTCCTCGGAGGAGCCGCAAGGGGAAGTTCCAGATGTAACTTGGCTGTCGGAGGAACAGTTGCTTGCCTTGCGCGGCATTCCGGTCAATGCGCCTGCCGACAAGGTCGTGGAAACGCTGAAGGCCTATCGTTTCCAACCCAGTGGGGCCGTCGAGGGTGACAGTGCCGAGATCGTCGTGGAAGCCGTGCAGGATTTTGCCGTGGCGCTGCGCTCCCGTGACGGTAGCGAGGAAACGCATGGCGTCTTCTTCGTTCAACCCGTCGATTCCAACCGCTCGGTCATTCGCGGCGTGCTCGACGGGGAAATCAAGGGAGCGACGCGCATCGCCATTCTGCGCCATCACAACGAGCGGCTTGCCAAGTTGCGCGATGCGGTGGAGCGCGAGGCGGCAAAGTCGATCGCGCCTGCGCCGCTCGAGCCCATCTACGAACGAGTGTCGGCCGAACTCGCCGAGATGCCGGAGTTGACGTCGCATGGTCGCAAGGCGGCGCTGCGCGTCACCGTGGCACGGAAATGGCAGACCGCCGATGGGATCGCCGGATTCGAACTTCGCCCGATCAAGGGCATCCTGCCGACGTTCCAGCCTGGGGCGCATATCGACGTTCACATGCCCAATGGCGAGGTCCGGCAATATTCGATCACCAACGGTCCCGGCGAAACCGATGGTTTCACCATCGGCGTCAAACTTGAAAGGGATTCGAAGGGCGGCTCGAAATGCATGCACGAGACCGTGCGTGAAGGCGATGTGCTGGCGATTTCAGAGCCACGCAACAACTTCCCGCTGCGCCGCGATGCGATCAAGACGCTGTTCGTTGCCGGCGGCATCGGCATCACACCGCTGCTGGCCATGGCGCAGGCGCTGAAGAACCAGGATTTGACGCATGAGCTTCACTACTTCGCGCAAGGGCAAGAGCATCTTGCTTTCGCCGATCGGCTGAAGCGGCTCGGCGATGCGCTGAAGCCGCATCTCGGGCTCTCACCCGATCAGACGGGCGCCGAGCTTCGCCAGATCCTCACTGGCTACCGGGACGGCATGCATCTCTACATCTGCGGTCCCGGTCCGATGCTGGAGGCCGCGCGCAAGATCGCGGCGGAGCAGGGTTGGCTCGACAGTGCTGTGCATTTCGAGTATTTCAAGAACACCAACAAGATCGACGACAGTTCGAGCTTCGAGGTGGCGCTGGCGCGGTCCTGTGTCACTCTCCATGTGCCGGCCGGAAAGACCATCCTGCAGGTCATGCGCGAGAGCGGTATCGACGTGCCATCCTCCTGCGAGCAAGGCGCCTGCGGCACGTGCATTGCCACCGTGATTGAAGGTGAGCCGGACCATCAGGACGTTTATCTCAACGACGACGAGCGCAAGTCCGGCACGAAGATAATGACCTGCGTCTCGCGCGCCAAGTCGGCGCGCCTCGTTCTGGATATCTAGGAGCCGCCAATGATCTCGCTTTATGACTACGAACTGTCTGGCAACTGCTACAAATTGCGGCTCCTGATGAGCTTCCTCGGCGTCGACTACAAGACGGTGCCGATCGACTTCTATCCCGGCCGCGAGCACAAGTCAGAGGCGTTCCTGAAGCTCAACCCGCTCGGCCAGTTGCCGGTCATCGACGACGACGGGATGATCCTGCGCGATGCCCAGGCCATCCTCGTCTATCTCGCGTCGAAATACGATCCGTCGGGCAAATGGTATCCGAGGGACAACCCGGCGCTTCTCGGCGAGATCAGCCAGTGGTTGGCTTTCGCCGACGGCATCACCTCGACGGCGTCCGCCGCCCGCCTGCACGATGCGCTGTTCTACGACTTCGACATCGACGCCGCCCGCGCAGGCGCGCACAGGCTGTTCCGCATACTCGACGAGCATCTCTGGTTCGGCGAACAGGAAGGCCGCGAGTGGATCTGCTCAGGCGCGCATCCGACGATCGCCGATATCGCGTGCTTTCCCTATATCATGCTGTCGGAGGACGGGGGCATTCCGCGTCAGGATTATCCCGCGATCCGTCGCTGGTGCGATCGCGTAAAGCGCATCAAAGGTTTCACCGTGATGTCGGGCGTGTTCCCTGCCGGACCGGCCAAGGCAGCCTGAGCCCTTCAAGATAATCCAGCCGGGTGTGGACCGGCGAGACATTGGGAGTGAACGAATGAAAACGCGTGCAGCGGTTGCTGTTGGTGCGGGAAAGCCGCTCGAGATCATGGAGGTGGACCTCGAGGGTCCGCGCGAGGGAGAGGTGCTGGTCGAGATCAAGGCGACCGGCATCTGCCACACCGACGAATTCACGCTGTCCGGCGCCGATCCCGAGGGCCTGTTTCCGGCGATCCTCGGCCATGAGGGCGCCGGCGTCGTCGTCGATATCGGCAAGGGTGTCACCTCGCTCAAGAAGGGCGACCACGTCATCCCGCTCTATACGCCGGAATGCCGGCAGTGCCCGTCCTGCCTGTCGCGCAAGACCAACCTGTGCACGGCGATCCGCGCCACGCAGGGCCAGGGCCTGATGCCGGACGGCACCTCGCGCTTCTCGATCGGCAAGGACAAGATCTTCCACTATATGGGCTGCTCGACCTTCTCGAACTTCACCGTGCTGCCGGAGATCGCGCTGGCCAAGGTCAATCCCGACGCGCCCTTCGACAAGATATGCTACATCGGCTGCGGCGTCACCACCGGCATTGGTGCTGTCATCAACACCGCCAAGGTCGAGCAAGGCGCGACCGCCGTCGTCTTTGGCCTCGGCGGCATCGGCCTCAACGTCATCCAGGGCTTGAAGCTTGCCGGCGCCGATATGATCATCGGTGTCGACCTCAACAACGACAAGAAGGAATGGGGCGAGAAATTCGGCATGACGCATTTCGTCAATCCAAAGGAGATCGACGGCGATGTCGTGCCCCACCTCGTCAACATGACCAAGCGTGGTGCCGACCAGATCGGCGGCGCCGACTACACGTTCGACTGCACCGGCAGCACCAAGGTGATGCGCCAGGCGCTCGAAGCCTCGCATCGTGGCTGGGGCAAGTCGGTCGTCATCGGCGTCGCCGGCGCTGGCCAGGAGATCTCGACGCGGCCGTTCCAGTTGGTCACCGGCCGCACTTGGATGGGCACCGCCTTCGGTGGTGCGCGCGGCCGCACCGATGTGCCAAAAATCGTCGACTGGTACATGGACGGCAAGATCCAGATCGATCCGATGATCACCCACACGCTGAAGCTCGAGGACATCAACAAGGGCTTTGATCTGATGCATGAGGGCAAGTCGATCAGGAGTGTGGTGGTTTACTGATCGCTTGTAGCCATACGCCGTGCTGAAGGCCTGTGTTCCCAAAATACTCTGCCTCCTCAGCATTGGCGTAAGACCGGCGGCGCAACTAGGCATTCCGGAATGCTCGCGTCGCCGGTCGATCAAATCTGGGTTGCATGGGATGCCCGATGCCTTGGACACCGGCCGTGCTGCCGTGTTGCAGTGCCGGAGAGGAGGTACATGTCACAGTCTTTGAAAATCATCTCCACTGCTAAGTCATATGGCGGCATCCAGGGCGTCTATTCCCACGTATCCGAGGTCTGCGCCTGCGACATGACCTTCGCCGTCTTCGTGCCGCCCCAGGCCAAGGACGGCCGAGTGCCGGTTCTGTGGTACCTGTCGGGATTGACCTGCACGCATGCCAACGTCATGGACAAGGGCGAGTATCGCCGTCTGGCCGCCGAGCTCGGTCTGGCCATCGTTTGCCCCGACACCAGCCCGCGCGGCGCGGATGTTCCCGACGAGAAGGACAATTGGCAGTTCGGCTACGGCGCTGGCTTCTATGTCGACGCGACCGAGCAGCCCTATGCGAAGAACTATCGGATGTATTCCTACGTCGTCCACGAATTGCCGGCACTTGTCGCTGCCAATTTTCCGGTCGATATGTCTTGCCAGTCGATCTTCGGCCATTCGATGGGCGGCCATGGCGCGCTGACGATCGCGCTAAAGAACCCCGACCGGTTCAAGAGCTGTTCGGCATTCGCGCCGATCGTGCAACCCACGACGGCCGGCTGGTCGCGTCTGGCCTTCGAGAACTATCTCGGACCTGACGAGAAAAACTGGCGCGCCTATGACGCGACGCTTCTGATCGAGGACGATAAGCGCTTCCGGGAGTTCCTCGTCGACCAGGGCAGTGCTGACGAGTTCCTACAAGATGGTCTTTGTCCGTGGTTGCTAGAAGAAGCCTGCAAGAAGGCGGGCATCTCGCTCACATTGCGCATGCGCGAGGGCTACGACCATTCCTACAATTTCATCTCCACCTTCATGGACGATCATCTGAGGTGGCATGCCAAACGGTGTTCATGAAGACCAGAGGTCAGGATGACACAACCAGGATCCTGCGCCAGCGAATGTCAGGCACGGCTATGGTGCGTGGCGCTACTTACAGACAATCAGAATCGTATCCTGTTGACCCGGCGGGGAAAGGGCGCCGATACGGCTCGCTGGGGTCTCCCAAGTGGGCCAGTCGGGCGGATGGAGCCGGCCGTTCTGGCCATTGTCAGGGTACTTCATCAAACGCTTGGCCTATTGGTCTGGCCACACCGTATAGTGGCGGTTTCAGACGAAATAGATCAAGTCACCAACGTGAGCAGGTTTTCCGTTGTCTATTCTGCGACGATTGTCTCCGGAAAGCCGAAGATAATCGACGCAAGGGTAATGTGCGAATTTGGTTGGTTCAGCCGATCGGCCCTACCGACGCCGCTCACAGCGGCAACCGTCGACGCCTTAGAAAGCAGGAACTGTATCCAAACCGACGCTTTATCTCGCACTGAAGATGGTGATCAGTAGTGACACATTGTGTGGCCATCGCCGTTGAGCGCATAGGCTATTCAGGCGGCAAAGTTGGCCACGGATAGAATGCCGTTTCGAGCTATCTTGAGTTCCTCACTGCAAATCCTATGCGCTTTGATTGGCCGCAATGTCAAAGCTGACATTCCCCTCTCGGCCCATTTTCAGTCGTCGCGATCGCAGGAAGGCGTGAAATCGGCGTCGCATTGGGGGGGAAGGGAAGGGCGCATTTCTTCCGCCATAACGCCCCCGGAGGACAACTCGCTACTTTTGCTTTCTATCAACCGTCGCGCCCCTTGGGGTTCCTGTGAGGGGCGGGCCGGCATCGCCACGGCCGATCAACTCGCGATGCGCTCGCGCAGAGACCGGGACTTCCAGCCTTCGTATAATGCCTTCAGATTCAGGGCCGTCTGATTGCTTGCTGGTTCCGAACTGATTCAGAACTGGTTCTTATCGAAGGCCGAGCGGGCGCGTAACAGCATGTGCAACGAAAAAACTTGCCAAAAGGGGAACTGGTAATGACAACAGATTATCAAGCGCCATTTGCAGCATTTAAACTGGACAGACGCACCTTCTTGAAGGCGGCGGCGTTGACTGCCGGTGGGGGCGCGGTGGTTTCGTTTGGCCCTGCCCATGCGGATGACGTCACTCCTCTCAGGATTCAATACGACTGGCTGATTGGAAACGGCCAGCTTGGCGACATCGTCGCGCAGCAGAAGGGCTTCTTCAGGGATGAGGGGCTGGAGGTTACCTTCGGCCCGGGAGGGCCCAATGCCCAGACCGTCCCGCCGGTTCTTGCCGGACAGGCGCAGCTCGGCCAGCTTTCGTCCACCGCCCAGTTCTTTACGGCTTTCGAGGCCGGTCGGCCGCTGATGCTTTTCGCCTGCGGCTTCCGCTACTCGCCCTATGCCTACGTCTCTCTCCCGGCCAAGCCGATCAGGACGCCGCAGGATTTCATCGGCAAGACGGTCGCGATCAATCCGAACGGCCGTTACCTGCTCGATCTGATCATGGCCAAGAACGGCCTCGACCGTTCCAAGGTCAACGTCGTGACCATGGGCGCGGACATGACGCCGCTTGTCGCCGGTCAGGTCGACGCGGTCACGGGCTTCCTCACCAACACCAAGGCACTGTCGATTCTTGGGCCTGACATCGTGACGCTGCTACCGGCCAAGACGGGTGTGCCGAACTACGCGAATGCGTATTTCACCGCTGCCGATGCATTTGAACCCCAGAAGCAGAACCTGGCAAAGTTCCTGCGCGCCGTCGCAAGAGGCTGGGGCTGGGCGTTCGAGAACCGCCGCGCCGCGGTGGACATCTTGTGCGACGCGTATCCGGCGATCGATCGGGAGATCGAGTACAAGACCGTCGACCTGATCATGTCGCTCGCCTTTGACGAAATGACAAAGGAGAAAGGCTGGGGTTGGCATGAGCGCGAAAAGCTCTCGACCCAGATCGATCTATTCAAGGAGATCGGGAAGTTCCCTGGCAAAGTCCCCGTCGTCGATGACTGCGTCACATGGGAAATCCTCGAGATGACGGCGGACATCCGTCCCAAGCTGGGTTGATCTTTATGAGCTCTCAGCTTGCCATCAAGGTCGCCGACCTCTCCATGTCCTTTGGAGCGGTCGTCGCCTTCGAGAACATCGAGCTCGATATCGCGACAGGGCGATTCGTGGTCCTTATCGGACCGTCCGGTTGTGGCAAGTCGACCCTGCTGCGCAACATCGCCGATTTGTTGGAAAGCAGCTCGGGCGACATCGAGGTGTTCGGTTCAAGCCCGGGCGCATCCCGTCGCCATCGGCGCTTCTCCTTCGTCTTTCAGGAGGCGACTCTGCTGCCCTGGCGTACCGCGCTGCAGAATGTCGCGCTGCCATTGCAGGTGGGCGGATGGCCGCGCCTCAATCGGGAAAGCCGCGACCCCATGCAATTGCTGGAACTCGTCGGCTTGAAGGGACGTGAGGATGCTTATCCCTGGCAATTGTCGGGCGGACAGAAACAACGTGTCGCCATCGCCAGAGCCCTGGTCACGCAGCCGGACATTCTGCTGATGGATGAGCCGTTCGGTGCACTCGACGAGATCACCCGGGACACTTTGAACGACGAACTGCTGAAGATATGGCATCAGACGGGAACTACGATCATCTTTGTCACCCACAGCCTCTCCGAGGCCGCTTTCCTCGGCCAAACAATCGTCGTGATGGGCGCCCACCCCGGGCGGATCGTGAAGGAGATCAGGCTCGACGCGAAGAAGCCGGCCAATTCGATCGATCGCAAATCCTCCGCTTTTTTCGAGATCACCGCAGACCTGCGGACCGTTCTGGAACAGGCTCATGGGCACGGAGAGCGGCCATGAGGAACGGTTTAGTGTGGCTTTGGCCACTGATCGGGTTCGCGTCGCTGATCGCGTTGTGGCAGGCCGTCATCCTCGGCTTTGGGGTTCGTCCGTTCATAGCGCCGGACCCTCTCACCGTCGGGAGGGCGATCTGGAACTACCGATGGCTGCTGTGGGACAATCTCCGGCCGACGGCGGCTGAAGCCATCGGCGGCTTTTGCATCGGCAACAGCATCGGCTTCCTGCTCGCGACCTTGTTCGTTCACAGCCAGCGGATCAGGAGCATCTATTTCCCGATTGTCGTCCTGTTCAACACCATTCCGATCATCGCCCTGTCACCGGTGCTGATCCTGATCTTCGGCCTGACGATGACTTCTAAGATCGCCATCGCAGCAATCATCTGCATGTTCCCTACACTGGTGAACACGCTGAGGGGGCTGGAGTCCGTGTCGCATTCGGAAATGGAGCTGATGAAGATCCTGTCAGCCACTCGGCGTGAAGTCTTCCTTAGGCTTCGCCTGCCGCGGTCGATGCCGTTTGTTTTCACAGCGCTCAAGATCGCCGCAACCAGCAGCGTGATCGGTGCAATTGTCAGTGAATGGGTCGGCGCCGAACGAGGCATCGGCATGCTCATCATCCAGTCGACTTTCGATTACAGGACCGAACTTCTCTACGCGTCGATCGCCGCTTCATCGGCTCTCGCCCTGTCGATGTTCGGCCTGGTCACATTGCTTGAGCGCTACATCGTCAGATGGCGCGCCAACTAAAACAACAGATGTCGCCGAAAGGTATTGGAAAATGACCGACGAGAATGTGAAGACAGCAACCGCCAACAGCGGCGACCGGCGACGCATCAACGCGCTCAGCGAGATCGATCTGCCGCGCTATGTGCTGTTGCCCGGCGACCCGGACCGGGTGGACCTGATGGCCGGGCAGTGGGACGAGGCGAGGTTGATCGACCTGCCGCGGGGATATCGGGCCGCCTCCGGCACCTACAAGGGCGCGCGCATTGGCGCCGTCTCGACCATGGTGGGCGCGCCGTCGCTCGACTCCATCTTCGCTGACCTGGCACAACTGGGGGTCGATACATTCATCCGCGTCGGCACCTGCGGCACGCTGAAGGAGGATATCGCGACCGGCTCGCTGATCATCAATGATGCGTCGGTGCGGCTTGACGGCACGTCGCATTTCTACGTGCGCAACGAGTTTCCGGCTGCAGCTTCCTTCGAAGTCACCTTCTCGCTCGTCGACGCGGCCGTTGCCAACGGCGAGCCTTATCGAGTCGGAACCGGTTGCACGAGCGGCTCCTTTTTCGCCGGACAGGGCCGTCCTGCATTCAACGGTTACATCTCGCTCGAAGGCGAGCGTATCTTCGAGGAGATGAAGCGCGCCGGCATTCTGAATTTCGAGATGGAGACGGCGGCGCTGCTGACGTTGTCGCGGCTGTACGGCTTCCGGGCCGGCTCGGTCTGCTCCGTCATCGCAAACCGCATCACGGGCGTCTGGGGCGAGAGCGGCGGAGTGGCGCGGGCCTGCCAGGTCGCGGCGGATGCCGTCAAACGGTTGACGGAGTGGGATCGCAAGGCGAGACAGGCCGGACACGCGAACATAACGTCACTCGACTTCTAGTGCGATAATCCGCTCGGCGGATCCGCCGGGCAAGCACCTAAAACAATGATGGATGGGAGATGGTGATGGTTGATCCAGTCACTATGCCGACGCTTATTGCTAAAAGCATTCTGCTTGAGGAGGGAATGGTGCGCATCCTCGACCGACGCATCTTTCCGTTGAAGACGGAATATGTCGATTGCCGCGACTTCGAAGACGTCGCCGTCGCTATCGAGCAGATGGTCACCCAAAGCAGCGGACCGTTCTTTGCCGCGAGCGCCGGCTTCGTGCTTGCGGCCCGGCGGGCGGAAGTGCTCCTCACGGTGAACGAGCGTTTGGAACTGCTCTCGCGCGCTGCCGAACGTTTGCTGAGGACGCGACCCACGAACAACAACATCAGAGATGTGATCACGTCTCTCCTGGCGGAAGCACGCGCGGTTGCCGGGGAGGAAAAGCTTGGCGAACGCGTCGAGGCGATGGCCCGGCAGGCTTGGGCGAGGCAGCACGAACACAGCCGCAACCTTGGCGAAAATGCCGCAAAACTGATCGAGGACGGAGACACGATCCTGACGCACTGCTGGGGTGAATCGGGGATCATCGACGCGCTGGCGTCAGCCGTTCGCGCCGGCAAGCGGATCAAGGTGATCTGCACCGAGACCCGCCCCTACTTGCAGGGATCACGGCTGACCGCCCACAGCGTGGCGGAAATGGGCATCGAGGCAACGGTGATAACCGACAGCATGGCCGCCCATGCGATGGACCGCGGTATGGTCAACAAGTTGATGACTGCCGCCGATCGCGTCACCCTTTCGGGCCATGTGATCAACAAGGTCGGCACGCTCCAGCTCGCGATCGCCGCCAACAATTTTGACATCCCTTTCGTGGCGATGGTTCGGTTCCCGGACGCCAAGGCGTCCACGCCGAACGACGTTCGAATGGAGGAACGCGACGGGGAAGAGGTCCTGCACTGCCTGGGCATGCGCACGGCGACGCCGCTGGCCAGGGGCTGGTATCCGGCATTCGACGTGACCCCGCCCAGGCTGGTTTCGGCAATCGCGACTGCCGCAGGCGTTTTCGCCCCGACGATGATCCGCAACCATTTTGCAGAACCGGCGGCCTAATGGCAGGCGATCGGACAATTTGCCTGAAGGGCGGGCATGTGTGGCCGGGCGGTCACGCAGGCCTGGCGGAAGGCGGTATTCTGATCCGCGGACGCCGGATCATCTCTGTCCTGTCGCCGGCGGAAGCGGAAGCAGCCGCGATCGGTGCCGACGAGGTTATTGACGTATCCGGCATGGTGCTAATGCCGCCGTTTTTCGATTGCCATGTGCATTCGAACTCGACGCTCCTCAGAGGCACCGAGAACTCGCTGCCGCTGGAACTGTGGTCCTACTACGCGATCAACTATGGCCGGGAATTCACCGACGAAGCGGTACGCGTCGCGGCTCAACTGACCAATGTCGAAATGATCCGCAACGGCATCGGCGGCTACATCGACCACTTTCCGCAAACGCACCGGGCGGAATCGGCCCTGTCGGCGCATATCGAGTCCGGCCTGCGCATCGGGTTCGCGCCATTCTTCGCCGATATGTGGGATGAAGATATTCTCGACATACCGTTCGACCGGAAAGTTGTCGAGAAGATCGCGCCGCTAGCACCGAAGCGGCTCGAAGACATCTGGGCCGCCTATGTAGGGCTTGACGCCGAAATACGGCTCAAGGGTGACGGACGCGTGACGCTGCTTGCGGGCCCGAACTCCCCGCAGCGTTGCTCGCCGGCGCTCTGGACCTTGTGGCGAGACCTTCAGGACAGACTTGGGCTGGGTAGCCATACGCATCTGCTGGAAACCTTCCCCCAGGCGCAGGCCGCGCGAAAGCGTTGGCCGCAGGGTTTGATCCGGGCGTTGGCGGATGCCGGACTGCTTCACAGCAGGCTATCCGTCGGGCACGCCATCTGGCTCGAACCCGGCGAGTGCGAATTCCTCGCCTCGGCCGGGGTGACGGTTTCCTACAACCCGCTCAGCAACGGCATGCTTGGCTCCGGACGGAAGCGTGTCCGGGAGGATCTGGACGCAGGTCTAAACCTAGCGCTAGGCACGGATTGCTCCAACACCGGTGGCAGGCACGACCTCTTCGAGGTCATGCGCCACATGCTGATCTCGTCACGCGATCCGGGCACGGACTTCGACCGATGGCTTGCCCCGGTCGACGTCTTCAATGCCGCCACCACAGCCGGGGCGCGGGCGCTTGGCGGCTCGCAACCCACAGGTCTGCTTACTGCGAATTCCGCTGCCGACATTCTGGTGCTCGATCTGGAGGCCGCCGGAATGGCGGCCTCGTCGAAGAGCCTGAACTCCATTGTCGTCCACGCCGACCCACGCAACGTCCATTCACTCATGGTCGACGGCCGCTGGTTGCTGCGCAACGGGAAGATCACGACTCTCAATGAGAGTTCGGTGCTCGCTGACGCAAGGCGGCTGGCCGAGGACCTGCGCTCAGCTGCGGCAGAGCGCCGCGACGAGATTGCGAGCCTGCATGCCCCGTACGCCGCATGGCAACGAGGGGCATTCCCCGACCATCGATGTCCGGCATGCGGTCGAGGATCGGGGACCGACGCTTATCGATGCGGCTCGTCCTAGCCCATCCTGATCGCGAATTCATTCCAGCGGCATGGCGACGTCCGAGAGGTCGCCAGACGCCAACAACGAGCAGGAGCCGAAAATGTCCACTGAAGCTGCGAAGCGCGAAGAACTCGCCCGGGTCTATCGCGAGATGGATAGCGTCGGACTTATCTTTCTGGCAGCGGGCAATATTAGCGTCAGGTATCATGATTCTATGATCATCTCGCCGACCGGAGCCTCGGCAGCCTCGATCACGCCGGAGGCGTTTGTGCTTTCGGGCTTTGATGGACATTGCGCGGCCGGCATGCGCCCTTCCAGCGAATGGTCGATGCATGCCGCGATCTACAAAGCCTATCCGGAGGCGGACGCGGTGGTGCACACCCATTCGGACCATTGCGTTGCAATGGCGTGCACCGGGCAGGCGCTTCCGCCGTTCCACTACATGATCGCCGCTTTTGGCGGCAACGATGTGCGGTGCACACCCTATGTCACCTACGGGTCGCCGCAACTGGGCGAGGCGGCCGTGGAGGCCCTGGAACGCAGGACCGCATGTCTGCTCGGTAACCATGGCATGATCAGCCACGGCACATCGCTTCGGAAAGCGTTCAACGCCGCGCTGCGCCTGGAAATTCTTTGCCGCCAGTTCATCCAGACCCGGCAGGCGGGCAACGTGGTGATGCTGGGCCAAAGCGAACTCGACATCGCGATCGAACGGTACAAGAGCTATGGATGACGAGGGCGCGCCGCCCGATTAATCCAGTTGGAGGAATGCAGTCTCATGGCTGAGAAGCCGATCGGCATGAAGCGCGGGCTGGCTCACTACGGCGACGCGGGGTTCTCTCTCTTTCTGCGCAAGGCGTTCATCAAGGCGATGGGCTATTCCGACAGCGCGCTCGAGCGTCCGATCATCGGGATCACCAACACGTTTTCCGGCTACAACGCCTGCCACCGCTCGGTGCCGGACATGATCGAGGCGATCAAGCGCGGCGTCATGCTGGCTGGCGGTCTGCCGATCGAGTTTCCGATCGTGTCGATGCATGAGGCGTTTTCGCATCCGACCAGCATGTTCCTGCGCAATCTGATGGCGATGGACGCGGAGGAAATGATCCGCGCGCAGCCGATGGACGCCGTCGTGTTGATCGGCGGTTGCGACAAGACCGTTCCCGCACTCCTCATGGGCGCGGCAAGCGCCGATGTGCCAGCCATCCTGACCGTCACTGGCCCGATGATCACCGCCAGCCACAAGGGCGAGCGGCTTGGCGCCTGCACAGACTGCCGGCGCTTCTGGGGCCAGCACCGCGCCGGCGTGATCGATGCGAGCGAAATCGAGGAGATCGGCGACAAGCTGGCTCCCGGCCCCGGCACATGCATGGTCATGGGCACCGCCAGCACGATGGCGCTTGTCGCCGAGGCGCTCGGCATGATGCTGCCAGGCGGCGCTGCCATTCCCGCCGTCCATGCGGACCGGCTGCGCCACGCAGAGAGCACGGGCGAACGCGCTGTCGCGCTCGCGTCCGAACGGCTGCTGCCGTCTCAGATCATGACCCGACGGTCGATGACGAACGCCCTGCGCGTGCTGCAGGCGGTGGGCGGATCGACGAATGGCGTGATTCATCTGGCGGCTATCGCGGGACGGCTTGGCTTCGATCTCGACCTTGCCGAACTGGATCGGCTTGGCGTTGAAACGCCCGTTCTGGTGGACCTGAAGCCATCGGGCCAGCACTACATGGAGGATCTGTTCAAGGCAGGGGGACTGACTGCGATCCTGCGTGAAATCGAGCTTCTGATCGACAAGGAGTGCCTCACGGTCACGGGTCGAAGCCTCGGTGAGAACCTTGCCGCTCAACCCCAAGGCTGGCCGAATGACATCGTGCGTCCGATGAGAAACCCGATCCACAACGGGGGCGGGATACGTGTCCTGCGCGGCAACCTTGCACCCAACGGAGCGATTATAAAACAGGCGGCCGCGAGCCCGGCCCTGCTGAAACATTCGGGCCGGGCCGTGGTTTTCACCTCGCTCGAGGACATGGCCGCCCGAATCGATTCTGCCGATCTCGACGTCAAGGCGGACGATGTTCTCGTGTTGCAGAACGCCGGCCCAAAGGGCGCTCCCGGCATGCCGGAAGCCGGCTACATTCCCATTCCGCGCAAACTGGCCTCGTGCGGCGTGAAGGACATGGTGCGGATTTCGGACGCGCGCATGAGCGGCACCGCGTTCGGCGCCATCGTCCTGCACGTCTCGCCGGAAGCGGCGGTGGGAGGCCCTCTGGCGCTGGTGCGGGACGGCGACAATATCGAACTCGATGTCGAGCGCGGGGTCTTGGCCTTGCTCGTCGACGACGAACTGCTCCGGCAGCGCCGCGCCGAGTGGAACCCGCCAGCACACGTGGCTTCACGGCGAGGTTATGCAAGACTGTATTTCGAGCAGGTTCTTCAAGCCGAGGACGGTTGTGATTTCAATTTCCTGCGAGCGAAGCCGAAATTCTGAACGCAGGGCAGGGGCGTTCGTCGGTCACGCCGGCACATCACCTATTGCAGAATGCGTGACGGTCAGATCGCTTGCGCTATCTTGGCGATCCCGGAATCGATCTTGTTCTCCGGGACTTGCGACACTGCCATTCGCAGATAGTTGTTCCTTGGCCCATCCAGAAAGAACCGCGCGCCGGACTCGATCAGAATTCCACGCGCCGCCATCTCCCGGCAAAGTTCTCCGGCGTCTACCGAGGATGGGAACTCGGCCCAGAAAGACGCCGCCCCCTCATGATGTCGCAGGGTCACATAAGGAAGGTGGCGCTTCACCGACGCGAAAAAGATACTCGTTCGGCTTGCCAGCGTTTGCGACACGCGCCGAATATAAGAATGGTAGTAGCCACGGTCGATGAACATCGCGAGCGCTCTCTGAATGTTTCCGGGCGGATGGCGATGAACAAGCCGACGAATCGACCGAAGCTCCCTGATCACGACCGGCGCGGCGACGACGAAGCCAAGGCGAAGACCGGGAGCGACTGCTTTCGAGAGGCTGCCAATGTGAATAACCCGCCCCTCTCTATCGAGACTTTTGAGCGAGGGTGTCATCTTGCCGTAGCTGAGGAGTTCGGTCTCGTAGGTATCCTCTACGATGATCATGTCCCGTCGTTTCGCCAGATTGATTACTTTTTCCCGGCGTTCCAATGACATGACCGCTGTGGTCGGGCACTGATGCCCGGGCATCATGAAAGCCACATCACATTGCTTCAGTTCTGGCGAGAGACACACCCCTTCCTCATCGACCGGCAGACACACGCGGCCCGCTGAGGTTGCCGACACCATCTCGCTGACGTCCGGCAGTCCTGGGTTTTCAACGCCGATTGTAACACCCGGCTTGCTGAGGAGCTGAGCGACAAGATAGCGTCCTTCCTGTCCCCCCAATGTTACCAATATATCTTCCGGTTCGGCCCATATGCCGTGGTTGGGTAAAACGTGCCTTCTTAGGCTTTCTACGAGTTCGGCATCATCGCGATCGAACATGTCCCGGCCCCACTGCGCTATTTCTGACAGGCCCGATGCGCTGCGCTCGCACTGACGCCAGTGGAACGTGGGAAATGTGCTGAGATCGAATTGGCCATACTTGAAATTATGGGTGACCAGGGTTTTCGGAGCTTCCTCCGAACCACCGTTCGGATCGGGACGGCAAAGGCCGAGCCGCGCATTCCAGTCGAACGCATCCGACCCAGCCCCTGCCGGCACTGGGGCCGACTTCAGCGTGATCGTCGGGGCGACGAATACGCCGGAGCGATCCTTCGAAATGAGGTAACCTTGCTCGATGAGGGTAGTGATGGCGGAAATTGCCGTATTGCGACCGACGCCAAGATGCTCTGCGATTGCGCGGCTTGAGGGAACGCGAACCCCCTCCGGAATCTGTTTGCTATCTATCGCGTCGATAAACGACGCGACAAGTTGCATAGCCAGCGAACCCTTTGATCGCCTTGGTTGCGTGAGGAGATGTTCCCACACAAGCGTCGGGTCGCTTTTTCGCACGCTGTTGATGCCCAAGTGCGGCCTCGCTGATTTGCGACACTGGTTCCGTATTCAATAAAACTTGGTTCTTAGACGAAACGGGAGTGCCGGTCTATCTGTTCAGGATTGAAGTGGAGTCGCGCGTGATTGGATTAGTCGGACCATGCGGGCCATAGCGAACGTGACACCGCGCCTTCGTGTGACCGATTGCAACGATTTCGAGCGTCGCCCTCCAGAGGCGGACGCCAGGTTTCGAATCGCGGCGGGCACCGACACTCTTTAAGGCGCGCCTAGTATTGTGTCATGGGCAGAAAAGGGGTGTTGAGTGACATTGAATGGTTACGCTTTAAAAAATAGAATGAAATGGGGCACATATCATAGAGGCCGGCAATGTCAGTTTGTCCAATCTCGGTGTGGTTTAAAAACTGTATATAAATGATTGAAAAATATATGAATTTTGCCATTGCACCTATGATGGACTGGACGGACGTAGCGAAAGCAGCGTATATTCAAAAACTTAGCGGAATCAATTCCCCTAAGTTGTACTGTCGTTGTACTCGGATGGGGTAGCATCCTGTCGGTCATCTAGGGATTGCGGAACTCCAAGCGCAACGAAGCCACGGGAGCGCTGGCTACTTTGGAAGGCGCGTACTTCAGACAGTGCGATTTCGCGCCGCTGGAGGTAGGAAGCGAAGTCCTGGAGATGAACGCCTTTCCGAGCGCCCGGTGATCTTGCTTATGCAAATTGCAAGCCGGCCTCCGTGACGGGCTTACCTCCTGTCATACCGGTCTGGTCGACGCCGGACGCGATCGGCCTGGTCGTGCCCAATATGCCTTACGGCTCGCCGGCATGGCGAAGCTGGCCCGAATGCAGACCCCTATGATGTGCTACTGCTTCTGCGTAATGGCACGACGTCCGTTTACGCCAGCTATCCTGAATTTCATTCATGTAGGCATTGCGGTGATGTCATGCGATTGGCGCTCCGTTTGCGCCGCGCAGCGCCTACGCTGCGGTCAGACCTTCACCAGAGCGGCCGTCGCGTACATGAAGGCGACACCAGCCGCCAGGCCGCCCATGACCGGCGGCGTGAAGAAGGCATCGAGGCCCTTCTGGTTGCTGCGCATCAGATAGGCGCCGACCTCGACGATGACCTGCAGGATCGCGCCGGCGCCGATGGCGAGCGCAAGCGCCGACCATTGCGGCGCATAGGCGAGGCTGCCGAGCCACATGCCGAGAACGGCTGGCCCGCCGGCGAGCAAGGTCAGGCCGACGAACGTCCACAGCGGCGGCCGCTCCTTCAAGATCGGCGCGGCAATGCCAATGCCTTCGGTGACGTTGTGCAAGGTGAAGCCGAGCACCAGGAAAGTCCCGAGGCTTGCCGAGCCGGCGGCGAAGGCGGCGCCGATGGCAAGACCTTCGCCAAGATTGTGAAGGCCGATGCCGAGCGCGATATAGGTGGCCAACGCCAGCCCTGTCGGCGTGCCGCGCCGCCGGCCGATCGCCATCAGAACAAGAAAGCTGGCCAGGCCCGCCAGCACCACCATGACCGGTCCCTGGAATACAGCGGCTGCGGTTCCGACAAGGTCGAAGGATTCTTCGATCGTATCGACCAGCAGAAAGGCGAGAAGTCCGATGGTGAGCGCCAGCAGGAAGTTCATACCGCTTCGCCCGACACCGCGCAGCGCCGGGTAGAACAAGAGGCCAATTGCGACGGGCAGCATGCCGACGATGACGCCGACCAAACCCTGCAGCTTGAGCTGCCCCGCAGTGACGGTCGGCGTCGGAACGGCAACCGCGATCTCATGTTCGAAGGTCACCCCCGTATTGGTTACGACGTTGACTCTGTGTGTTTCGCCCAGAATCCACGGGAAAGGCAGGTTGATCCACGCCGTGGAGGCGCGCACGATCTCCCCCGGCGGGTCTTGGGTGAATTGCCAGTAGGCGCCGTCGACCTGAACTTGGGCGATTTTCATTGGTTCGGAACCGCCGGCCCGCACAAGCAGGTGAAGACCGGACGTGTCGAGCACGGTACGCTCGAACGTCAGCTTCTCGACAGGCGGCGCGCCATTTGAAAATCCTTGCATCGGATTGACGGCGATGATCCATGCCACCGCAATGGCGAGCGCTGCAAGAGGCAGGCCGATCCATAGCCAATGGGTGCGCGACCTTGCCGGCGAACCGGCTGCAACGATCTTGCTCATGCCAGCGCCTCGATGACGTCGAACATGCCCATCCAGCCGAGCTCGGTGAACTCGCTTTGATGCGCGTGGAACATGTAGAGGCCCGGTTCGTGCTCGGCGTAGGTGAATTCCAGGATGCCGCGCTGGCCCTGGCACTGCATGATGAGATCGACCGTTTTCAAGGTCGGCGTCAGCGTCGTGCCCTGATCGAAATAGTCGAAGAAATTTCCGTGCAGATGAAACGAGTTGATGAGATCAAATTCCAACACATTGACCAGATAGATGCGCACCGGCTTGCCTCGCACGATGCGGATCGGCGTCTTCGCATAGGCATGGGCGATGGTGTTGGCGGCGTAGAATTCGTTCTCCTCGTCGAAATTGGTGTCGAACCCGTTCATGACCATCACCAGTTCCTGCCAGCCAGCATTCTCGGGCGTATCGAGAAGCCGTGACCTGGCGACCTCCGCATGGTCCGGATGGCGATCCGGGTCCGGATCGATGACAAAGGCACCGTACATGCCTTTGTGGATGTGCCTTTTCAGCGGCAAGGCATGACAATGATAGAGATGGCAGCCAAACGGCCTGGCGTCGAATTCGTAGACGAACGCGCCACCCGGATCGACCAGCCCGGCGCCGGGAATTCCATCCATGCGGGCGGCATGGATGCCGTGGAAATGCATGGAGTGCGGATGCGAGCCGTCGTTCTGGAAGACGACGCGAATGCGCTCGCCTTCCTTGGCGCGTAGCGCCGGACCAGGCACGCGGCCGTTATATGTCCACGCCGGGAAGGTCACGCCGGGCGCAATCTCGATCGTCTTGTCCTCGGCCGTTATCTCGAACGTTCGCAGCGTCCGCCCGTCGGGCAGAACCGAGACCGTTCCCCGCTCCCAGTCCGTCAGCATCGCCGTCGGGTCAAAACCGTTGGCGGCGTTGTCCACCTCGCCGACGGTGACCATCGCGCCATGCGCATTCATGTGTTGTGGTGCAGCGTCGGCGGGGACCATCGCCGCCATGTCGTGACCAGCATGCGGGGCGGATTGGCCAAGCGCGCTCCGGGCCGCGATCGCCGTGCCGCCTACAGCGGCAAGACCTCCCGTAAGGATGGAACGTCGGCTTATTCGATCGCGCAACCATACACCGACATCGACCATCCCAAATTGTCCCGTAAATGCCGCTCGTTCGCCCAAGAATAGCGTTAGCTGTTAAATATAGCAACGGCTTAGTTTGTCAGGAACGTTGGGCTTTTGTGGCATGCTCCGAAGGGTGCCGGCTCAAGCCCGCGCATCCTTCACGATGCCGGCATCCGCGCTAAGCGTTTGCACGCAGATGTGTTCGATGTGGTGTAGCTGTCGATGTTATCAATTGCCGTCGCATGCGTTTCCTCCACTCTTAGGTGCAAGTGCGATCTGGAGCGGTCGCCGGCACGCGGCCGCTCCAACTATGAACGCCCGAAATGCCTCGAGCGTCTCAGCGCTGACGTGATGTTCGATTCCTTCAGCGTCAACCCGCGCCGTATTTGGACTTATCCCAAGGGCGCAAAGGAAGGCTTCGACAACCTGGTGACGTTCACGGCTCAATCGCGCCATTTTAATGCCTTCGTCCGTCAAGAACACGCCTCGGTAGCGTCGCTGCTGTATAAGCCCGTTGCAGGCCAGCCTTTTGAGCATCCCAGCCACAGTAGGTTGGGCGACGCCTAGCCTTCTCGCGATCTCGACCTGACGCGCTTCGCCATCAAGATCGATAAGATCCGCGATCAATTCGACATAGTCCTGCATGAGTTCGGTTCGCCGATTGTTGCGTACCTGGCGAAACCTCTCGACCTGAGCGTCGGCGTCCCTGACAACGTCCGAACGATTGTCCTCGTTTGGTCGCTCGGGGGTCGGGATCATTTCTTCTCCGATAAGGTCTCGGAATGTAACGAAAATATTATAGGCCTAGCGATGGGTTATGTCTCTGTTTGGGCCCTCGTGGAACTCTTGTCGACAGTTGCAGCAAGTTTGCCGCGGTAGACATGTAACCCTCGCTAGGCTGGACTGCCGTAGACAAGCTGGCTCACCATGGGCATCGTGCCGTCGCTGCTGGGCGATGGCGATGGCCACCTATGTGCAGTTGGCCGCTGCGCTTGCCAAACTCGACGGCTGGAGGAAGCGAGGGCTGCCGCTGCACGGGTGCTCGAACTTCATCCAACCTTTCGCTACAACCGGCAGTTTGGGCGCGTGAACTGCGCCCCAGCGCTCGCGGAAGCTCTTGGCTATGCGCTGCGGGCTGCTGGGCTGCCAGAGTAGCGCGACGCTGTCTTTCGGCACTGATCGAAAAGTGGACCTGCAAACACCCCCGCGAACTGTACACGACGTGTTCGGCTTAGCTGACGATGCTTTTTGTCCGTAATGGGCCGGTGTCGGCTACTGGGATCAGACAGCCGTTTGCTGAGAGTCAGCGCTGACCACTCACTAAGGGCCATCCGAGCTTATGACCCTACGGCGGATATGCTGAAGCGTGATTGCCGGTCATCGCCAGGATGATGACGAAGGTCGTCATTGGCGGACAACGTCATCGCGCTGATGCTGGGGCTACGGCACGGCACGCATGATCGCCCACGAGCCGCTCTATCACGCGCTGTCGCGGGTCTTCCGTGGCCACAACCTTGCAATTAGCGCGCCCTTTCTCGACGAGACAAGGGCCCCGTTCGTCTGCTCGAAAGTGAAAACGCGATCGACTACCGGGGCGAATGACGTTCCGACTCGATTTGGGTTGACCCTGCAGTGGGTTCAGGGTGCACATTGTTTGCCGCATGGACTTCGATATTTCGAACATCGGCATAGTGACGGCGGTCGCGGCGGGGGCGGTTTCGTTCCTGTCGCCCTGCGTGCTGCCGCTTGTGCCGGGCTATGTCTCCTTCATCGCAGGCAACTCGAGCGGCGCACGCGACGGGACCACCTCTGTCGATAAGCTCGGTGTGGCGTTGCTCAGCCTCTGCTTTATCCTCGGCTTCTCGACGGTGTTTGTAGCGCTCGGCGCCAGCGCCACAGCGCTGAGCCGGCTACTTCGCGCCTACAGCTATGAAGCGGGCATCGTCGGCGGAGTGGTGGTCATCCTGTTCGGCGTGTTCACGACCGGACTGCTGCGGCTTCCCTGGCTGGAGCGTGATGTCCGCTATCATGGCGGCATGTCTGGCGGCGGACCGTTGGGCGCTTATCTGCTGGGCCTCGCCTTCGCCTTCGGCTGGACGCCCTGCATCGGGCCGATCCTCGGCGCGATCCTGACGGTAAGCGCGGTGTCGGCAACCGCGACCGACGGCATAGTGCTGCTTTCGCTCTACTCGCTCGGGCTTGGCATCCCGTTTCTCCTGGCAGCGATCTTCACCAAGGCGCTGATGGGAAGCCTGCCGCGCATGCGCCGCGCCGGCCGAGTGCTACAGATTGCGGCGGGAGCCATCATGATCCTGATGGGTGTGGCGATGGCGACCGGCCAGATGACGTGGTTCGCCTTCTGGCTGCTCGAACGGTTTCCTGCCTTCGGGAGCATAGGATGATCGACAAGCCCGATGATCGCTCATGGCCAATGCTGTTGGCGGCCTTCGCGGTCGCGCTCGCGGCGAGCCTTACGGTGCTCTTTGTCGGCGAGGTGATGGGCCAGGTCCCGTGCAATCTCTGCTGGTTCCAGCGGGCATTCATGTTCCCGCTGGCGATCATCCTGGCGATCGCGTCCTACCGATCTGACGCCGGTGCATGGGTCTATGCAACGCCGCTCGCCGTCGGCGGATGGCTGGTCGCCGGCTTCCACACGCTGCTCTATGCCGGAATCATTCCGGAGGCGATCGAACCCTGCGGTGTCGGGCCGTCTTGTTCGAGCGCCGACATGACCATCCTCGGAGGGTGGCCCCTCCCGGCTTTGTCGGTTCTCGCATTCACCGCCATCATCGCCTGCCTGCTTCTCGCACGACGGAGATCCACATCATGAACCGCCGCGTCATCATTATCGGGACCGTCGCCCTCGCTGCCGCGGCATTTGCCGCCGCCGCGGCCTACTATCCGAGGAACACGGACGGGACAGCGCCGCAGGACGAGAGCAATCTCGTCCGCACCCATTCGCCCGTGATCGGCCCGGCCGACGCTCCGGTAACGATCGTCGAGTTCCTCGATCCCTCCTGCGAGGCGTGTCGGGCGTTCTATCCCATCGTGAAGCAGATCATGGGCGCCTTCCCAAACGAAACAAAACTTGTGATCCGCTATGCGTCGCTGCACGAAGGCTCGGACGAAGCCATTCGTATCCTCGAAGCCGCGCGCCTGCAGGACAAGTTCGAGCCGGTGCTGGAGAAGCTGTTCTTTGAACAGCCGCAATGGGCGGTCCATGGCGCCCCGGACCTGGAGAAGGCATGGACCTTCGCCGGCGAAGCCGGTCTTGATGTCGCCAAGGCGCGCGAGGATGCGAAAGCGCCGGCGATAACGGCCGTGCTTGGACAGGACATGGCCGACATGAAGGCGATCAATTTGCAGGGCACGCCGACTTTCTTCGTCAACGGCAAGCCGCTTCCCTCCTTTGGGCCTCAGCAGCTCAACGATCTCGTGGCGGCGGAAGTGACGGCCGCGCGGGTAGCTGCGCCGAGCCAGTGAACGGTTAGGACGACCTTGTTAGGGATATACGCTGCACGATTGCTGCTGCATCGTCGCCGGCTCCCATGACGAGTGCCGAAGCACGACTGCGCTGCCACGAGCGACCGACGAAGAACAAGCCCGACACCGGCGAGACGCCGTCCGCGTACAGGATCTTATTATCGGCATCCTTCGCCTCCGGAACTCGAAGCCAGTTGAAGTCGTCGCGGTAGCCGATCGCCCAGACGACCGCATCGACCTCGATGCGGGTTCCATCGGCGAGCGCCGCGATTCGTCCTTCCGCCCCGACCAGACGAGGTACGATGCAGACACTCGCCGCTCGAAGTGCGGGCAGGCTTCGGCCGCGATCCGGAAAAGGATCGGCGCGGCGCATGATGCGACCCGGCAAGCTGCCGGATCGCGCCCGCATCAGCCCCAGCTTCTTGAGCCACCACCAGACGCTTCGGCCGAGTATGCGCTCGGGAAAAAGCCGGCGCGGCTTGCCCACCGCAAGAAAGGTGTCGTTTGTCGCGGCAAGCTCCGCGGAAATGTCACGGCCCGACGCGCCGTCGCCGACGACCAGAACGCGGCCAGGCGGAGTACTTTGCGGATTCCGATAGCTCTCGGGATCGAACTGGACGACCGACGCGTCGAACCCGGCCGCGATCGCCGGGCGCGTGGGATTTTGGAAGCCCCCCGTGGCAACGACGACCGAACGGGATCGTGCCGTGCTGCCGTCGGACAGCATCGCAAGGAAGTCACCGCCGTCCCTGGTCAACTCGACCACGCGCACGCTGGTGGCGACCGGGAGCCGCCATCGGGCAGCATAGTCTTGCAGGTAGTCGGCGAATTCCTCGCGCGACGGATAACCATCCGGATCGTCGGCGAGCGGCAAGCCGGGAAGCGCGCTGAAGGCGCGAGGCGTGAACAGCGTCAAGGATTCGTATCGCTTGCGCCAACTGTCGCCGACCCGTGTCGACTGCTCGATGATGTAGAAATCCAGACTCCTGCGTTTTAGGTGATAGCCGGTTGCGAGGCCCGCCTGGCCGGCGCCGATCACAAGAACGTCGAGCCGGCCATCAGCCACCGACCAGCCTCTTCAGTTTCGCCAGCACCGTCTCGCGCGGCTCGTGCATGTCGAGCGTGCCCGCGAAACGCCCCTCGGCGTTCATCAGGATCACGCCCGCTGTGTGGTCCATCGTGTAGCCGCCACCGTCGGTCGGCACCTTGCGGTAGTAGGCGGCGAACGCCTTCACCGTGGCATCGGTTTCTGCCTGGTCGCCGCGAAGCGCGATGATGCGTGGGTCGAAGGCGGTCATGTATTCGGCAAGCACTGCCTGCGTATCGCGTTCCGGATCGACGGTAATGAACAGAGGCGTGAAGCGGTCGGCCGCCCGACCGAGTGCCGCCATCAGGTCGGTGAGCTCATAGAGCGTCGTGGGGCAGATGTCCGGGCAGTGGGTGAAGCCAAAGAAGACGAGATAAGGCTTGCCCGCCAGCTTCGCATTGTCGACCGACTCACCCTTGTGCGAGGTAAGGCTGAAGGGATCGCCGACGCGAGCGCTTCCCGTCGCGGTGCCCTCAGGCGCAGAACCAGTGTCCGGCAAAAGACCGCTGAATGCGATCAGTACGCCAGCCAGCACGGCGACCGCGGCCCAGGTGGCGATCCTGAACATCTTCACGCCGCTCACTTGGTATTGCCGTGTCCGGAATGGTCCTCGGTCGCGGCCACGCCCGTTTTCCTCTGGACAACGAAATCGACCTCGATCGCCCCGGCGTTTTCGAAGACGAGCGTGGCCGGGAATTTTTCACCGTCCTTCAACTGCCTGTCCGGCCCGATGAACATAATGTGCAGTTTCTCGACTTCGAAATCGACGGTCGCGCCTGGTTCGACCGCCAGCCCACCCTCAATGGGACGCATGCTGGCAACGCCGTTCTCGACGAGTGAACGATGGATTTCGGCGCGCTCGGCGATGGGCGACATCACCCGAACGAGACGGTCGGCCTCGGAACCACTGTTGGTCAGCGTCATATAACCGCTGGCCACGGGTGCGGAGGGCGGCGTCGGCCGCGACCACAGATGATTGATCTCGATCGGGCCGACCATGAAGTCGTGCGCCGAAGCCGCCCCGATAAGGGTGATGAATGCGGCGAGCGCCGCGGCAAGTCTCGTATGCAATGCTACTTCCCTCCGGTTATTTCGACGGCCGGTAAGCCAACAGGCGAAGCGCGTTCGCAGTGACGAGCACGGTCGCCCCCGTGTCGGCGAGGATGGCCATCCAGAGTGTGGTCACGCCGAACAGCGTGGTTGCGAGGAAAACGGCCTTGAGCGCGAGCGCGAGGGCGATGTTCTGCCAGATGTTGCCTAGCGTCGCCTGCGAGAGCTCCACGAGATCGGCAACGCCTTCCACCCGGTCGCGCAGCAGCGCAGCGTCGGCGGTTTCCAGCGCGACGTCCGTTCCACCTCCCATGGCGATGCCGACCGAGGCGGCGGCGAGCGCGGGCGCGTCGTTTATGCCGTCGCCAACCATGGCGATCGGGCCTGCCTCCTTTAGCCTGCCGATTTCGGCAAGCTTGGCGTCGGGCAGAAGTTCGCCCCTGGCTTCAAGGCCGAGGCCGGCGGCGATGGCGTTCGCCGTGCGCTGGTTGTCACCCGATAGCATCAGGACGTTCACGCCGCGTTCTTTCAGCCGACGCACGCCTTCCGCCGCATCGTCCCGCGGTTCGTCGCGCAGCGCGATCAGTCCTTCGATCTTCTTGCCGGCCATCAAGACGACGACTGTTTTGCCTTCGCTCTCAAGCGCGAGAATTCGGTCGCGCACGTCAGCGGGAATTTCGGTCTCTTCCGCTGCATGGCGCGGCGAGCCGACCGAGGCGAAGCCGGATTTGAGCCGCGCGGTGACTGCCTTGCCCGGCACGGCGATACCGCCGCCGAAGGCAGCAGGAAGCTCCAACGCGCGTTCCTTCGCCGCTTCGACGATCGCTATGCCGAGCGGATGGCTGACATTCCGCTCAACAGCGGCGGCCCTGGCGAGCACATCGTCCTCGGAGCCCAACAGTGCGACCACGTCGGTCACCTTCGGATGGCCGCGTGTCAGCGTGCCCGTCTTGTCGAAGGCGACGGTGACGACCTTGCCGAGCGTTTCGAGTGCTGCGCCGCCTTTTATGAGCAGGCCCTGACGTGCCCCCGCGGCAAGACCCGACGCAATCGCTGCCGGAGTCGAAATAACGAGGGCGCATGGGCAGGCGATGAGCAACGTCGCGAGGCCGCGGTAAATCCATGTCATCCAGTCGCCGCCGAAGGCGAGCGGCGGCACGACGATGATTAGCGCCGCGACGGCCATGGTGCCCGGCGTGTACCAGCGCGAGAAGCGGTCGATCATCCGCGCGGTCGGTGCCTTCGATTCCTGCGCCTCCTCGACCATGTGGATGATGCGCGCGATGGTATTGTCTGCGGCGACGTGGGTGATCCTGACGCGCAGTTCGCCATTTGCGTTGATCGATCCGGCAAAGACCTTGGCGCCGGCTTCCTTGAGGACCGGCACGGACTCGCCCGTGACGGGTGCTTCGTTTACTTCCGAGGAGCCGTCCTCGACGACGCCGTCGGAGGGAATCTTGTCGCCGGGACGGACGAGGACCCGGTCGTCTATGGCGAGCGCCTCGACGGAAACGCTTTCTGTCTGCCCGTTGCCGGTCACCCTGAGTGCCATTCGCGGCACGAGGTCGATCAGGGCCTCGATGCCAGCGCGCGCGCGCCCGGCCGCGACGGTTTCCAGAAGCTCGCCGACGGCAAACAGGAAGATGACGACGGCGGCCTCTTCAGCCTCCGCGATCGCCACCGCCCCGAGAGCGGCGACTGACATTAGCGTTTCGATGGTGAAGGGCGAGCCCGCCAGCGCTCCGGCAACGGCGCGGCGCGCGAAGGGCACGATGCTGATGAGCGCCGCGGTCGCGTAGAGCGATGTATCCCATTCGGGCAGGAAGAAGCTCGCGACGAAGGCCGCAGCGAACAGCGCCCCGGTCATGAACACCAGCCGGGCCTTCGTTCCCCGCCACCATGGCTCCCGGACGCGCTTTGTGGGCAGCGCTGTCCTGGCTTCCGGCGCGGAGCCGGCGGGCTGGTAGCCCAGCGCCCTGATCTTCTCCTCGATCGTGCGCTGCGAGGTCCTGTCCGGATCGACGTTCAGCGCAAGCGTTCCCGCCGAATAGCTGACATTGATGTCGTTAACGCCCGGCAGGCGCTTCATCGCGGTCTCGATCTTCAGCGCGCAGGCCGCGCAGTCCATGCCTTCGATCTGCAGTTTGAGCGGGCTTGCAGCAGCCATCGTGTCACCTCGATTCTTCGCTGTGACATCATACCTAGTCCCTGTAGTCACTATAGGGTCAAGGGCTCATTTCGCCGGCTTGATCGCAGCGGCAAATGTCATCCGATAAAGACCCCAACAGGCGGCAGGGGCGAGCGGCACGACACTTACCGTGCCTGGGAAGTAGCCGTAGAGTCGACTCACGAACAGCGGGAATAGGAAATGCGCCAGCTCGATTTCGCCCATAGAGGTGAAGAAGGTCCAGGCGAGATAGTAACCGAACGAGTAGCGTCGCGGCATCAACAGCGGGACCTGGAGCCACCCGGCGGCGAGCGTAGAGCAGTACGGCGAGCTGGCTTCTGGAACAGGAACGCCAGTGAGCTGCGACAGAGCCGGGAAGAAGTCGATTTCGCGCTCTTCGATCTTGTGCAGCACGAAGAAGCCGAGCGTGATGAAATAGGGTACGCGGATGTCGGCAAAGGCCGACCGCTGCGGCATCGCCAGCCAGATGAAGAGGCCGCCCACGAAGCCAAGAGTGAACAGTCCCGCTGCCACTACACCGAGCAGGACATATCCGAGACGACGATCGCGACGGTGTAGAGGGTCGCGAAGGCGATCATGTGATTGCGCTTGCGCATCGCATTCCTGTCTCGACAGCCATGCCTTTGCGGCTTAGAGGCAAGGATTACTGTCTGTAGCGACTACAGGGTCAAATCATGAATGCGCGCGCACTGACCATCGGCCACTTGGCCCGCGAGACCGGCACCAAGGTGGAAACGGTTCGCTTCTACGAGAAGTCCGGGCTTCTGCCAGCCCCGGCGCGAACCGAGGGTAACTATCGGTCCTATGACAGAGCGCATCTTAACCGCCTGAGCTTCATCCGACGAGCACGCGACCTTGGGTTCTCCCTGGACCAGATCCGCGCCCTGCTGACACTCTCCGACGACCGGCACCAATCCTGCGCGGCAGTCGACGCGATCGCCAAGGAGCATCGCGCTGAGGTCGAGCGCAAGGTTCGCGACTTGGCGGCGCTCAAACTAGAGCTTGACCGCATGATTGACCAGTGCGGCTGCGGCGTGGTGGCCGATTGCCGGATTATCGAGTCCTTGTCGCCGGGGTAGAGATAACGGGGGTAGAGATCATCGTCGCCGCAGTAAAATCTGGCCTGATCGCGGGAACGGCACACCCGTTCGACAAAGCCGAGACCAGAGCCTTCATCGAGCACGACTTCGAGTCCTCGGCGGCTATCTCAGCGCCACCAACTACAGCCGTCAAGGCTGCACGCTACATCTGCATTTTCCAACCGCCCATCTGGGAAAACTCTCTTTGGGCCACCTGTCTGCGCCTATCAATGTAGTCTGCCAAATCCTGCAAAAGATGGACACCCTTGGCATATTTCTGACTTGTTTCTATTCGCATGAGCGGCAGGGCAATGTCGCCTGAACTGAGCTTGCGAAGATATTTCAGGAGCGTTAGTGCGAAAAGTAATCGCGACGAACCTCATCCAGCGGAATGACGGCCTTACCATCGTATTGTGCCATGAGCAGAAAAGCGGTGTTGAGTGACATTGATGGTTACGCTTTGAAAAATAGAATGAAATGAGTAACATATCATAGAGGCCGGCAATGTCAGTCTGTCCAATCTCAACGTGGTTTAAAAACTGTCTATAAATGATTGAAAAATATAGGAAATTCGCCATTGCACCTATGATGGATTGGACGGATGTCGCGAAAAGCAACGTCTATTCAAAAACTTGAGGGGCGTCACCTCCTCGAAGTTGTACTGCTGTCGTACTCGTCAACAGCGCTTGGGCACAAATGGGTCGCGTTTCAGAGTGCGTGACTATCAGGATTTGAACCTGTGAACTTCAGGGGGTGAGTTTTCGAGCCGGAATGCTGGTGCACTGGCGCCTAAGTATCTCCCGTTTCCGCTTACGCTTACGCCTACAGGGTCTTCCGTGCCTACTTGCGCGGAGAACCTGGGGGACGGGTTGATCGCCGTCTTCGAGCTCACCAATCATCCCGAAATCGACTGTGTCGAGACCATAGAGGCGGTCCTGACGGCCTATGACGCGCTGATTGCTGGTCAGCCATGACGAGACGTTTCCTTGCGAATGTCGGCGCGCCAACCGGCGGAATGATCTCGGAAACTTTGCCTATTGACGCCTCGCGAAAACCGTATCGTGAGGAAGACCGGATGGCTCAGGGAATGAGCAGAAGCTTTCCCGTGGTGCCACGGCTTTCCATATCGGCATGTGCGCATGCTGCTTCGGCGAGCGGGTAAACGCCGCCGATCCGGATCTTCAGATCGCCGCTGGCGATCCAGTCGAATAGTTGTCCGGTGCGGGCGCGAAGCAGTGCCGGCGTGTGGATATGATCGAAGAACCTTGCGTAGCCGATCTTGATGCTTTTCGGCAGGCTCATGATGTCCAGCGGTCCGGGACCGCCCAGCACCGGGCCGTACCAGCAGAAGGTGCCGGAGCGACGCAGGGAGTCGAGCGAAGCCTGAAAGGTCTTCGGGCCGGAACCGTCGAAGACGACGTGGACGCCTTCACCGGACATTCGAACGACTTCCTCGGCGAATCGCCCCTCAGTGTCCACGATCACATGGTCTGCTCCGGCCTCTCTTGCCACGGCGGTTTTGTTTGCGGACGAGACGCGGCCGATCACGTGCCCGCCCCTCAGCTTTATGATCTGGGTGAGCAGCAATCCGACGCCGCCCGCCGCCGCATGGACCAGCGCCACGTCGCCGGGCTGGACGGGATAGAAGTCGGTGGCGAAGTGGCTGGCAGTCAGCCCCTGCATCATCACGGACGCGGCCGTGCGATCATCGATCCCGTCCGGAATCGGCACGAGCGCATCCGCCGGTACCATCGCCCGATCTGTGTAGCTTCCAGGCGCGTACACCCAGGCAACCCGTTGTCCGGGCCGGAAATGCTCGACTCCATCGCCGACGGCGAGTACCCGCCCGGCACCCTCTACGCCCAGAACCTTGGGATTGGGCGTTTCCGTCCAGGCCATGCCCTGGCGGACGCCGATGTCCATGAAGTTCACGCCCGCCGCGGCGACCTCGACCAGAACTTGTCCGCTCGCGGGCGCAGTTTCGGGGCGCTCGACGATTTCGAGCGCATCAGGTCCCCCGGTGCGGTTCATGACGACGGCTTTCATCGCGATATCTCCCTGGCGGCATTCTCGATCAGCCGCGCTACGGGCCCAGGATTCGACACCATCACCACATGCGAAGCACCCTTAATCGCGATCGTTTCGCGGGCGTGAGCCCGTCCAGCCATGTAGGCAGATGCTCGCGGCGGGATGTTCTTGTCCGCGTCGCCGTAGATGAACCAGCTTGGAATGCTCTTCCAAGCAGCCTTGGCCTGGGCTTCGTTGAGGGCGGCTTCCGCGATTGGCCGCTGCGTTGCGGCCATCAGTCTGGCTTGCGCTTCGGGAGCGTCGGCGGCAAACTGATCGTGGAACTTGTCCTGCTGAATGTAGAGATCCTTTCCACCGCCTGACAGCGCGACAGGAGGAGCGAGTGTCGGACCCAGCGTGCTGCCTGGAAACTTTCCTGCAAGTTGCGCAGCGGTTTCACCCGCCTCCGGCGCAAATGCGGCGACATAGACCAGCGCCTTCACATTGGCATGACCATCGGCAGCGTCGCTGATCACCGACCCGCCATAGGAATGGCCGACGAGAACGACCGGGCTTTTTATCGAGGAAAGCACGCCGGCGACATAGTCTCCGTCGCTTCTGACGCCTCGCAGCGGATTGGCTGCCGCCACGACGGAAAAGCCGTCCTTTTCAAGAATCTCAACGACACCGTTCCAACTCGAAGAGTCGGCGAAGGCACCGTGAACCAGGACGATGGTGGGTTTGTCAGGCTGCGCTTGGGCGTTACCGAGCGTGGCCGCGATAATTGCGAGGCCTGCGAGCAAGATTTTCATTGGAACATCCTTTCGTTGTGGGGTGCGGTCTTCACCGCGTCGAGCGCAGGTGAGGGGCGGGGATGCCGCCAACTCGCCCTCGTGCCCTGCGTTTCTCTGCGTGGGAACCGAGTTACGGCGCGTAGCGGGTAAAGACGTAGTCGTGTCCCTGGACACGCGCCTCGTGGCAGGCGAAGCATGTTTCGTCCTGCGCTTCGTCGACTGGCTTGCCATTAATGAACCGGCCAAAACCCCAGCCGCCGCTCGACGCGTATTTCTTCGAATCCTTGACCATGACCTGCACCGTTGTGGCCGCGCCAGGAACCGAAGCGGGTTCGAACTCGGCCGACTGCATGCGCTTCCAAGCGAGCTTGACCAGGACGGAACCGTCCGGGAACGGCAGCGTGCTATTTCGATAGGCATCCATTGCGACTGTATTTCCCACGACAGCGCGAAGCTCGTTCAGCGGATCGCCTTCCAGGGCTGGCGCGATGAGCTCCCACCTGCGGTAACCGTCCGGGATCGTCACGCCATAGATCGGCGAGGCTTCTGTGTTGTTCTGAGCTCGAACGATGTCGATCTCCATGCAGCCGATAGCGAGAGCGATCGACACGGTGATGACGGCTGCAATTACAAGATTGCGTCTCATGCGCTCGCTCCGTCCGCACTCAGAACTTGTCGACGTCGATGACGGCCTTTGCGAACGCCTCGGGCGCTTCCTGCGGCAGGTCGTGCCCGATGCCGCCCGTGATCAGCCGATGCTCGTATTTGCCGGAGAATTTTTTCGCATAGGCCGTGGGAACGGGATGTGGGGCGCCGTTCGCGTCGCCCTCCAGCGTGATCGTTGGCACATCGATCACCGGGCCTTTGGCGAGCTTTTCCTCTAGCTCGTCATAGCGGCGCTCGCCTTCTGCAAGGCCGAGCCGCCAACGGTAGTTGTGGATAACGATATCGACGTGGTCGGGATTCCGGAACGCGGCGGCGCTTCTGGCGAAGGTCGCGTCGTCGAAGTTCCAGTGCGGCGAGGCGAGTTTCCAGATCAGCCTGGCGAAGTCATCCGTGTATTTCGCATAGCCGGCGCGGCCGCGGTCTGTCGAGAAGTAGAATTGATACCACCATTGCAGTTCGGCCTGCGGCGGCAACGGCGCCTTGTTGGCCGTCTGGCTGCCGATCAGATAGCCGCTGACCGACACCATGGCCGTGCAGCGCTCGGGCCAGAGCGCGGCAAGGATATTTGCCGTCCGTGCGCCCCAGTCGTAGCCGGCGACGATCGCCTTTTCGACGCCCAGGGCATCCATTAGGTCGATGATATCGACCGCCAGCGCGGCCTGCTGCCCGTTGCGAAGCGTGGCATCCGACAGGAACCGCGTCGTTCCGTGGCCGCGCAGATAAGGGATGATTACCCGATAGCCGGCTCCCGCAAGCAGTGGCGCGACATCGACATAACTGTAGATGTCGTATGGCCAGCCATGCAGCAGTATGACGGGAGGCCCATCCGCTGGGCCATCCTCGGCATATCCGACGTTCAGCAGACCAGCATGGATCTGCTTTAGCGGCGCGAACGCGGTGCGCGATCCGGTTGCGCTGACTACAGCGGTCTGCTCTCCGTCCTGAGCATTCGAGCTTCGGACCGCCCCTAGCTGAGCTAGAGCGACGGTAGCCGCAGCGATGCCGAACAGGCGCCGGCGGTGATGGTCTATGACTTCCGGAAACTTGATTGCGTTCATGGGAGTATTGCCTTTGCTTACGGGGCAGTCTCGGCAGCGCGATTGCCAAGACCGAGGGACTAGATCAGGTTCATTTCGACTTCGATGTTGCCGCGCGTGGCCTTCGAGTAGGGACAGGTCTGATTAGCGGCATCGACGACCGCCCGGGCGTCGTTGCGATCCATCCCTGGCAGGCTCACATTGAGCCGGGCGCTGAGAAAGAAGGCGCCGTCGTTGCTGTTGAGATCGACCTCCGCATCGATCGCAAGATCCGCAGGCAACACGATGTTCATCTTGCGCGCGGCGATCGCCATCGCGCCCTCGAAACATGCCGACCAACCGGCAGCAAAAAGCTGCTCGGGATTGGTGCCGCTGCCCGCGCCGCCGGGCGTCGAGAGCCTGATGTCCAGCCTGCCGTCGGAACTGCGCGAGCCACCCTCCCGGCCGCCCGTTGTGCGCACCTTCGCTGTGTAGAGTCGTTTTGCTTGTTTAGTCATCGCATGCATCCTGTATGAAATTGGATCTACGATCAGCGCAGCGATCTGAAAGCTGCACGGACCTCCTTTGTGAAGATCTCCGGCTGTTCCCAGGCCGCGAAATGCCCGCCGCTCTTGGCCTCATGGAAATAGATGAGGTTGTGGTAGCAGCGCTCGGCCCAGCTTCGCGGCGCGCAGTAGATTTCGCCGGGGAAAACCGTCACGGCGACCGGAAGATTGGCGATTTCCACGGCATTGAAATTGTTGGAATGGTCTTCCCAGTAGATCCGCGCCGCGGAGGTTCCGGAGGTGGTGAGCCAGTAAAGCGAGATGTCGTCGAGCATCTCGTCCTTGGTCAGAACCCGCTCGGGCTCCCCGCCGCTATAGGTCCACTGCGCGAGCTTTTCGTAGATCCATGCGGCCAGGCCGACCGGCGAATCCACTAGGGAGTAGCCGATGGTCTGCGGCCGCGTGACCATCATGGCGGCATAGCCGGAACTGTCCTTGTAGAAGGTGTCGAGCGCATCGAACGCCGCTCTTTCCGTCTCGGTGAGATGGCCGGGGGCTGGTCCGCCGGCTGTGAGGATCGCCGCGATCTCTTTCGGAACGGTGCCTGGCATGTTGACGTGTATGCCAATGAGCGCAGGCACCTTCTGCAGCGCCATGCGATGAGAAATGACGGAACCGCAGTCGCCGCCCTGTGAGACGTAGCGGTCGTAACCCAGCCGCCCCATCAGCACGCCCCAGGCACGGCCGATATGGTCTGAGCCCCAGCCGGTCTCCGTCGGCTTCCCGGAAAAGCCGAAGCCGGGGATTGACGGCACGATGAGATGGAAGGCGTCCCCGGCAGCGCCGCCATGGGCTGTGGGATCGGTCAGCGGCCCGATGACCTTCATGAATTCTAGGATCGAGCCGGGCCAACCATGCGTCATGATCATCGGCATCGCATTCTCATGGCGGGACCGGACGTGGATGAAGTGGATAGCAACGCCGTCGATTTCGGTGACGAACATAGGCAGAGCGTTGAGCTTCGCCTCGACCTTCCGCCAGTCGTAATCGGTCGTCCAATAGTGAAGGAGATTCTGGAGCTTTGCGAGTTGCACGCCCTGCGACTGATCCGTGACGGTTTCCCGCAGGGGCCAGCGCGTCGTTGCCAGACGTCGATGAAGATCGACGATTGCCTCTTCCGGAATGTCGACGCGAAAGGGATGGACAGCTTCGCTGTCTACGCTCGCGCGCGCCATTGCTGGAAGCAGGCTCAAGGCGCCTGTGGCCGCTGATGCGGCAAGCAGGCTTCGCCGCGTGAGCGATGGCGATGATGCGGGCATGGTGGTTCTCCTTGTCCTGTCGGCAGAAAGGTTCTTGCTGCTTTCGACACATAGAAGGAGATCGCCCGAGGTGCCCGTTATGCATTATGATGCAACGTTAGCGCTCGTCGGCGAATGCAGGCTTGCAGCGAAGCCCCCAATTTTGTTCTTCTCATGGGTGGAGTGGTCGCCTGCATGAGCCGGGCCGCGAAGGGAGTCTCATGATAGGGCCTGCAAGCGACACGATATCGTTTGGTCCGTTTACGCTTACCGTCCGCGAACGGCTGCTCTTGCGGCAAGGCACCACCGTCGATCTGGGCGGGCGCGCTTTCGATATCCTGGCGACGTTGGCTGCCCGCGCCAACGAGGTGATCAGCAAGAAGGATTTGTTGGCGCACGTCTGGCCCGACGTCACCGTCGAGGAGGGCAGTCTGCGGTTTCACATGGCCAATCTCAGAAAGGCGTTGGGCGACGGCAAAGACGGCGCGCGCTACATCGCTACCTTGAAGGGCCGGGGCTATTGCTTCGTGGCGCCGGTCTCGCGATCGGCCGGGCGGGACGATGCGCGAAGCGAGGCCGCCGCCAGCTACCCGCAGGCCAACCTCCCGAGCCGACTGGCCCGCATGGTTGGGCGAACCGACGACACGGCCGCGCTCTCCGCGGCTTTGGCTGCCGCGCGCTTCGTCACGATCGTCGGCACGGGTGGGGTCGGCAAGACCACCGTTGCGGTGGCGGCCGGGCATCTCCTGGTCGATGCGTTCGCTGGCGCCGTGCATTTCGTCGATCTTGGCGCGCTGAATGATCCCAAGCTGGTTGCGCCGACCGTAGCCTCGATGCTGGGGCTGTCACTTCAGTCCGACGACGCCACGTCCGCTCTCATCACATACCTGGCTGACAAGAGAACCCTCCTGATCCTGGACACCTGCGAGCATGTCATCGACGCGGCGGCAGACCTGGCCGCCCGCATATTCGCTTCCGCGGGGAAGGCCCACATCCTGGCGACGAGCCGGGAGGCTCTCCAGGTCGAAGGCGAGCACGTCTATAAGCTCGCGTCGCTTGCTTGCCCGCCGAACGATTTGGAACCCACCGCGGCAGTTGCGCAGGCGTTCCCTGCGACCGAGCTGTTCTTGGAGCGCGCAGCGGCGAGCGGTGCTCGTCTTGACCTCGACGATTCGGATGCCGGGGTCGTGGCGCACATCTGTCGGAAGCTCGATGGCGTGCCGCTCGCCATCGAACTGGCAGCAGGACGGGTTGGGAGCTATGGCCTGCAGAAGACTGCGATGCTTCTCGACGAGCGCCTGGCCCTCATGTGGCCGGGTCAACGTACTGCACCGCCGCGTCAGAAAAACCTTCAGGCTACTTTGGACTGGAGCTTCGGGCTGCTGTCGGAGTTCGAGCGCCTGGTGCTTCGCCGGCTTGCCGTGTTCGTTGGGCATTTTTCGATTGAGGCGGCGTTGGCAATAGTGACGAGCCCCACCGTCGACGAGGCGCTGGTATTTGGCGCCATCGACAGTCTCGTGGCGAAGTCGATGGTCGCAGCAAGGCCGGCTGGGGCTACAATGCGCTACCGGCTGCTCGATACGACGCGGGCGCATGTCCTCCAGTTCGATTCTCAGGATGCCGAACTCACGGATTTGGCCTCCCGGCACGCGACTTATTGTCTGCGATGGCTGGAGGAGACGGGGGCTGAGTGGCCAACCTTGTCAAGCGCAGCGCAACGGTCACTTCACCTTGCCGGCCTAGCCAATGTGCGTGCGGCTCTGGAATGGTGCTTCGGACCCAACGGGGATGCTCGGCTTGGCATTCGCCTTGCCGCCGCCGCCGCTCCTGTCTTCCTGTCGATGTCCTTGCTCACCGAATGCCATCGGTGGACGGCTCAAGCGGTTCTTGCGCTCGACGACACCACACGCGGAGGACGAGACGAGATGCTCCTTCAGGCAGCCCTCGGTGTCTCTCTGATGTTCACGCGCGGGGGAAGGGACGCAGCGCATATGGCGCTGAACAGAAGCTTCTCCATTGCCGAGGAGCGTGGCGATGCGCTCGATCAGATTCAGGTTCTCGGGCCATTGCAGATGTTCCATTTGCGTACAGGTGATTTCAGGACGGCTCTCACCTACGCGGAACGCTGTTTCGCCGTTGCCGACGCGCTGGAGGATTCCGTCTCCACGTCATTGGCGCATTCGTTGATGGGAATTTCGCTACACCTCAATGGAGAATTCGGGCGCGCACAGACCGCGCTCCAAGCCGCATTGCGATACGGGCCGCGCTCTGGCCGGACTACGACCAACTATCTCGGCTTCGACGGGAGAGTCCTCGCCGGCGCGATCCTGGCAAGGACGCTTTGGCTGCAAGGCCATCCGGATCGGGCCGTGGAACGCGCGCTGCTTACAATCAAGGACGCAGAGATCCTGAACCATCCGCTGACGCTGTCGATCGCTCTTGTCTGGGCCGTTTCCGTGTTCCTTTGGGTCGGCGATCTCGACCGCGCTGACGAGCATATAGACCGTCTCTTCTTGCGTGCGGAACCCCACTCTCTCGGACCGTATCTGGCGCTAGGACGAGGCTTTAAGGGAGAACTGGCCATTCGTCGAGGCGATGCGGAGAGGGGAATCCAGAGCCTGCAACGCAGTCTCGCGGAGCTCCACGTAGCACCCTACGAACTGCTCACCACCCCGCTCAACGTCGCGCTCGTTCAAGGCCTTGCCGCCACGGGCCGGCTTACAGAGGCCCTCGCACTGCTCGACGACACGATCCTGTCGGTCGAGGCAAACGGAGATCTCTGCTATATGCCGGAATTGCTGCGCGTGAAGGGCAGCCTTGTTTTGGCGTCAGTGCAGTCTGGCACCAACGAGGCTGAGACCTACTTTAGGCGGTCACTCGAAATGAGCCAAGGTCAGGGCGCGTGGGGGTGGGAGCTGCGCGCCGCGATCGACCTGGCTACCCTTCTGATCGATCGCAGAGAACACGAAACCGCCCGAGCGCATCTCCGGCCGCGGTTCGAGCGCTTCGTTGAGGGTTTGGATACTGCTGATCTGAAGTCAGCTGCACGTCTGCTCGCAACGCAGAGTTAGTTTGGTTCCGCAATATGCGACAACGGCAAAAGCCCGTGCCGGGCCGCGACGTCATCTTACACCGAGCAGCTCGTGACCGTCGAGTACGCAGCGCGTCTGACTGCCGACCTGCCCGAACACCTCGATACCTCGGCTTGCGATTCATTTGCCACAGGTTGCTTTTTGCGCGAGGGTTTAAGGATGGGCGAGGGTGCCGTGGGGAACACTCTATTGGACGATGACAGGCCTAATACGGTGCAGAATATTTCTACGGCTGCCAGTTGGTACACGGTCATCGTTCTGTGCCTTGCCTTGCTGATTTCCTTCACCGACCGACTTGTAATCAATCTCGTGGTCGATCCTATCCGAGCAGATCTGATTTTGACGGACTTTGAGGTCAGTCTGCTGCAGGGCGCCGGATTTGCCGTGATCTTCGCGCTGGCAGGTTTACCGTGCGGCCGGCTCGCCGATTGGGCTAACCGCCGCAATGTAATCATGACCGGCATTGCGCTCTGGTGTGTAGCGACGTTTGCCTGCGGGTTGGCTGGCGACTTCTGGAGCTTTTTTGCCGCGAGGGTCGCGGTGGGACTCGGCGAGGCGGCGCTGGTCCCGGCAGCTTCGGCGCTGATCTTCGATAGCTTTTCTTCCCGTCGGCGGGGCATTGCGCTCGGTATATTTTCGCTCGGCGCCACGTTCGGCACAGGCGTCGCGATGTTCGTTGGGGGTGTAGTGCTGGCTTTCGCCTCGCTTGAGCCGATTGCGTTGATCGGGCCGCTGGCGCCGTGGCGGCAGATGTTCGTGCTGGTTGGGATGCCGGGTCTGTTGCTGCTGCCGCTGCTTCTGCTCATCCGCGAGCCGCAGCGGCGGCACCTCTCGGGTCTGCTGCCACTCGGGGGGGTGCTCCGCCAACTGGGTGCCGACAACGGCGCAGTGCTCAGGTTGTGTCTGAGCAAAGGGGCGCTCGGGATTGGCAACTACGCTTTCCTCTCCTGGTTGCCGACACTCCTGCAGCGCACGCATGGTATGACCCCACTTGAGGCGGGCGGCCTTATCGCGTTGTCGATCACGACCAGCGGGGTCGTTGCATCGCTTGCCGGCGGCGCGCTCTCGGACTGGATCGTGCGGCGCTGGGGCCTGGCAGCCCGCATCGTCCCGCTTCTTGGATGCTGCACCTTGGCGATCGCAGGAGCCTCAACGACGTTTTTCGCCGCTACTGAGCAGCAGATGACGCTCTCCTTCGCCATCTGGGCCTTTGGTTCGATAAGCGGCTATGTGATTGGGCACGTCGTCATGCAGGAAAACGTGCCGAACGAGATGCGCGCCACAACGATTGCGCTTTCTCTCACCATTACGGCGCTGCTCGGCATCGGGCTCGGGCCGACGCTCGTGCCATTGGTGGCCGAACATGTCTTCGGCGGCGAGGCGAACATGCAACCGGCCATGGCGACGGTGAGCCTGGGCGCGGCGCTGCTTTCCTTTGTCGTGATCTGGCCTTCGGTACGCAAAGGGTTGAGAGCGATGGGTGGGTAGGCCAGCGCCGGTTTGTGGAATTGCAGATCATTCTGCCGCCTCCGATTTCATGAGCGCGCGAGCCCGCAGGAGGCTGCCGGTCCAGAACCCCCTCCAGCAGCTTGCGGCGGTGTTCAGTCCATTCGGAGCCTCATTGAGTCCGGCTGCTTTCCATGGCATCGTTTATTGGATTTCGGCTAACCCGTTTATTCAACATAGCCAGGGAGGGACGCTTCCGGCGGCCTATGCTAAACGATCTTGCCAAGCTTTAACCGCGCGTCTGGTTCGCGTTCATCGGGCGCCATTGTGTCGTTCGGCAGCTTCCGCTTGGATATTGCCCGCCGGCTGCTGTTGCGGAATGGCGAGCCGGTGCGGATCGGATCCCGTGCGCTGGATCTCTTGATCGCCCTGGTAGAGCGTGCCGGCGACATTGTCAGCCGGCACGAGTTGCTTGATCTCGTATGGCAAGGCGTAGTCGTCGATGAAGCGGGCGTCAGGGTCCACATGGCAGCGCTGCGCCGGGCCCTTGAGGACGGCCAGGACGGAGCGCGATATATCGTCAATGTCGCGGGCCGCGGCTACAGCTTTGTCGCCCCGATTGTGCGAGACGACATGGATGCGGCGCCCCCGGCGGTACCGGCTCAAGCGCCCAGGTCGCTTGGTCATGCGCCGCCTCCGCCCCGTTCGCTCATTGGCCGCGAGGCCGTTATCGACAGCTTGAGCGAACTCCTTCTGGAGCGCCGTTTTGTCAGCATTGTCGGATCGGCAGGCATTGGCAAAACGACGGTAGCGGCCGCGATCGCGTTGCGAATGCAATCAGAATTCGCAGATGACAACATTGCCTTTGTCGACCTTGGAGCGGTCTCGGAAACCGGCGTGGTGCCAGGAGCCGTCATCTCGGCGTTGGGGTGTAAACTCGAAGGCACCGACCTTGTCGAAGAGCTTCTATCCTACGTCCGCGACAAGCGCATGCTGGTTGTCTTCGACAACTGCGAGCACCTGATCGATGCGACGGCTTTCCTGGCGGAGCAGCTCGTTCGTGGTGCCCCAGGTCTGCATCTGCTGGCGACCTCTCGGGAATCGTTGCGTGCCGAGGGAGAGACCGTTCACCTGCTGAGCCCCCTTCCGGTTCCCGACAACGAGTTTCCGACCGCAGCGGAGGCGTTGTCGACGGCAGCGGTGCAGGTCTTCATGGATCGGGCGATCGCGAGTGGATTTGAAGGCGGACTGAACGACATCGACGCGCCGGTGGTAGGCGAGATATGTCGGCGGACCGATGGCATTGCGCTGGCGATTGAGATGGCTGGCAGCCGCGTCGGCGCCTATGGCATCCGCGGCGTGGCAGACTTGCTTGCGAGTAATGTGGAACTGCATTTGCCTGGCCGGCGAAACGCCGCTCCCCGGCATCAAACGCTCGAAACGATGCTCGACTGGAGCTTCAATCTGCTCACCGAGAACGAGCAGATCGTCCTGGCCCGCCTTTCCGCTTTTGTAGGCTTTTTTACGATGGACGCCGCGCGTTCAATTTCGGGTGACCACGACAGGGCGGCGGTGGCGCCGACGGTGGGGAGCCTGGTTGATAAAAGCCTGGTTTGGGTGCATCCGGTAGACAATGCTGTCTTTTACCGTCTTCCTCACACGACGCGTGCCTATGCGGCCAACAAGCTCAGGGAAATCGGAGACCCTGAGCAGATTTCCCGGCGCCACGCCCGCTATTTCGCGGATCTGTTCAAGGCGGTTGCGCTCAAGCCAGGCTTATACGCCAACATAGAGCGTCATGCGCTGCATATCGGCAATGTGCGCAAGGCGCTGGAATGGAGTTTTTCCGACAAGGAATCTTATGCGATCGGCATCGAACTTGCCGCGGATTCATCTCCGTTGTTTATTGGTCTCTGGCTGCTCGCCGAATGCCGCCATTGGTCCCATCTGGCGCTGGGCATAATTGAAGGTCACAGCCGCGGATCCCAGCAGGAGGTGCGCCTGCAAGAAGCCCTGGCGATCTCATCAATGCATACACAAGGCAATCCGCAAGAAGTTCGTAACGCCATCGAACGCGGACTGGATCTTTCCCAGGCGGATGAAAGTGGGGTGCCGCAGATTCGTCTACTAGCCGGTCTCAGCGTCTTCTTGAGCAGGCTCGGTGATTTCGACGGTGGTTTGGACGCAGCCAGACGATGCATGGTTCTTGCAACGCGCAATGGATCGCTTGCGGAAAAAGTAATTTCTGAGTGGATGGTCGGCACCGCCTACCATCTCGCCGGCGACCAGGCAGCGGCCGTTGAGCACTGTCGACGCGGTTTCAAGCTCGAAGCCACTGTTGGGCGTGTCGACGTCAATATCTTCGGATATGATCATCATCTGCGCGCCGAAATCGCGCTGGCACGCTGCCTATGGCTCCGGGGCTTCCCCAAGACCGCCAACGGGATGGCGCTCAGGCTCATGGACGAAGCAGAGGGGTCTAGTCTCCCGGGTAATTACAGCATTGCCGCCGTTGCCTCTATTCCTATCCTGCTTTGGGGTGGCGATACGCAGAATTCACGAGAGCACATCGAGCGGGTGATTGCTCATACTGAGAAACATTCTTTGAGGAGCACCGCGGCTGCGGCATGGGCGCTGAAAGGAGAATGGCTCCTGATGACGGGAGAGGCTGCGGCTGCCGTAGACGTGCTGCGACAAGCCCTCCGCATACTTCACCTAGACCCATTTCGCCTGGTCATTCCCCCAGCGTCCCGCGCCTTGGCGGCGGCACTCGTCCATTGTGGCGAACATGACGAAGCTCGTGCATCCATCGCCGAGGCGATTTCTTCGGCCGAAGAAATGGGCCAAAGGCTGTGGGTACCTTCTCTTTACCGGACGCAAGCCGAGATTGCCATCAAAGCGCCTTGCCCGGATATCGATGCAGCGGAAACGGCCTTGCGAAGATCCATCAAGCTTGCGACAGCTCAGGCTGCCATCGGTTGGCAATTGAAAGCCGCCGTTCCATTGGCCCGGCTGTTGATAGACAGCGAACGCAGCGCGGAGGCATTCGGCATTCTGCAACCGATCTTCGAGGAATTTTCGGAGAGAACCGGCACAAGGGATCTCGTGGATGCCGAACGCATTCTGGCATCTCTGAAATAGTTGAAAATTACCCCAGTTCGACGGCTTGCAAATCGGTCTCGAGGTCAAGGTGGCGCGACAAATCGCCTGAAGACCCCAGCCCAAGCCGGCGATCGTTTACACCGAGCTTTGAGCAGGGATTAGAGGGGTGGTGGTGCGCAGTGACTTGGGCCGCCCAGGAGTCTAGGCTGGCACGACTTCTGCCAGCAGGAAGACCGCCGCATGCCCCCGCTATCTTGCCGTCTACACCATGAAGCCCGAAGACCTTGCTCGCTTTCGGACCTGCCTAAGCCAGAGCAGGATGCGATTGATGCCGTCGGCTTGCAACAGTGGGCGGACTGGGAGGAGAGAAATGCCGCGTTCTTCCCTGATCGCGGCGGTATGGTCGGCAGGACGACGCGCGTTACAAAGGACGGCATCGCCGACGCCGTGAACCCTTTCTGCGGCTACATTGTCATCGAGGCCGATACCATCAAGGCTGCCGCGCGCCTGTTCGAGAACCACCCGCATTTCTCCATCTTTCCCGGGAGACGGCGTAGATATCATGCCCTTCCTCACCGACCCCGCGCCGACTTGAACATCCGCTAATCGCGTGCTGGTGCCAGAAGCCATCTGACAGCTATCGGCAGCTGACCGTCGCGCTGTCGGGCGGCGGACCGTCGCAAGGATGAAAATAGCCGCCTGCAGACAGCGCAGGATCGAACATTTGACCGCAGGCGCGATGGTAGGGCGAAGAGAGATGCAGATCGCCTAAAGCGGAAAAAGCAATGCTATGACTGTTGTCAGCGTGACGATGCTGAAAAGAGTGCTCGCTATGACCATCGAGCCGGTTGCCGCTGAGTCTAGGCGATAGTCCACGGCAAAGAGAATGCCGAAGAAACCCGACGGCATAGCGGAAATCAGAATGGCTATCTTCGCCGTCTCGGTCGATATCGGCAACGTAAACACGACCACGGCAGTCAAGATGGGTCGGCCGATATCGCCAAGCCCTGTTGCAGCAACGACGCTCCAATTCAAGCGAAACGGTTGCGACGAGAGAATGAGACCTGTCAGGAACAGCGCCACACCTGGGGCGGCAACTCCGACGAGCATAAGGCTCGCCTTGGCGAGGGAAGGTAGCTCCAATCCGGCGAGGGAATACAGAATGCCGACTGCGGGAGCCAGAACGACGGGTTTCGTCACTGAGCGGAGGAATGCCTTCCGAACCCGTCTTGCGGGGCCAGTCGCGATTTCTTCCTTCGGTTTCCTGGAATTCAGTTCGACGAAAATCAAAGACATGGGGCTGACGATGATCGAGCCAGCGGCAAGCGCGACAGCGATGGGGACTGTGCCATCTGGTCCTATAACGGCAGCCGCTATGGGAAGGCCAACGCCGGCCAAATTCGGGAAAGATACAGTCAGGGCCTGAAGGGCCGCGTCCGCCTTCGAAACGTCCGAGGAAGCACGGACAAAAAAATACCATGCAAGATGAATGAGCAGCATCACGAAGCCGAGTGTCAGGAAAAGTGGCACTTGCTCGAGCATCTCGCTTCGCGGTGCGGATGCGGTCGCCACGAACAGCGAGGCAGGCAGCGCAAAGTTCATCACGAGAGCATTGAGGCCGTCTACATGATGGTTTTCAACGATGCGGAGCCTACCGGCGCCGTATCCAACAAGAATCACGAAAAAGATCGGGACGAGTGCCGGAAGGATTGTATTGGCCGTCATGTCGGAGGCTTCCTGCAGATACAATTCGCCTCGTGGGTATCGCCCAGGATGCTCCACACGCGTTTTGCACTTTTTATGATGTGTCGGACCGACAGATCCAGCTCAGCCTCAGCCGAGCTTGCAACCGCATTTCCCAACCGGATTGCTTCGGCTTGGAAAAGGATGGCAGTGAGGGCATCCGCTATCTGTGATCGCGCGCAGTGTGGGGCGGCCTGCGCGCCACAGTGCCAGTCGTGGGTTCCGCCGTTTGGCCCGGATCCGCGACTGACACTGTCGACATTAAGTAAAGCGCTGTTCGGCGACCGCATTTGGGTGAGTCCTCAGCGTCACGGCGATATCGGTTCGTCATCAGAAGCTCAGGCTTGCACAGGCTCGCGCTTGCCGCGCGTAAATTGTTGGAAAGTGTTGTTGAGGGCCGATGGCAGAGCGCTTGGCCAATGCGTCTCTCGGTGCCGGGCGGAGACGGATTAGATCGTCGGCGAGCCTCGACGATTCTGATAGGTGAACCGACGATCCAAAGGGCGCAGTTTCTGCTGTGGAGTGCTGAGCGAGCCTTCCGATTGTTGGCTTGCGATTATTTACCCATCTTAACGCGCGCTCCGTTCATATGCATGCCAGCATCTGGCCGTTCACGATTTTCTGAACGTCAACCCAACCGCCGAGGTGCTGCCATGCCATTTCGCCGTATCTGTTCCGCCGCCTTACTTGCGTCTTCTCTTGCCCTGATCGCCCCCGCTGCGGCGATGGCCGAGCCCATCAAGAACATTGTCCTGGTGCATGGTGCCTGGGTCGATGGGTCCGGCTGGAAATCGATCTATGACATTCTGGTGAAGAAGGGTTTCCGTGTATCGATGGTCCAAGAGCCCGAAACGTCGTTCCAGGATGACGTCGCCGCCGCAAAGCGCGTGCTCGACATGCAGGAAGGTTCGGCCATCCTCGTCGGCCACTCCTACGGTGGCTCGATCGTCACCGAGGCGGGTGTTCATCCGAAGGTGGCCGGCCTCGTCTATGTTGCCGCCCACGCACCAGACGTCGGCGAGGACGAGGGCGAACTCGGCAAGAAGATGCCGAGCGTGCTGGCCAAGACCGAAGGGGCGATCAAAGCGACACCGGACGGCTATACCTATCTGGAGCCGGAACTGTTCCCGAAGCTGTTCGCCCCTGACCTCCCTCGTGAACAAGCCGAGTTCGCTGCCCGCTCGCAGGTGCTGGCCAAGGCCGAGGTGTTCAACACGCCGCTGACTGCGGCTGCCTGGAAGACCAAGCCGAGTTGGGGCATCGTCGCCGGCAACGACCAGATCATCAATCCCGACCTCGAACGCTTCTACTATGAACGCGCGAAGGCGCCTTTCATCGTCATCGAAGGCGCCAGCCATTCGGTCTACGAATCCCATCCAGAGCGCGTTGCCGATGTGATCGTCGAGGCCGCTCGGAAAGTCGGAGAGAAGACGAACTGAACGCAGACACAAGCCGTCGCACAGCGCCAGCATGCGACGGCTTCTTTCAGTGCACGAGGTCCGTCCATGACTGTCCTTTCGAACATCTCGTCGACCAGAATCTGGGACGCATCACGTCGGTCACGCGAGCAGCGCATTGCCGCGGCCAGCGCCTATGCCCGTGGCAAGCAGGTCGCACCCGGGGATACGACGAAGCTGCTGGAGGCGGTGATACGGCCGGGCGACCGGGTGTGCCTCGAGGGCGACAATCAGAAGCAGGCGGACTTCCTTGCCGCCCGGCTCGCGGAAGTCGACCCCTCGGTGGTGAAGGACCTGCACATCGTGCAGTCCGGCGTGGTGCTGGCCGAGCATCTCGACCTGTTCGAGGCCGGCATCGCGAAGCGGCTCGACTTCTCCTATTCCGGCCCGCAGGGCACGGCGATCGCAAGAGCGCTCAAGGCCGGGAAGATCGAACTCGGCGCCGTTCACACCTATCTCGAGCTGTTCTCGCGCTATTTCATCGATCTCACCCCGCATGTCGCGCTCACCGTGGCGCGCTGCGCGGATCGCGACGGCAATCTCTATATGGGCCCGAACACCGAGGACTCGCCCGTTGTCATTGAGGCGACCGCCTTCAAGCAGGGAATCGTCATCGCGCAGGTGAACCAGCTGGTCGACAAGGTGCCGCGCGTCGACGTGCCGGGCGACCGGGTCGATTTCGTGGTGGTGACGCCCGAGGCCTTCTATGTCGAGCCGCTGTTCACCCGCGACCCGGCACAGATCACCGAAACGCAAATCCTCGGCGCCATGCTGGCGATCAAGGGCATCTACGCGCCCTATGGCGTGAAGCGGCTGAACCATGGCATCGGCTTCAACACCGCCGCTATCGAGCTGATCCTGCCAACCTATGCCGAGCGGCTTGGGCTTAAAGGCAAGATCGCCACGCACTTCGCCCTCAACCCGCACCCCACCCTCATCCCCGCCATAGAGTCGGGCTGGGTCGAACAGGTGCACAGCTTCGGCTCGGAAGTCGGCATGGACGACTATATGAAGGCGCGGCCGGACATCTTCTTCATTGGCCGCGATGGTTCGATGGCGTCCAACCGCATGTACTGCCAGTCGGCCGGGCTTTACGCGACCGACTTGTTCATCGGCTCAACTCTGCAGATCGATCTTCAGGGCAACTCCTCGACCTTCACCCGCGACCGCATCGCCGGCTTCGGCGGAGCGCCCAACATGGGCTCGGACCCGCATGGACGGCGCCATGCCAGCGAGGCCTGGTTGAAGGCGGGCCGTGAAGCAGTCGGGGAGGCGACGAGCCTGCCGCGCGGGCGAAAGCTGGTGGTGCAGATCGTCGAGACCTTCGGCGAAAAGCTCGACCCCACCTTCGTTGAGAGCCTCGACAGTGTCGAACTGGCCAAGTCGCTCGATCTCGCGCTTCCACCGGTGATGATCTATGGCGATGACGTCAGCCACATCGTTACGGAGGAGGGCATCGCCAACCTTCTGCTCTGCCGCACAGCATATGAGCGCGAGCAGGCGATCCGCGGCGTCGCCGGCTATACCGATGTCGGCCGTGCCCGCGACCGCAAGGCCGTGGAGGATCTGCGGACCCGCAAGGTGATCCAGCGGCCGGAAGACCTTGGCATCGATCCGCTCGAGGCCAACAAGAGCCTACTCGCCGCGCGCTCTATCAAGGAGCTCATGCACTGGTCGGGCAATCTCTACGATCCGCCGGCCAAGTTCCGCAATTGGTGAGGAGGCGGCACATGGAAATCCTCAAAGTCCACCACAGAACCCGCAGTCCAGCCGCTGGCACCATCGGCAGCGCTCTCGTCGGCGTCGTCGCCTCCGGCAATCTCGAAGTGCTGCTGGAACGCACGCTTGCCGATACTGAATGCACCGTCGAAATCGCCACCCCGGTGCGCGGCTATGACGATGTCTGGAAGGCCGTCGTCGCCGACTTTGTCGAGCGCGCCTCGCCGGGCGGCCTGCGCATCTCCATCAATGACAGCGGCGCCCGGCCCGACACGGTGATGCTGCGGCTGTTGCAGGGCGTGCGGACCATGGAGGCTGGCCATGACTGACTCGAGGCATCCCTCTGCCGATACCGCAAGCTGGTTCCTCTCGACCGCGCGCGAGCGTCTCGCGGGGCTGCTCGATCCGGGCAGCTTCACGGAGTTCCTGCCGCCGACGGAGCGCGCGCAGAGCCCCCATCTCGCCTTGTTCGACCTGCCCGCCGCCTTCGATGACGGCATGGTTGTCGGGCGCGGCCGGCTCGGGAGACGTGCGGTTCTTGTCGCGGCACAGGAAGGCCAGTTCATGGGCGGCACCTTCGCCGAGGTGAGCGGGGCCAAACTCGTCGGCCTGCTACGCGCCGCACGAGACGATGCGAAGCTGCCGCGCATCGTCCTCTTGCTGCTCGACAGCGGCGGAGTGCGATTACAGGAAGCCAATGCCGGCGAGCTAGCAGTGGCGGAGGTGATGCGCGCCATCCTCGAGGCGCGCGGCTCCGGCGTGACTGTCATCGCCCTCGTCGGCGGGAGAGCGGGCGCCTTCGGCGGCGCGGGCCTCACCGCCGCCACCTGCTCGCGGATCGCCATTTCGGAACAGGGGCGCACCGGCGTGTCTGGCCCGGAGGTCATCGAAACCAACAAAGGCGTCGAGGAATTCGACTCGCAGGACAAAGCGCTGGTTTGGAGCGTGACCGGAGGACGCAATCGCCGCCTGCTCGGGGGCGCCGACGCCTATGCCGGGGACACTGTGGCGGGCTTCCGCGACGCCGTGCTCGCGTCGATCGACCGAGCGCCGCCTTTCGATCTCGCGACCCTGCGCGCCGAGCAACGACGGCTCGCCGACCGGATAGAGCGCCTTGCCGCGTGCAACTCCGCGGTCGAGATGTGGGTAGCGCTCGGCATTGCCGAACCGCAATCCATCCGGAACTTGGATGACGCGGCCTTCGCGGAGATCGTCAAAGGCCTGAGAGGAGTTGCTCATGACGCTCGATGAGATCCTCTCAAGTCTCTTCCCCAAGGGCCACGACATCGATCCCCGGTCCGATCATCTGATTCTCGGCACGGGAAAGCGGGCCAATGGTGGCACGGTCGCGGTGGTCGGCATCGCCGACGGCGAGGCATTGGGAATCGAGGGTGTGCTGCCGCTGGCCCGACGCGTGCTCGACATTGTCGCGACCGGCGGCAAGGCACCGATCCTCGTCATCGTCGACACACAGGGCCAACTCATGTCCCGCCGCGACGAGATGCTCGGCCTCAACGAGTATCTCGCCCACCTGGCGAAATGCCTGCTGCTGGCGAGCCGGAGCGGCCATGCCACCGTCGGGCTGAATTACGGTAAGGCCGTCGCCGGCGCGTTCCTCGCTACTGCGCTAGCCACCGACATCCTTGTCGCGCTGCCAGACGCCGAGCCGGCGGTGATGGACCTGCCCTCCATGGTGCGCGTGACCAAGCTGCCGGAGGACAAGCTGAAAGAGCTGTCGCAAACCACCCCGGTTTTCGCACCCGGCCTTGCCTTTATGAGCGCCGTCGGCGCAGTGGCACAGGTTTGGGATCCCGCGAAGCCGCTCGCCGATCAGTTCGAGGCGACGCTAGCGGCTGTCTCCGCGTGCGATAAGCGAGACGTGCTCGGCGCCGAACGTGGAGGGCGCGCTGTCGCCGCGCAGATCGCGCGGCGCGTGGCACACCAAGCGTCCGATGACGACTATGTCTAGCCATGCCTATCGCCGCCACGATCTGCTGCTCGTAGAGCCAGGGGCGTGGAGGGAGATGCTCCTCGCTGCCGGCAGCCTCGACCGTCTGGCCGATGAGCCCCGGCTGTTGGTCGAAGGCTGGGCCGAACGCGGCTTGCCGGTGATCGTGCGGCGGGGCGCCGCGGGTGACGACGAGAGCGCGATCGCCATCGGCCTCCCGCTGCCCCCCACACTCGGCAAGCTGAGGCTGGGCTTTTTCATCCCTCCCAAGCACATAGCGGCAAGTGTCGCGGCGCACTCCGTGGCCGAGGCAGCGCGGTCGGCCCCCGCGCACCTGTGCCCACAGCTGGAAGCTGCGGCGGCTCTCGCGATGCGGCTGGGGTTGCAGCCGGTCGTCTTCGGCGCGCTGCTTTGGCAGCATCTGACAGGGCTCGCCTATCTGCGGGCCGGCTCGGACATCGACCTCATCTGGCCGGTATCTCGCCGAGAAGACCTGGACGAGCTGCTCGACGGTCTCGCCGCGCTCGACGACGCCGGCCCGGCCCGACTCGACGGCGAGATCGTCGTCAGCACGGGCGAAGGCGCGAATTGGCGCGAACTGCGCAACGCACTCACGCGCCCCGGCGGCACAGTCCTGGTCAAATCGATGCACGGAGCGGAGCTCAGATGCGCACGACATCTCTTCGTGTGACCGCGAGTTTCCCGAAGCGCGTGCCGGCGCACGGGCGGGCATCGCTCGCACCTGTCGACGCCGAACGGTTCGGCGGTATGGCGGCAGACGCGCTGCTCGCCGAACTCGACACCTGGCCGAAGCCCGGCCTCGTCAGCCCGCTCGACAACGGCAGCCATGACGACATGGACTATGGCACCTTCCTGAGCAGCATAAACGTCATTCGCCCCTTCTATGCCGAGCTTGCCGCAGCCGGCGGGGCGGACGCCGATATGGCGGAGTTGCGGCGAATAGGTGCGCTCGCAGAAGACGCCATGCTCGCTGCCACCGGAGGGGTGAACACCCATCGCGGCGCAATCTTCGCGCTGGGCCTGCTCTGCGCGGCAGCCGGTGCGGCATGCGCCGAGCGACTCCGTCTTTCGGCAAAGCGGCTGACGCGGATAGTCGGAGAGCGCTGGGGTCGAGAAATCACGCGCGGCCCGATCCCGCTGAACAGCCACGGCAGCGGCGCGCTGCGGCGCTTTGGCGCCGGCGGTGCGCGCGCGGAGGCGGCTGCCGGCTTTCCGCACGCGCGGACCATCGGCCTTCCGGCGCTGCTGGCCGGACGAGTGCTTACTGGCGACGAAGGGACGGCGCGGGTGCATGCCTTTTTTGCATTGCTAGCGGCGATGGAGGACACCAACCTGCTCCACCGCGGCGGCACGGAAGGGCTGCGGGACGCACGTCGCGCGGCATGCGATTTCCTTTTTGCCGGAGGCGTCGGCCGGACGGACTGGCTTGCCCATGCCATGGCCGTGCACCGGGCATTTGTGGCCCGGCGCCTCAGCCCGGGCGGATCGGCCGATCTGCTGGCCGTAACGATCTTCCTCGATCATGTCGAGAATACGCCGTGAGCGGCATCGCGATATTGTGCTCGGGACAGGGTAAACAGAGCGCGGCCATGTTCGATCTCGTCGCCTCTGAGCCGGCGGCGGCGCCCGTCTTCGCGCTCGCCGCCGGGGCGCTTGGCGGCCGCGATCCGCGCGACCTCGCCCACCACGGCGGCGACATCATTCACCGCAACGACGTTGCGCAGGTGCTTTGCTGCGCGGCGGCGCTCGCCGTATGGGCGGCGGTCGGCTCGTCAGCTCCACGCCCGCTCACAATCGCCGGCTACAGTGCCGGCGAAGTGCCGGCCTGGTCGGTCGCCGGCGTGATGGACGCATCGAGCGCCTTCGACGTCGTGGCGTGCCGCGCCGCCCTCATGGACGAGGCTACGCACGAGCCTTCCGGACTTGCCGCCATTATCGGCTTGCCGCGCGATGTGGTCGACGGAATTTGTCGCGCCCATGGGCTCGACGTCGCCATCGTCAACGGTCCGCTGCACCTCATCGTCGGCGGACGCGCGGCGGGCCTCCGGCTGGCGCTCGCGGACGCCACGGCGCGTGGCGCCACCCGCGCGACGGTGCTGCCGATCCACGTCGCATCCCACACACCGGCTCTCAAAGCCGTGAGCGAGCGGCTCGGCAGGCTGGTGAGCGAAACCGTCACGGACGTCCGTTTGCCGAGCGATGTCCGACTGGTCAGCGGTATCGACGGGGTGCCTGTTCGCAGCGTCGCCGATGGTCTCGTCAAGCTCGCGGCTCAGGTCTCGACAGCCATCGATTGGACGGCCTGCATGGATGCTTGTCGCGCCTCCCGTCCCGCCCGCGTGCTCGAACTCGGACCTGGCAACGCGCTGTCGCGGATGATGACCGAGTTCGAGCCCGACATACCAGCGCGCAGCGCCGCCGATTTCCGCTCCGTAGCTGGCCTGCGCCGGTGGATGGAAGTGGCGTCCTAAACATCCGGCACAAATGCGGGACCGAACCACTCATGAAGGGAGATAACGCATGACTATTCTCTACTCGACCAAGGTAACCGCAACGGGCGGCCGCAAGGGAACGATCCGCAGCGAGGACGGCATTCTCAATCTCAAGCTTGCCATCCCCAAGGAACTGGGTGGCATGGACGGCGCCACCAATCCCGAACAGCTCTTTGCCGGCGGTTATGCGGCGTGTTTTGAAAACGCGCTGTTGCGCGTTGCTCGGCAGTCGGGGCATCGCTTCGCCGACGGCGACGTGATCGTCGTCGCTGAAATCGGCCTCAGCCGCAACGAAGCCGATGCCTTCGTGCTGCACGCTTCTCTCGCCGTCACCGTCTCCGGCGTCGATCAAACGACAGCCGAGGAGCTGGTGAGAAATGCCGACGCCATTTGCCCCTATTCCAATGCTGTGCGAGGAAACGTCGATGTCGCGAAGGCAGTGGTTGCTATATGACGGTCGGCCAGGAACAATGATGATGGCGTTCGGCATGTTGCAGGTCAGACCGACTTTCGGAATTTCTCCGGGCCCGAATGTCAGTTGCTTTTACCGCAAGCCAAATGGCCTAAACCCTATACGAGGGGTGCTGGCGAATGAGGATCTGCGGGGTGGGACGACCGCCAATCATATGGTCGGAGGCTTTGTGAACGACGCCGCGGTGGAGTTGCCGCGCGGGCATCTGGATTCGCCGGCGGCACCGATGCGGTTGGATTGGCCTTAATCCAAGTTGGTAAGCGGTTCTACACGTCGCCGTTGCACGAACTTGATAAGGCCGCTTCTAGATGGCATCGTTTCTCGTAGTCTTGGTTTGTGCAATTCGTGGTGTCCCAATAGGCAAGACATTCTCACCGGAAATCAGACGAGCAGAGGCCCCGCCTACGGCGCGCATCTGGCCGAATGCTTTGGCTTGCCAGCGGTACCCGCTCATGTTCATCACACGCTGCAGCGCGGCATGCTGGCAGTCTCTGAGTTGAAATCCCGAGTGCCCCCGGCGGACCCAAACCCGTCTCTCGGCTATAAGAAGCCTATCAGGTGATCATGCAGTTCAAGAATATCCGGCGGGAGCTCTGGCTAAACAGCCCGTTCACCTCGAGCGATGCCCTCCGTGCCGGGGAAACCTACGGCCGGGCCTTCAAGAGCTCCACGGGCGTTGCGCCGCATCAGTGGCAACTCGGTCGTCGCATGAAGCGGGCGCAGGCGCTGCTGACCGGCTCGTCGCTTTCGATCGCGGAAAGTCGCTCTCGAATGTGGGTTTTCGAGCCAGCCATTTCGCCACCGCCTTTAAGGAAAATATCGGCGCAAGCCCTGGGCGTTGGCGTCAGTTAGACCTTGGGGGACGGAGTTCGAAAATTGACTCAGACAACTAGAGGCCGCGCCTACGGTTCGCAATTAGGCGAACGCCTCGGTTTGCCGGAGCCTCTCAGTCACGTCTATCACACGTTGAATCGAGGTACGCTCGCTATCACGGAATTGCAATCCCGAGCGCCACCGCAGGATCCAACCCCGTCTTTCGGCTATGACGACGCCTATCAGGTAATCGTTAACCTCAAGCATATGCGGCTGGATCTTTGGTTGAACGATAGGTCCCCCTTGAGTGAGACCATGCATGCGGGAAAAACCTACCTTACCGATCTAAGACGGGAGCCGCGGGTCCTTATACAGGATCCTTTCCACACCGTGAATTTCTACGTGCCGATTACGACCCTGAAGGCGTATGCCGAGCAGAACGACATGCCGATCTTCACAGAGTTTCCTCAATCTCCCACTGCTGGTCAGGACGATCCGGTGATGCGTCAACTTGCCGAGGCGGCGGCGGCAGCATTTGCCCATCGCCACCAGGCGAGCGGACTCTTGCTCGACTCGATCCTCGATGCCGTCTGCGCCAATGTGCTCGGACGGTATGGTACCTCGAATAGCACGGCATCAGTCCGGTTCCATGGTCTGGCACCTTGGCAGGAGCGCCGCGCGAAGGAACTCATGGACGAGCGCCTGGACGTGTCAATGACGGAACTGGCCGAGGAATGCGGTCTTTCCACCGCCCATTTCGGTCGGGCCTTCAAGCGCTCCACCGGTATTGCGCCGCATCAGTGGCAACTCGGCCGTCGTATGAAGCGGGCGCAGGCGCTGCTGACGGGCTCATCGCTTCCGATCGCGGAAATCGCTCTCAAGTGCGGATTTTCGAGCCAAAGCCATTTCGCCACCGCCTTCAAAGAGAATATCGGCGTCAGCGCCGGGCACTGGCGCCGGTCGACAGCTACCGGGATTAGCGGCCTGGATACTGACTGAACGGCCAACTCGGCCAATGACGATCCCTTCGAAGCCCTCCGGCACGAGAAGGCGTCATACTTTCGCAAACTGCATCAAGTTATCGGAAGACAGGTCTGCCGTTCCGTCCAACATGCTCGTCAAACTGTAGGCGCAGAAGCGGGGAGCGATGACAGGTCAAGCGATCGCCCGGACGGACAAGGTCTTGCTTGTCCCGCCGCATGTCGAAGTTAGCGCGCACGCTCCGATATCGTTCGGCAGCTTTCGCCTGGATCGGGCGCAGCGGCTACTCCTGCAGGATGGCGAGCCTGTTCGGATCGGCTCGCGCGCCCTTGATTTGCTGATTGCCCTTATTGACCGTGCCGGCGACATCGTCAGCAGGCATGAGTTGCTGGAACTCGTATGGCGAAACGTTGTCGTCGACGAGGCGGGGGTGAGGGTCCACATGGCTTCGCTTCGCCGGGCTCTAGGTGACGGGCGAGATGGGGCACGATACATCGTGAATATCGCCGGCAGGGGCTATAGTTTTGTCGCTCCAATAGCACCCGACGAACCGGATCCGCAGCCGCCTCCACCGGCGGCGTCTTTGGCACCCCGATCCACAGGCCGTGTGCCACCGCCACCTCGTTCGCTGATCGGCCGGGAAGCCGTCATCACCAGCCTGAGCGAACTCCTTTTGGCGCGCCGTTTCATCAGCATCGTCGGATCGGGAGGCATCGGCAAGACGACAGTGGCTGCGGCCATTGTCCAGAGGCTGCAAAGTGCATTCGACGACACGAACGTGATATTTGTCGATTTCGGCGCCATGACCGAGGGCCGCCTGGTTCCCGGGGCCGTTATCGCGGCGGTCGGCTGTGCAATTGGAGGCGCGGATCCAGTCACCGAACTGGTGACCTTCCTCGCGGACAAACGCGTGCTGATCATCTTCGACAGTTGCGAACATTTGGTCGATCCGACGTCGCTCTTGGCCGGCGAGCTCTTTCAGCGCTCGCCAGGCGTGCATCTGCTGGTAACTTCCCGTGAATCGCTGCGTGTCGATGGAGAGACCGTCCATCTCTTGAGCCCTCTGGCCTATCCGGCCGACGAGTTTCCGACAGCGCCCGAGGCGCTGGCGACACCGGCGGTGCAACTCTTCATGGATCGGGCAGCGTACAGCGGGTTCCACGGAGAGTTAACTGACAGCGATGCGCCCGTCGTCGGTGAGATCTGCCGCCGCACCGATGGCATCGCGCTTGCAATCGAATTGGCAGCCAGTCGAGTCGGAACTTACGGCATCCGCGGCGTCGCCAATCTTCTGGCCGGCAATGCGAAATTGCGCTTGGCCGGCCGGCGCAATGTCGTTCCACGACACCAGACGCTCGAAGCGATGCTCGACTGGAGCTTCGAGCTGCTTGCAGAACTCGAGCAGCGGGTCCTCTCCCGCCTCTCCGTCTTCGTCGGACTCTTCTCGATAGAAGCGGCGTGCTCCGTTGCTGGCTCGGCCGGGGATGACGGTAAGGCGACAATGGTGTCGATAGCAAGCCTCGTCGACAAATCCATGGTCTGGGTCCAGCCGGTAGGTAAGGTCGTTTTCTATCGCCTTGCCGATGTGACCCGCGCATATGCAGCGACGAAATTGCAGGAGGTCGAAGAGCTTGAACCTATTTCCCGGCGCCACGCTCGTTACTTCGCCAGCCTGCTCAAGGGGGTTGCGCTCGAACATGGCGCCTATGCCGATATGCGACCATATGCACCACACATCAGCAATGTCCGAAAGGCACTCGAGTGGAGCTTTTCAGACCCGGAATCGCATGCTGTAGCGGTCGAACTGGCAGCCGATGCTGTACCTCTGTTTCTCGGGCTTTGGCTACTTTCCGAAGGTCGGCATTGGTCGCGTTTCGCATTGAGCGCGAGCGATGAAATCAAAGAACTCCCTCGGCGCGAATTGCGACTGCCGGAGGCACCGGCAGATTCTGCCCAGAACACACAAAACGATGCGCAGGAATTTCCTGACGCTATCGAGCCGGGACCGAATCTATTAGAGGCTGACGGCGGCGAAATGACGCGATTTCGTCTTTTGGCTGGTCTTAATAGCTTCCTGACGACGCTCGGTGACTTCGAAGGTGGGTTGGCTGCTGCAAAGAGGTGCGGCATCATCGCAGAGCGGATCGGAGCGCTCAGCGACCGAGTCATTGCCGAGTGGATGCTCGCCGCAGCCTACCACCTCGGAGGCGACCAGGCCGCCGCCATGACACATTGCGAGCGCGGCTTCGCGCTTGAGGCCGAGATCGGCCACCCGGAGTTCCGTCTATTCGGCTACGATCATCATTTGCGTGCCGAACTTGCTTTGTCCCGCATCCTTTGGCTCAGGGGATATCCCGCGCGTGCTTGCAGGCTGGTCCTGGAAGCCATGGAGGGCGCCGCGCTGTCGTCCCTGCACAGTAACTACAGCATGGCCGCTGCTAACGGCGTCGCGGTTCTGCTCTGGAGCGGCAATAGCCGGGAGTCGGGCACCCACATCGACCGCTTGATAGCGCATGTAGAGACACATCCCTTCAAGTTAAACGCAGCTGCTGCCTTGGCGTTGAAAGGAGAATGGCTCGTGATGGTTGGAGAACCTCTGGCAGGCATCGCCGCACTGCAAGAAGCGCTCAAGATGCTTAACCGGGAGCAGTTTCAAATGGTTGTGCCAGGCGCAGCCAGGGCTTTGGCCGACGGGCTCGCTCAAAGCGGCCAGTATCGCGAGGCGCAAACGATGATCGATGAGGTTACTTCTTCCGCGGAACGAATGGGGCAAAAATTCTGGCTGCCCGATCTGTATCGGACAAAAGGTGAGATCAACCTGAAAGCACCTTCCCCTGATGTCGAGGCGGCCGAGCAGGCTTTCCTCGTGTCTATCAAGCTTGCGGGAGAACAGGGAGCCATCGGCTGGGAACTAAAAGCTGCGATTCCGTTGGCGCGCCTATTAATAGGCCGGGAACGCGCCGCCGACGCAATCGCGCTACTCACCCCGATCTATGAGGCGCATTCGGAGAGAACCGGCACCACTGATCTCGCGGATGCCAAGAGCCTACTGGAATCTTTGCGATGATCGTCCCCGATCCGGCGCGGCGCACAAGGCCGGATCGAGAAGCGGAAGTTAAGGACGCCGGCTCCTAATGCCGGTCGACTGACAGTAGAGAAGCATTTCAAACGATGGTAAGGCGTGGCGCCCGCCATCGATGACGGCGGCTAGATCGCCAAACCGCCGGATACCTCGATGACCTGCGCGGTGACCCAGCGATTGTCGTCGGAGAGCAGCGAAGCGATCATCGGCCCGACATCGTCGGGAACTCCTGCTCGGCCGAATGCTGTCATTCCGGCGACCTGCTTGTTGAGTTCCGGGTTGTCACGAACCATGCCTCCGCTGAAATCCGTCTGGATCGACCCCGGCGCTACTGCGTTCACGGCGATACGGCGCGAACCGAGTTCCTTGGCCTGATAGCGGGTGAGAACCTCGATGGCTCCCTTGAGCGCACCATATGGGGCGCTGCCGGGAATGATGATGCGTGCGAGGCCGCTCGAAAGGTTCACGATCCGCCCACCATCGTTAATCAGCGGCAACAGTTTTTGGGTGAGAAAGAACACACCTTTGAAGTTCACCCGATAGAGCGTGTCCAGTTCGTCCTCGGTCGTCTTCGCCACTGAATTGTGATGCGAAATGCCGGCGTTGTTGACGAGATAGTCAAAGCGTTGGGCGTCAAGCCTCACCAGCGTGTCGCGAACTTTCTCTGCGAAGGCATCGAAGGTCGACGCTTGTCCGACGTCGAGCTGCAAGGCGATGGCCTTGCGTCCGATCGCGGCAACCTCTGCCGCTACAGCTTCCGCTTCAGCCCGGGCCGAATTGTAGGTGAAGATGCTGTCAACACCGCGGTGCGCGAGGCTGACCACTGTGTTGCGGCCAAGACCGCGGCTTCCTCCTGTTACAAGCGCAATTTTGTTTTCAGGTTGCATCATTCGCCTCCACAATCGAGAGCCGGATCCGTTCCAGCGTTTTGCCCTGCGAGCCTAATTTCGATGGTTATGGCGGCGCCAGTAAATATTTGAAAAAAATGGCAAAGAAGAGAGTGATTTGCCAAATAATCAACCTTTATAACGACGAAGAGATTTCAGTATTTTTCAATATATACATTTTGGATTGATACAAAAACTGTACATATATTCGCATTTGGCAGCAACGGGAGAAACACCATGAGCCTGCAGGAAAAAGTCGCGCTGGTAACCGGCTCGGGTCGCGGCATCGGTCGCGCAATTGCGGAACGCTACGCCGCGCGCGGCGCAAGAGTTGTGGTAAATTACGCGAACAACAGCGCACTGGCCGAGGACGCCGTCGCAAAAATTGTGAGCTCGGGAGGCAAGGCCATTGCCGTCCAGGCGGATGTCGCCCGCGTCGATGACATTAAACACCTGTTCGATACAGTGCTGGACACCTATGGGCGGCTCGACATCGTCGTCGCCAACGCGGGTATCGAGCTGGTCGCCCAATCCGTCATCGACTTCACCGAGGCAGACTTCGATCGGCTATTCGCGGTAAACGCCAAAGGCGCTTTCTTTACGCTTCAGCAGGCTGCGCGCCACGTCGCCGACAACGGCAGGATCATCTACATAGGCACGAGCAATACAGCGTTCCCCCTGCCTGGCCGCGCACTGTACGGTGGGAGTAAGATCGCAGCTCAGTTTCTCGTCCAGGTGCTGGCCAAGGAGCTCGGCCACCGCGGCGTCGCGGTTAACTCGATCTTGCCGACCGCCATCGAGGGAGCCGGCGTTTTCACAGACGGCGTGCGTTCTGAAGTCCGTGAGTTCGTGAAGTCATTCCGGCCGATGCAACGGATGGGTACCGTCGAGGACGTCGCAGACGCTGCCGAATACCTGGCCGGTGATTTGTCGGGTTTCGTCAGCGGTCAACATCTAATGGTTAGCGGCGGCGGACCGGCGTGAACTGAGAATCTGCAGTTGGCGTCTGAGTGGTCGATTAAGCTCGGGTTGTCCGCGATCTTATGAGCCACCGCAAGGTGGCGCAGCGACTCCGATATACCGCTCGTTGAATCCAGCATTCGCAAAACGCGCTTTACAGCCTTTTGCAACGTTAAACTGGCGCCTTGATCGATACGGGTCGATGCTGAGGCCTGAATACAGATAGCAACAACTCCGCAGAAAGTGTGGATGATGTACAGGCTAGGCGAAACTGCGCGATATTTCGAGCACGAGTTAAGGCAGCCGCTTGTTTCGGCACCGCCCGCTCCGGCCAGCCTCCTTGCAACCGATCAAAAGGCATCCGGCCTGGCAAGTCATTTTGCGCACATCCGGGCGAGCAGGAGTGTTGGCGTGCACGTTGGCGATTCTGCGGTGAGAATAAAGCTGCCCTTCATGGACGTCGTGCTCTCACTATCCGCATGTGCCTCCAATGGGGCAATGGACGTCCAAGAGTTCGCCATGCCCGCGACCTCGGATGCCATTTCGGCCGACCCGGTTTTGCAGCAGCTACTCGAGCAGTTCCGCCGCTCCGAGAGCGACGATGAGGATGGGCTTTATTCTGATGCCATCCGGCTTGCTCTCGCCGCCCGATGGCTTCGTCTGCGTTCGAACGGGCAGAACCAGCCTGTCGATGGACTGCAGCAGTGGCGGTTACAGCGCGTGACGGCCTACATCGACCAGCACATTAACGAGGCCATCTCGCTTGCCGACTTGGCTCAAACCGCTGGCCTTAGCCGAATGTACTTTGCCGCGCAGTTTCGTGCAGCGACGGGCCTGCGTCCTCACGACTATATCTTGCGGCGGCGAATCGAGCGAGCCAAGGAACTGCTTCTACAAAACGAAAAGTCCCTGGTCGACGTCGCTCTAGACGTTGGGTTTCAAACGCAAGCCCATTTCACGACTGTCTTCAAGCGCCTGGAGGGAACGACGCCGGGCCGTTGGCGGGTTGCAAACTATCAGCCCGTTCAATAGGCGCGTAGTATCCGCAGGATAATTGGGCTCCGATTTGGAAACACCAGGAGCAGAGAAACTGACGATCAGGTTGCGCACTTGAGGCTCAGCCAGGCGCGATCAAGCTGCCCGACAACCGAACTATTTGAGATCGGCGATGTCAGCATGCGATCAGGCGCGCGCAAGCGTCCTTCGTGCTCTTCCAGGAAGAACTTCGTCGTCGCGATGCAGCTCGCGTGCTTTCCAGATGGTTCATTGAACCGAAATTCCATGCAGTTCACACCATTCGGCCAAGCGTCCCGCAATGGCTCTCATTGGTGAGCGAGGGGTTGCGGATCCTTACAACGACTATTAGCGGAGAACTCGCGCCGTTGAATCTGGCGCAGTCCTTCGGGCGATGCCTCGATGATCGGGACGGCGCCGTGAGGACGCCCCCGGTTGATTTCGGGCGACTGCGCATGGCGCTGGATTCTTATCGTCCCCAGGGCCAGCGCACATGTCAGCCGGGTCAGTCGTTGAGATTAATCCGATGATGCCGCAATAGGCCTCGTGTGATCGCTGGACGCAACGAGGATTCGACAGTCATCCAGACAGACAAAAACCGATGCCTACAGGAAATACGTTGGCCTGATCGATGTATATTTTAAAGGTGTGCCAACGTGGTTGTCGTTGGGGATATCACTTAACTCAGAAGGAAAATGTCCAATGAACATCAAAGCTATCTGTCTCGGCGTAACATTTGCTCTTTCCATTTCTAGTGGTCAGGCGTCGGCCGGCGCACTGGATGAGCCGGACACCATGGAACCATTCTTCACCGATTCCAGCATGAAAACGATGAAGCCCATGGAGGAATTCAAGGCCGTCTTCTTTGCCATGCCGGCTGAAAAGCAGGCGCAAATGAAGGATGAATGCGCACGTCAAGTTCAGCAGCCGTACACGGACTTCTGCGCGAATGTAAACACGCTCGGAGGTCACAACTAAGACAGCGTTCGAGCCACCGGAATAAGGCTGCGGCGTAGAAAATCGGTAAAAATCGCCGTACAGCGAACAAATGCAACGAGATGGGGAGCCATCTCGTTGCTAACTGAGGTTGAAGACGGCGACTGTTTCGATGATCCTTTGGGGGTCGCTGGCGGCTGGAGGGCGGGTTACGTCCCGCATACGGGAAGGTGTCGCGCTTACGGCGCGGTCCGCGTCGTCTCGTAAAGAAACCAGCTTCGGCGTTCGGTCTCGTCGATCCAGACTTCTAGGAGGCTCGTCGAGGCGACGTCGTTAAAGGTTTCGCATACGGCATGCGCTGCCCGGAGGAACCCAGTCAGCCTGCGGTTGTCGTCGGCAAGCTCTGCCAGCATGTCCTGCGGCGTCACATAGTCGGCGTCGTTGTCGAGCAGCCGCTGGATGCGGGCAATGTGTCCGATCGACCGCAATGTCGTGCCGCCGACCTTGCGGGCGCGCTCGGCCAGGGCGTCAGTCATTGCGAAGATCTGATCGCTCTGCTCGTCAAGCATGATGTGATAGTCGCGAAAATGTGGCCCCGACAGGTGCCAATGGAAATTCTTGGTCTTGAGGTAGAGCGCAAACGTATCTGCGAGCACGCCGGTCAGTGCGGCGGCGATAGCGGTCGTTGCCTGTGCCCCGAGATCGGTGGGCGAATGCAATGCGGCTGCGTTGCGGGTTTGGAGCAGAATGTCCTGCATGGGTCTCTCCTTACATTGCGTACAGGGCCGGCGCCGCCGGCTTCCGTATCGACGTGATGCAGTAAATAATACTAGCCACCTGCAGCCACAGATATCGGTACAGGGTTTATGTGGTTCATACTTGAGGATGACAGTCTCGGCCGTCACCAACCCAACGTATGATTTTCGTAGCAGTCATCTCGACATAGCGTGCCTTGCCAAATGCAGGACAGGGCGGAGGAACGGTGTGTCTAAGGCAGGTGCAGACGATGCAACAGCGCTGGCCAACATGTCGCTTCTCGCGATGTCCAGGATCATGGCGGTTGCAGGCCATGACCTGAAGCAACCCCTCCACGTGGCCATGCTGTCGATGGCGCGTGCAGTCGATGAAGGTGTGCCGGCAGCTGCCGCCTATCGGCTGCGCGTTGCACTCGACGCGATGATGCGTCTGAACAGCGAACTCAGCGACATAGCCCGGCTGTCGCAGATGGACGGCGCATTGCAGCCAAACCACAGGGTGGTGCGGGTGGCTGATATTCTGTCACGAGTCGATCGAGACTGGCGGTTTTACGCGGAGGCGTGCGGGATCGATCTGCAGGTGTGCTCGTCCGATCTCCTCGTGGAAACCGATCCGGACATGCTGCACACCGTAATGCGGAACTTTATCGGCAACGCATTGAAATACAGCGGGCCAGGTGGCCATGTCCGCGTAGACTGCCGGCTCCAGCACGATCGGCTCAACATTGATGTGGAGGACGACGGCTGTGGCATTTCGGCTTCGCGGTTCGAAAGCATCTTCAACGCGTTTGACCGGGGCGACCAAGCCGGCCGAACCGAAGGTCTCGGCCTTGGCCTGACGATCGTGCGTCAGACCGCAGACTTGCTGCGTCACCAAGTCACTGTGCGGTCGGTCGAGAATAAGGGCTCGATCTTTTCGATCGAGCTGCCCCGTCACCTTCCGGACACCTGCGAGCTCGACCGTACGGAAACGATCTAAGGAGATGCGGACCCTACTCTTCATTCGCGATCGCATTCTTCAACAGGCAGAATCCATGCGTAATCCTCACTGGATATTTCGTCTGGTTTCCGGCAATGCCATTGACTTGGGGTGCACAAGTGCATGGCGTTTTTCTTGCGCTCCGGTTCACTGTATGGCTCCGGCAAATCAGCGCTCCCGAGGCGACACATGAGCACCACCGCGTACCGCCTGGCCGCCGCCTTGCTGGCGCTGTGCATCTTCCTGTTCGACGTGCTGTCGCCGCTCGAAGGAGCGGTCGCGGTGCTTTACGTGCTGGTGGTGCTCATTGCGGCCCGAACCTCGTGGCGAAAAGATCTGTTCGCCGCTGCCGCCGGCGCCATCGTTCTGACGCTTGTTGCCTATGCCATTTCCCATGGCTTAGAGAATTACGGATCTCCGGCGCTGCGTGCGATCGTCAGCATCGCGGCAATTGCCATCGCCACGATGCTCGCCTTGCAGAACCAGTCCGCCACGGCGACCTTGGCAGCGCAAGCCCGATTGCTGAACCTGTCGCACGACATGATCTTCGTGCGTGACATTGAGGGCGTGATCGACTTCTGGAACGATGCCGCCGAGCAGGTATACGGCTGGTCGGCCGCAGAAGCCTTCGGCCGCGTCGCAGACGAGCTGCTTCGCACAAAATATCCGGCGGAACGCGCGACGGTTGAGGCCGAGCTCTTCCAGAACGGGCGATGGGAAGGGGTGCTCGAGCAGGAGACGCGATCCGGCGCTCGCCTCGTCCTGGACAGTCGTTGGGCGGTGCAGCGGGGCCGGTTCGGGAAGCCCATGGGCGTGCTCGAAATCCATACTGACATAACGGAGCGCCAGGCTGCCCATGCCGCGCTGGTCAAGAGCGAGCGCCGCTATCGCCGTATGTTCGATTCAAGCCGGATCGGTGTCCTCGAGGAAGATTGGAGCGCGGTCAGAAGGGAACTTGCAAGCATCCAGGAGAAAGGGATTCCGGTTTCCGACTATCTCGCGGGCAATCCGGATTTCGTCGCCCGAGCCCGGCGGCTCATCAGGATCGTCGACGTCAATCCAACTCTCTTGTCCATGGTTTTCGTGGAAGATCCCAAGCAGTTTCTGACCACTGTGGACGATGTCCTGAGCATTACCGACAGGACCTTCGTCGGTGCGCTGGCTGCCTTCGCGCGCGACGATGCGTTCTACGAGGGCGAGACTGAGATGGTCGGCAGCGATGGTGAGTTCATACCCGTGCTTTTTGCCATAACCTTTCCAGCCTCGGCGGACGACGGCGACAATGTTCTCATATACGTGGTGGACATCACCGAGCGCAGACACGCGCAGGATGCGATCCAGCAGGCGCAGGCGGAACTCGCGCATGCCGCCCGGGTCGCCACCCTTGGCGAATTGACCGCATCGATCGCGCATGAGGTCAGCCAGCCGCTGATGGCAATTGTTACGAACGGCGAGGCGGGGATGCGCTGGCTCCGGCGCGATCCGCCTAACCTCGAGGAAGTCGAAACGGCCCTCGGACGCACGGTCGCGGAGGGACGCAGGGCAAGCGGCATCGTCAAGCGCATCAGTGCCTTCCTGAAGAAGGCGCCGTCACACCGTGGCGAACTCGTCCTTTCGGCGCTGGTCGAGGACGCTACGGCGCTTGTCCAGCGTGAGCTTGCGAGAGCCAATGTTCAGCTGCAGGTCGATATTCAGGCCGGCATTCCGAATGTGCGCGGCGACCGCATTCAACTGCAGCAGGTCCTGGTAAATCTCATGATCAACGCCGCGCACGCAATGTCTGCGCAGACGAGACCGCGGCTGCTTTTCATCGGTGTTGTGCAGAACTCCTCGAAGAGCATTGAGATTACTGTACGGGATACCGGACCAGGGGTATCGGAGGAGCATCTGCAACGGGTCTTCGAACCATTCTTCTCGACCAAGCAAGATGGCATGGGCATGGGTCTTGCGATATGCAGGACGACGGTCGAGGCCCATGGCGGACAGCTGGCGATCGAAACCCAGCACGGCGTGGGCGCGACCTTTCGAGCGACGCTTCCGGTGACTGAAGGACGCGCGGCAGGATAACCGGTACGATCAGGGCGATTTGGATGAAAGCTGGTTCGACCCCCGCAGAACTTCCGCCGTTCGTCGCCATCGTGGACGACGACCCGGGCGTGCGCGACGCGCTCGACAGCCTGTTCCGCTCGGTGGGAATGACGACCCGTACGTTCGGCAGCGCGGCGGAAATGCTTCAGGCCGATCTGCCGCAATCGTCAGGCTGCCTGATCCTGGATGTCCGGCTGCCCGGACTGAGTGGACTGGACTTCCAGGTGCAACTCGCGAGGCATGGTATCGATCTCCCCGTCGTGTTCATGACTGGACACGGCGATATTCCCATGACCGTGCGCGCCATGAAGGCGGGCGCGATCGACTTTTTGTCGAAGCCGTTCCGCGACCAGGACATGCTCGACGCCGTTACCAGCGCGGTCGAGCGCGATCGCCTGAGACGGATTGAGCGCGCCGCGGCGGACGGCCTGCGTGCCGACTATGACACGCTCACCCAGCGCGAGCGCGAGGTGATGGGCCATGTCGTTGCTGGGCTGATGAACAAGCAGGTTGCGGGTGTGATCGGCCTGTCGGAGATCACGGTCAAGATCCACCGAGGCAATGTCATGCGCAAGATGGGCGTCCGAACGCTTGCCGATCTCGTTCGCAAGGCCGAGGCGTTGGGCATCTCCGGGCGTTGACGGCGGCAAACCTCCGTATGATTTCCTTTCGGCACAATCTCCCCCATTTAGACGTGGAGCCTCGCATTGGAGATATCCTGCCGTGAGCAGACCGGCACCTTTCACCATGTCCAAGATACCCGCGATTGCGATCGTCGATGACGACGAGGGAGTCCGAAGCGCTCTCACCAGCCTGCTCAGGTCCCTGGGCTACGAAGTCCTCAGCTATGCCTCGGCGCTGGAATTCCTCGACGACGACGGGGCCGGCGATCCTGGCTGTATGATAACCGACATTCAAATGCCCGGCATGACCGGCGACGAACTCCAAGCGGAACTGATCGCACGAGGCCGGGTGTTTCCGATGATCTTCATGACCGCTTTCCCGACCGAGGCGACGCGCGCCCGCGTAATGGCAGCTGGCGCTCTCGCCTATCTGGACAAGCCGGCCGATGGCGATGCAATCGCGCGCTTCACCGAACGCGCCTTCTCATAATTCGTCTCGGACTAGGCGGCGGCGCGAGCCGCCGCTTAGGCAAGCCTTGGACTGGCAGGATCCCGCAAGGCAGGTCGCATTGCGGCCTGAGATATACGCCAGGGATGCTGTTTCAAACCTTGGTATAAGCCGCCGAACCAAGCGTACGATTTTCCCGCGCCGCGCCTCTCCTTAGCTTCCCTCCTAAACAAGCACACCAACTGGAAGCAGCTACGAACGCAGGCATGCTCGAACCAGCGTTTCGGCTGAACCGTCGCGAACTGGTCGCGGGGGCCGCATGGATGACAATCGCGGCACTGCTTCCGGCCGTCGCATCGGCACAAATGACACCTCGGCTTTCGAAAGGAGAATTCGACATGGGCAGCGGTTACATCGCCACCAAGGACGGCCCTCGGATTTTCTACAAGGACTGGGGTGACAAGGGTGCCCAGCCCATCGTGTTCCATCACGGCTGGCCGCTCAGCTCCGACGACTGGCATGCGCAGATGCTGTTCTTCCTTGCGAACGGTTATCGCGTCGTCGCGCACGATCGTCGCGGCCACGGCCGATCGACTCAGGTCGATACCGGAAACGACATGGACCACTACGCCGCCGATGCCTCGGCCGTCGCCGAGCATCTCGACCTCAGGAACGCGGTCCATATCGGCCATTCAACCGGCGGCGGCGAGGTGGCGCGCTATGTCGCCAAATTCGGCGAACCGCAGGGACGCGTCGCCAAGGCGGTGCTCGTCAGCTCCGTTCCTCCGCTCATGCTCAAGACCAAGGACAACCCCAGCGGTACGCCGATCGAGGTCTTCGACGGCTTTCGCAAGGCGCTCGCAGCCAACCGGGCGCAGTTCTATGTCGACGTGGCGTCAGGTCCCTTCTACGGCTTCAATCGGCCGGGCGCTAAGGTTTCACAGGGCATCATCGACAACTGGTGGCGTCAGGGCATGATCGGTGGTGCGCTGGCGCATTACGAAGGCATCAAGGCCTTCTCCGAAACCGACCAGGCAGACGACTTGAAGGCGATCACCGTGCCGACCCTCATCCTGCAGGGCGACGATGACCAGGTCGTGCCGTACAAGGACGCCTCGCTGCTCCAAGCCAAGCTGATCAAGAACAGCACGTTAAAGATCTATCCCGGCTTCCCGCACGGAATGTTGACCACCCATGCCGACGTGATCAACGCGGACCTGCTCGCCTTCATCAGAAGCTGAGTCGAGGGCGGGACGGATGCAATCATCCAAGCGTCCGTCCCGCGACAACGCGTTGCGCCGCTTCCGTTACACAGCAACACGGCGATCGGGGGAACCAACCATGAGTACTGCCAAGCAGAAATCCCAACATGTCGCATCTCTCGCGCAGCAGACGCCGCGTTTCGAAAGTCCCGAGGGCTCTGTCAGCCACGTGGATTCCAGCGATCTGCCGGTCCTGCGCCGGCTTTCGATCCGACGTCTGCTTCTCGGCGTGCAAGGGGTGCGCGAGCCCCATTGGCATGCCAATGCCCATGAACTCGGATACTGCCTGCACGGCGAGGCGCTTGTCACAATCGCCGGCAGTCATGCGCAGCGCGAAAGCTTCATCGTCGCCGCCGGCGAGATGTTCTTCGTCCCCTCCGGCGCCATGCACAGCATCGAGAACATCGGCGAGCACGCCGTGGAATTCATTTTGGCCTTTTCACATGAAAAACCCGAGGACTTCGGCATGAAAGCCGCCTTCGGTGTGATGTCAGATGCGGTGCTCGGCAATACCTACGATCTGGCTTCTGCCGCGTTTTCCAGCTTCGGCCGATCTGTGAGAGCTAGCGAAATCCTCAGCATTCCCCGTGAGGCAAGCGTCGAGGACCAGGACCGCCACCTAAACGCCTATAAATACAGCATTGAGGCGACGCCGCCGCAGATCGATTTTCCGGCCGGCACTGTACGCACCGCCAAGGCTGCCCTCTGGCCGATCCTGCGCGACATCGCGATGTATTCGGTGACCATCACCCAAGAGGGAATGCGCGAACCCCACTGGCATCCGGAAACGGCCGAGTTGGGCTACATCGCATCGGGCACGGCTCGCATGACCGTCCTCGATCCCGACGGAAGCACCGACACCTATATCATCAGGCCTGGCGATACCTATTTCGTCCCGCGCGCCTATCCCCATCACATCGAGAATGTCGGCGAGGAGACGGTTCATCTCCTTATCTTCTTCGACCAGGCTTCGCCTGCCGACGTCGGCTACAGATCGCTGATCAACGTGTTTCCCAGGAGCCAGATCGCCGCGGATTTCGGAATGAAGAGATCTGAGTTGCCGGACTTTCCCTTCACCGAGATCGACCCGCTGCTGGTGCCCCGCTGCAATCCAATAGATCCGGTGCCTTGAAATTTTAACGCGCCCGCAGGCGAGCTTGGAGATTGCCTTGGAGAACAGGAACCATCGGGCAAGAAACCCTACGGAGGGATCAATGAATGTCGTCATTCATCCCGCAAGCTTGAAAGCAGATGCTTCGAGCCCCGCCACTTTGCCGTCGGAAAAGCCGAGCATGTCGCCCGTGCGTCTCGTGTTGTTCGGCGTCGCCGTGGTCGCGGCGCTCGGCGTTGGGGCAGGGCTCGGCTGGGAATACTGGACCGTCTGGAGCTTCGAGGAAACGACAGACGACGCCTATGTTCAGGCTGACATCGTCGCCATCGCGCCACAGGTTGCAGGATATCTTGCGAGCGTCGCTGTTTCCGATAACCAGCATGTCAAAGCTGGCGATATCCTGGCGACGATTGATCCTCGCGACTATCAGGCAGCCGTCGACCAGGCCAAGGCCAACGTTGCCGGAGCCGAAGCCACCATCGAGAGCATTGAGGCGCAACTCGGAGAACAGCAGGCCCTGATCGAGGAGGCGAGTGCCACGCTCGATGCCGACCGGGCGACCGAGACCTATGCCGGGCAGAACAACAAGCGCTTCGGTACGCTCGCTGGCACCGGATATGGCTCGGTGCAGAATGCCGAGCAGGCGGCCTCCCAGATAGCTACGGCCTCGGCGGTGGTCGCCAAGGACAAGGCAGCGCTCGACGCCGCGCATGCTCAGGTCGGCACGCTCACTGCGCAGCTCGCAGGCGCCAGAGCCACGTTGCAACACAGCAAGGCCGTGCAGGCACAGGCCGAATTGAACCTTGGTTATACAGTGTTGCGGGCGCCTGCCGACGGGGTGGTCGGAATGCGTGAGCTGAGGGTGGGCCTTTACGTGCAACCTGGAACGCAGCTGCTCGCGGTCGTGCCGCTCGCAAACATCTATATTGTCGCCAACTACGAGGAGACACAGCTTGCCAACGTGAAGCCGGGCCAGCCCGTAAGGGTCGACGTCGATACATTCGCGGGCACTCCGGTGCGCGGCACCGTCGACAGCATTGCGCCAGCGAGCGGACAGGAATTCGCGCTGCTGCCACCCGACAACGCGACAGGCAATTTCACCAAGATCGTGCAGCGCATCCCGGTGCGGATTGCGATCGACCGGACCGATCCGCTGGCTGGACGCCTCCTGCCCGGCATGTCGGTCACCACCACGATCGATGTTCGACAGACCCAGCGGGCGAAATAACCGGAGGATGGTATGGCTGGGTCGGATCAGGCAGACGCGTTACGAGTGGTGATGCCGAAAGAGCGTGACGCCAGCTTCCGCGAATGGGTATCCGTTTTTGGTTGCATGGTCGGCGCGCTGATAGCCGTCCTCGACATCCAGATTACCAACTCGTCGCTGCCCGAGATCGAAGGTGGCATCGGCACCGGTTCCGACAACGGAACCTGGATATCGACCGCCTATCTGATCGGCGAGATCATCATGATCCCGCTGACCGACTATTTCAGTCGCGTCTTCACCGTTCGCCGCTTCCTGCTGACGAGCGTATGGCTTTTCCTCGCCTTTTCCGTCGCCTGCGCCTTCGCGACGAACCTGCCGCAGATGATCGTCCTGCGCGGCATGCAGGGGTTCTGGGGCGGCGTGATGATCCCCATGGCGTTCGCGCGCGTCCTTACGACGTTGCCGAAGCGCCAGCAGCCGGTCGGCCTTGCCGCGTTTGCGCTGACGGCGACATTCGGACCATCGATCGGGCCGACCATCGGCGGCTACCTGACTGACAACTACGGCTGGCAGTACATCTTCTTCATCAACCTTGTTCCAGGCGCCTTGATGCTGGCGCTGCTCTATCCGACGCTCGAGAACCAAAAGATGAGTCTCGGCCTGCTGAAGCACGGCGACTGGTGGGGTATAGCCTTCATGAGCGTCGGCCTTGCCTGCCTGCAGACCGTCCTCGACGAAGGCAACCAGGAAGGCTGGTTCGGCTCCCCATTCATCGTCAGGCTGTCGATCATCGCCGCGGTGGCGCTTGCGATCTTCGTCGCAATTGAGCTGAAAGGCCGTAATCCCGCAGTCCAGCTAAGGCTCCTCGCGCACCGCAATTTCGCACTTGGCACGCTTGCCAATATCGGGCTCGGTATTGCGCTGTTTGGTTCGGTCTATGTGCTTCCCGCCTATTTGCAACAGGTGCAGGGCTACAACGCCGAGCAGGTCGGCTTCGTGCTCGCCTGGGCAGGCCTGCCGCAGCTTCTGATCATCCCTTTCGTTCCTCGGCTGCAGAAGCATTTCGACGCGCGCGCGATTGTCTGCACCGGGCTCGTGATCTTCTCAGTCAGTTGCATCATGAATGCCCATCTCAGCGCGGACAGCGGTGCGGATCAGTTCATGTCGTCCAACATAGTTCGCTCGCTTGGCCAGGCGATCGTGCTTGCCCCGCTAGCGGGCATTGCTGTGATCGGCATCCCGAAGGAGATGTCAGGCGCGGCGTCGGGCGTCTTCAACATGATGCGGAGTTTGGGCGGTGCGATCGGCACTGCGGCGCTCGCTACAGTCATCACCAAACGCGAACAATATCATTCAAACATCATCGGCCAGTCCGTCACGGCTTATGACGCTACCGTTGAGCAATTCCTCGCAGCAGCGCAACATAGGTTCCTGCAGCAAGGAACGGGCGATCCTGCCCTTGCCCGTCATCAGGCCGAGGCTCTGCTGGGCAGCCTGGTCGAGCAGCAATCGCTTGTCATGGCCTTTTCGGACACATTTCTCGTGCTGGGCTGCATTTTGCTCGCAGCGGCGGTAGCGGTGGTCTTCACGCGCACCCGCGAAACACTCAACTCAACCTGACGATCGTGCAACTCCGAATATTCCCGACGCGTGAAGCAGGCGGGGCGGATACGGGCCTTGTCGACACCTTCGGCAATTGGGCGTCCATGCACGTACCGCGTTTGCCGCATGCCTTTGGCGCGCTTGTGGCGACCTACCGGCTTAGCTCATGCACCGCCACCTCGTTGAGCAATTGCGCCTGCGTCCGCAGTGCCATGAACGGGCCGCGTGAACATGAATTCCCAATGGGGCGAGGGGCTCTGGTCTTTGAGCTGCACGAGTCGAGCGATCTTGGGATCGTCGATCAGGGCGATCCGCCCTAGCGTTGCGATCAGATCAACGATCTGGGCGAGATTGGCATCGTGACATTGCGTCGAGAGTACGAAACCCGGCGCGCCGAGGTCCAGGACTTCGATCGGTGGTGGTCGATGACGTGATGCGCGAGCCGCGTCATCATTCGAGTGTCTCGGGACGCGAAACCGTCGCTGTCGCAGTGTCTATGGCCGGCGCAATGTCCTGTTCATGAACACCGAAGAGTTAGAAAAGCGAGGCTTCCAGGCCGATGATTGCGTCGATCCCGTGTCCGTCTCCGGTGAGGGCTTGAACCGCGTGATGCGTCAACTGCCGGCTGGTGCCTTATGGATCTCCCTGCAGGTAGCTGCGCAGCCTACTACCCGAGGTCAATCCGCTTGTGCCTCTCGATGCGCATGACCCGATGAGCTTCCCGCCGTCCAACAAAGGCATGCTAATCCGCATCATTCCTGCGCAGGCCGGCGCGAAAGCAGCCTGATCTTTGAAGCCGTCTCGTTGACGATTCCAGGCCGTCAGAGGTACCTCCTTATGCGCTTGCACCAGTGCTAAACGTGACGCCGTAATCTCACCCTGCAATATTGAAATGGCAGCGGTGTTCTCAAAAGACATGGGCGGCTCCTACGGCGAGTATCGCGGCAGCCCAGGCATCGGCATGGTCCACGCCGGAGAGCCCCAGCGCATTTGCCGTCCATCCCCAACGGCAAGAGCGATCCACGCAGGAGCGAATCGCATTCCCCTCCCAATGCGAGTCTCCATCCGACGTATGCGATCGGCCGATGCCTGAGCTACCGCTTCCTATAACGGGTTGCGGCCTTGCCTTGAAACCAGGCAAGCTAGCCCGAAAAGAGCGTCTTCCATGCAGCTGATCTCGCGTCAAATCTCCTCGCCCCAGGAACCGTCGGGCTCTCGCGCTTGAATCGGCGGCGCCGGCGGCCAGGTTCCGCAATCCCGGACGCGACGACCGAAGGCGCAATCAACGCAATTCAGGCCGCTCTAAGATCCAGGTCCCAAGAACCCCGGTTTCCGTCCTTTCACCCGGGCGCAGTCATGGAGAGTCTCGAACATGACGACATCGAGCGCGCTCGAGTTCCTTAAGGGGTCGTCCCGAATGTGGCGCTCATAATCCCGGCGCCGAAAACCAACATATATTCAACAACTAAGAGGTATCAATTCCTCTAAGTTGTACTGTTGTTGTACTCGTACCGGAGCGCTTGGGCGAAAAGCGGGCGCTTTTCGGGGAAGGGGCACGAATGGGCGACGGGAGGTAGCATCCTGTCGGTGATCTGGGGATTGCTGAGCTCCAAGCGCAAAGAGGCCACGGGCGCGCTAGCTACGTCGGAAGGCGCGCACTTCAGATAATGCGATTTCACGCCGCTTATCGAGGTATGAAGCTAGGTCTTGGAGATGAACGCCTTTGGCACTCTTCTGGCTTCTTTCTGCTCTGGTTAGCGGAAGCTCAATTTCTCCAATGCTCACTTTGCGTAAGAACTTGGTGAGCGTCAGGTGAGAAAAATAATCCTTGCACACGGTCTCAGCGGGGACAATCACGCGTCCCTCATATTGCGCCATGAGTAGGAAGAGGGTGTTCAATTTCTTCGCTCGCCGCCAGCCATCCGAGGATAGTCAACGGGGTTGCAGCGAAGTTCAATTGGAGCAATCGACGCCAAACGGATAGGGCGGCCGTCCAAAGCGTGTGCAAGGAAAGTACGGCGTGCAAGTTCGCAGTGAAAAATGTGATTTGTGCGGAGTGACGCCGCAGCATTCTGGTATGGATAACTCATAACCTGAAGGTTGTACGTTCTAAACCTAACCCCGCAAACAAAATCACGCCGCTAACTCAATGAGTTGCGGCATTTTGTTTCCTGAAGCGGTTATCCAGGTTCCTACCCCGACTTCCGCCGCGGCCCCTCCGTCGGCAGCGTCGGCGACAGCTACGACAACGCTCTCGCCGAGACGATCAACGGTCTCTACAAGCTGAGGTCATTCACCGCCGCGGACCGTGGCGCAGCTTCGAGGCCGTCGAGTTCGCGACGCTGACCTGGGTCGACTGGTTCAACAATCGCCGGCTGGCCCATCGGCAACATCCCGCCGGCAGAAGCCGAGGAACGCTACTACGCCATGCTAGAAGAGCCGGCCATGGCTGCATGACTCAAACCAAATAGCCTCCGGCAAACCCGGGGCGGTTCACCCGGTGGCGGTTGCTATCGTGGTGTATTTCACGTCTACGGGCACGGTCTTTCTCCTTTGGAAATGTTGCCATTTGGGTAATGGCGAGTGCGAAGCGGACAAGACTTCGCGTTGGCCGGCGGAGAGCCCTCGACCAGCGTCGTGTCATTCGTTCTTCAGGTTTCGGTGTTCAGACGTCCCCGGGAATGGGATTCCAGTCTGTTCCCCCAACCCGTCGCCTCAAGGTGCGCGTTGGGAACAGGACGGCAAGAAGGCCTGCCATCGTCGCTACAAAGGCAATTCCTACCGCAATCAGGCTGGGCAGGTGGAAGGGAATGTCCCGCCAGTCCGGAATGACCAGCGAGGCCGTATTGAAGGTCTCGCCGCTGAACTGACACATGACGAACGACGCGCGGTTCCGCACCATGTCTGCGTCGATCCGTGATATCAGCGCCTCGACGGCCGGTTTATCTGCCGACATCTCGCGCAGATGCGTCAGCGCTGCCTGCATCGCTGACAGATAGGCATGGCTGCATTCATTGAAGGGACTTGTCTCATCTCCAATGCTGCCGGGCATCAGCCCCCAAAGACAGGCGGCATACTGCAGGTTGGCGAAGTTCAACAGCCTGCGAAACGTTTCGTCCGTGCGGTTTTGTTTGGCTGCCAGGTCGAGAATTTCGCTGCGATGGTCCGCGATCACGGCCATCTGGCCGTGTGTCAATGCGGGTATTTGTAGACCGGAGCTGCTCAGGTCCGATTTCTGCCCATGCGCCTGCGCCGATCCCGCCATTATCGAGAGCAGCGAAAGACAGAACCACCATGACGCGGCGCGCGTAGACATCCGGATGCTGTGCGCCGTCATGGAATGGCCTAGCGAGCAGCTACGCTCTTCACAGGACGACTGTCGCGACGATCGACCATCCTGCGTTCAGCGACCGCCCCGAACAGCACGCCGATCGCAGTCCACAGAACCATCTGGATACCGAGTGAAGCAAGGCCGAAATTCCACAATACAGCCGCAGAAAACTGCTCGGGCACTTCGTTGATCGGCGGCAGCGCATATTCGGCAATCGCCATCACGACGAGATAGGCAGCTACCGCCGCTATCCAGGAAGTCCAAATCCCGTATTGCGACGCTAGGCGTTTGGCGAGACCGATCGAGGCGACCGCCGCCAACAACGACACCGTCAGCAGCACAAAGAAGAGCTGGGTGCGCGCCTGGATCGTTTCGGGATCACCCACCGCCGGTGGGTTGGCCGGATACTTGAACTGAGGCACCAGTATGATCGTGACGAATCCGGCCAGCGCGATCAGCGCCGCCGTGCCGCGCGGCCCAAAGCCGCTGACCCTTCCCTGGACATAGGAGAAGACCAGCGCGAAAAGGCCGCCAATGGACGCGCCATAGACGAGAATGCCGGTCAGCAGGCCTATGCCGGCCTGGGTGGAGCGACTGACGAGTTCGGGCTCCGGCGCCTCGCCCGCGGCCTGCGCCTGCTGTTCCTCGAAGGCGATCGCGTGATCCACCTGCGGCTCGCCGAACACACGGGCGAAAGCGAAGGCCAGCAGGCCGGCCATGATCCCGACCAGCATGCCGCGCAGCAAAAGACTGCCAACCATTATGTTGATCCTTTGTTAGTGGCAGGGAAAGCCGAGCAGATGGCGGCCGTCGTGGACGAATTCGTGGACATACATGCCACGCATCAGCGACGTCGCGCCTTCTTCGGCGCCGATGAAATAAATCGCCAGCAACAGCATCAGGCCGCCAAAGACGGCCCAGAGCAGAAGTTCGCGAAGCGGGATAGGCGCCGGAAGGGCAACCGGCCTAAGAGCGATTTCGGACATGGACGTTCTCCTTAAAAGTTTTCAATGGATCGACTTGGTGAAGATCTTCGCCGTCATTTTGCGATTGCGGCGCTATTCCCGGCTTGGTGGTTCACGCGAGCCGGGTCGCCGGCGCGCGACAACCGTGATCGTCGTCATGGGCATGGTCGTGATGATGATGGTGGTGGTGATGATGCGAATGACCATGACCATCCAGGCTAAGCGGTTCGCCAAAGCCGCGATGCTCGTCGGCATGACGCCATTGTTCCTTGCGCGCCATCAGCTCATCGAAGCTTGACAGCTTCTTGTCGGTCACCAATTTCTCAAGCGCGGCAAGCCATTGATGATAGTAGATCCCATTATGGTCTTCCGGATCGAGGCCATAGGTTTTGCCGAGTTCGATTTCCGCGCTGATGTAGTTCACCCACTCACGCCATTGGAAGTGGCCATTGTTGTGAAGTTGGAGCACGATCCCGAAGGCGGTGAGCTGCCAAGGCTCGGCAAACAGTGGTCCGGCTTCATTGCGCGGAAGACCGGGAAGCTGATCGAGACTGCTATTCTGGTTCATGGGAAAATCCTAACGAAGCCGAGGCGGTGAGCAGTTGGGCGGAGCGCTAGTCGGCGCCCTCGAGGTAGTCATCCCAGGCGTCGACATACATCCGGTCCCGCGGATGGCCGGCATCGCCCCACAACTCGCGAGCCGTGAACACCACCGTGTAGACGTGCTGCGGCTTGGGTCCCTGGCGGTGGGCGCTCGTATCGGGGAAAACGAACACGCCGTGATCGAAAGTGACGGTACCGACCTTGCCCCTGATGTAGGCCGGCAGGCGGTTGTGCGCGACCTGGTTCAGGTTGACGACCGTAACCTTGTCTCCGGCCTTGAACTTCGGTGCGACCTCGACATCGACGCGCGCTGGATCTCCGGTGGCCAAAACCGTAGGCACCATATCGGTGGTGAGCATGTTCATGCTGCTTTTCCTTTCATGAGCTGGGCGTGGCGGGCATCGACTTCCTCGCGGGTGACGATGCCTGCATCGATGCAGTTCTGTTCCACGGTGCAGAGCCACTTTTCGTAGTAGCTCGACATCAGGTAGTGGCGCGGATCCATCCGCTCGATCGGATGCCGGAACTGGTCGACGTTGTAGATGCCCGCCGCAAAGCAGGCGATCATCATCGACAGCATCCGCCCTTCCCATTCCTCATGGAAATACGGCTCGTCTTGTTCAACCAGCACCGGGCCGAAGCCGTGCTTGCCGCCGACATCATGAATTCCATTCATGGTCTTGATCCTTTTGCCAGAGGCTAGTGCGAGGGGGATTGTGCGACGCCGGTTCCGATCATGGAATCCCGGGTGACGAGAGCTGCCAGTTCCTGTTCGGCTAGGTTTTCAGTGCCGGAAGGGCGCATCGGAAGCACCAGATAGCGAAGCTCGGCGGTGCTGTCCCAAACACGCACCTCGACGTCGTCGGCGATTTCGAGGCCGAATTCCTTCAGGACACTTCGCGGTTCGATAACGACCCTGGCCCGGTAAGGCGCCGACTTGAACCAGATGGGAGGCAAACCAAGCGTCGGCCAAGGATAACAGGAGCAGAGCGTGCACACGACGACGTTGTGCACCGTGGGAGTGTTCTCCAGGGCGACCATGTTCTCGCCCTGCACTCCGATATAGCCGAGGCTTTTGATGGCGGCAGTGCCATCTTCCAGCAGCCAGCTCCTGTATTTGGGATCGGTCCAGGCCTTGGCGACGACTTTCGCGCCGTTCTTCGGACCCATCTGCGTCTCGAAGGTCTCGATGATCAAATCAAGCGCGGCGGGATCGATGGCCTTCTTCTCGGCCAGAAGCGACTCCAGCGCTTTTACACGCAGACCCACCTCGGGGATGAGTACGTTGGCGTGGGAATGGTTATCGGTTGTCATGACTTGCCTCATTGATGTTATCTGAAATAACTTGGAGCGCGGACGGCCGAACATACCGACCAGCGATCAGGCGACGGCCAGGGTCGGTTTGGTCAACGCACCGGCGAGCTTGGCCGAAGCGAACCCGAGCAGAGCGCCTGCCACCATCGAAACCGGGACAACGACCAGCGAGTTGTCGAAGGACGCCGAAAGCAGCTTCGGCAGGGCGAGCCGGTCGGGAGTCTGCAGCAGGAACGCAAACGTACAGGCATAGCCGAACGTTGTGCCCGGAACGGAGGCCAGGGCGGGAATCTGTGATGCGAGGATGTAGATCACGACCGTGATGAACACCACCGTGGCAGACCATATCTGAGGCCCAACCAGATCGCCGATGGGCAGGCCGAGGATCATGACCGCGCCGAGCCAGCCCATGAAACAGCCGAAGATGTTCGAGATGATCGTGCTCTTGAGCGCAGCATTATCGCCGCCTGATTGGAAGAAGCAGGCCCACGCGACGAATGCCGCCCAGACCAGGACCGTGCCGATCGAGAGAAATGCCCAAGTGCAGATTGCACCAAGGATGCCTACGCTTAGAGCTGTGGCGGTGACAGGTTTCATTGTCAGATTCCCCATTGTCTTTTTTCAGAACTAAAAAGGCCCGCCACCGTCGCCGGTGAGCGGGCCTCATCGCCATAAGCTCGCATTTTCACGAGCTTTATCTGATCATGCTGCGCCTCTTTTTGGGCGCTCGCTTTTTTGTTCCTATTTAGCGTCGCTGAGGAGTTTTCCTTTGTCAACCATTATTCATGAGAAACTCGTAAAATTTGCAAAATCAGCAAATAGCCTAATTTTTACGAAACAAACCAGACGCTTAACCTATCTGCGCAACGCCTCGACCAGTCAGGGGAAATAGAATTTGACATTCTTGCCGAGATGACGGACGATTTAATCGAACATGCCGGCTAGCCGGTTTGAACTGAAAATTGAGGGATCGGGACGATCCTTCGCGGCAACGAAGCCCTGACGCCTTCCAAGGCCTCAGGGCTTATTTTTTGGGACTGAGCTACCTTGGGTGAAAAAGCGAAAATCCCGATCGGCGTGCTTTTTTCCACGACAGGGCCCTACGCCACCGTGGGCGAGGCGATGCTCAATGGAACGCTGCTCGCTGTCGAGGAAGTCAACGGATCGCCGGACTTCGATTTCGAACTGGCACCACTTGTTCGAAACCCTGGAGGGGAAACGGCCGATTACGCTTCAATCTGCCGGGATCTGATCATCAATTCCGGTGTTGCGCACATCGTCGGCTGCTACACCTCTTCCAGCCGCAAGGCGATCGTGCCCGTCGTTGAGAAATATGACGCACTGCTTTGGTACCCATCGCACTACGAAGGCTTCGAAAGCAGCGACAATGTCGTCTATCTCGGCGCATCGCCGAACCAGCACATAGTACCTTTGGCCCAGTACATGGCCTCAAGGTTCGGCGCTCGCGTCTATTGTTGCGGGTCTGACTATATCTGGCCGTGGGAAAGCAACCGCGTCATGCGCGAAATCGTCGAGAATTTCGGCGGCGAGGTGCTCGCGGAGCGCTACCTGGCTGTCGGATCGATCGAGGTCACCGGGCTAGTAGAGGAAATCCGTCAGTTGCGGCCCGATTTCGTGTTCAACACGCTTATCGGCGAATCCAGCTACGCATTCCTGCGTGCTTTTCGCGAAGCGGGACTAGGCACCCAATCTCCAGGCGACGTCTCCATTCCTATTGCCAGTTGCACACTCTCCGAACCGGAACTTCGCACGATCGGCGATCCCGCAGCGCTCGGCCACATCACCTCGAGTGTCTATTTCCAGTCGCTAGACAATCCGCAAAATCACGCCTTTGTCGAAAATTACAGAACGCGTTTCGGCCAGCAAAAGGTGACCTCGGCAGACGCCGAAGCTTCGTACAATTCCGTTCACATGCTTGCACTCGCGCTCCGGTCTGCAGCCTCGACGAAAGCATCCGACATACTCGCCGTGCTCGGCGACTGTGTTTACGATGCACCGCAGGGACGGATCCGCATCGACACGGAAAACAACCATTGTTACCTGACGCCGCGCATCGGCGTATCGGGCGCCGGCGCGGAATTCACCATCATCGCGGCCGCGCAAAAGCCGATCAAGCCCGATCCGTTTCTCGCTTCCCTGAAAGGGGCGGCTTTCATGCTGGATTCTCGCGACCAGGATCAGCCACCAGGTGACCGACAGCAGCTGAGGCTGAGGGTCGTGTCGTGAGCAAGCAAGTGATCCCTAATTTCAGCAACAAACAGGCGCTGATCATCCACAGGGAGGATAACAACGTTGATGCCCTGCTGAGCCAGCTCCGCAGGTTCAACATCGAAGCGGTATGCCAATGGCCGCCGCGGGCCAAGGATTTTGGGCCCGTCGACATTGTGTTCTTCGACGTCGACAACGGGTTCGACGGCATGTTCCCGTGGTCCCAGGCTCCGATCCCGCTTATCGCGATCATAGGATCAGAGACACCCGGTCGCCTGGCTTGGGCTATAAGCCAGAATCCGAGCGCCTATCTCACTACGCCCATAGGTTCGAAAGGTGTGTTTCAGGCGCTTGTCACGGCCTTCCACAACCATACCGACCGTGCCGACCTTCAGCGCGAAGTCGCCGATCTGCGCGAGCGGCTGCGATGCCGACCGCTGGTGGTCCACACGATCCTGCGCGTCATGAGTGTGTTGGGCATCGATGACGACGCAGCATTTCACCTGATTAGGGATGAGAGTATGCGCCGGCGCATTTCGGTCGAAGCATGCTGCCAGGAACTCGAAGCACAAGCAGACAGCTTTTTGTCGACAATTCCGGAACTCAGCAGATCCGTCGCCCGCAAATAAGCGCTGCGGCTGAGCCTCGATATCGAAATTGAATACGCACAGCGCCGTGCGAACGCTAGCGAACGCTGCGCTCGCGCGGCCTTTTATTTTTTGGAGGAAACAAGTATGAACAAGTTCGATGTCGCAATCCCTTTCACGCATCGATGGGTCGCGGACTCGATCATGGCGACGCGCGGGGTTGGTCGTGGTTCGGCTCGCCAAACGCATCATCTGACAGAGGAACGACAAGGGACCTTCCACTATACAATGGGCCCCTACTCGGAGCCCGTCCTTAAGATTTCACCCGGCGACAGGATCGTCGTCGAAACCCGGGATGCATTCGAGGGCGCCATTCAGCACGAAACCGACAAGCCTTCGCAACTCCTGCGAATGCCGTTTCTCAATCCTCAGAACGGACCGATCATAGTCGAAGGGGCGGAGAAGGGCGACACCGTTGCGGTCTATATCGAGTCGATGGCCCCGCGCGGCCAGAACCCGCGCGGCACATGTTGCATGATCGAGGAATTCGGCGGACTGACCGGTACGACCTATACCGCCATGCTCAACGAGCCGCTGCCCGAGGTGGTTCGCAAGATCAACCTCGACGAAGAAAACGTCTACTGGAGCGACCGGGTCACGCTTCCTTACAAGCCGCATATCGGGACACTGAGCTGCTCGCCAGAGATCGATTCCATCAATTCGCTGACGCCTGACAACCATGGCGGCAACATGGACCTGCCGGACATGGGACCTGGCAGCGTGACCTACCTGCCCGTCCGCTCGCCCGGCGCGCGCGTGTTTATAGGTGATGCGCATGCCTGCCAGGGCGACGGCGAAGTTTGCGGTGTGGCGGTCGAGTATTCGGCGACCGTCACCATCCGTGTTGACTTGATCAAGGGCTGGACAATCGATTGGCCTCGGCTCGAGACCGCCGATCTCATTATGGCGATCGGCAGTGCCAGACCCCTTGAGGATGCAACACGCATCGCTTACCGCGAATTGATCCGCTGGATGGTCGCGGAGTTCGGTTTCGACAAGTGGGACGCATACATGCTGCTCAGCCAATGCGGCATAGTGCGACTGGGAAACTTCGTGGACCCGAAATATTCCGTCGCGGCGGCGGTGAGGAAGACGATCATTAACAGGTAGGCTGTCGCCGCAGGCTTTCACCGCGAGAGATAGGTAGCATCGAACCGAAAAGGCAGACTCTGACAGCATGAGAGCGACACGCTTGACGCTTGTTTGCAGCGGTATCACGCATCAAATGCGCAGCGCTGGATTTCCCCTCGACGAGCCACTGGAAAGGCGCTCGATCGAGCTGGCGCTCGCTCTTGGACAGCATCTTTCAAAGACAGATCGCGTGTTTGTGGCTCCATCGCTGCGCGCCCGGGAGACAGCCCAGCTACTAGGGCTTCGTGCAACGGTGATCGACAGCCTGCGAGACCAGAACTACGGCTTTTGGGAAGGCAAGACGTTAGAAAAGATTGAGGCAGAGCAGCCTGGGGCACTTGCCGCATTTCGAACTGATCCTGCCTATGTTCCTGGAGGCGGTGAATCACTGACTCAAGTTGCCAGCCGAACGGCAGGATTCCTGGATGCAATGCGGTCGGCAGGTGGACACCTGATAGCGGTCACCCACCCAGTGGTGGTGCGGACCGCCATGATCCATATATTGGCAGCGCCTCTGACGTCGTGCTGGCAAATCGACGTCCCTCCACTTTCTATGACTAGTTTCTATTCGGATGGCACGCGTTGGACTCTCCGCGCTTGTGGTGCGAAGCGACGTGCTGCTGGTAAAGATCCACCAGACTGAATGGCGGAAATTCGCACCAACTGCCACGCCGAGAGGCGACATTGCTCGCGCACCCGAGGAGGTGGTTGAGGAGAATCGCGAGCGCTTATCCATCGCCGAGGCGCTGTCAAAAACTCACTCTGAGTGAAGGTTGGTTGGCGTTGTAGATTTGCCATGGCAGTGCAAACTGGAAATAAAATCCTGAGCTTGTGGCCGCTTTGTCCCTCGGTGGCTGGATGTTGGGCATGTCGAGCCTCTACGCCATACGCTGGCGATCGCGGCGCCCATCGATCCAGCTGCCATGCGAGATGCGAACTATGCGGCATTTTGGATCCGCGCCTTAACAGCTTTGATGTCGCGAGCCGGCGGCAGTCCGAACATCCGGGCATACTCGCGCGTGAACTGAGGGATGCTTTCGTATCCCACCGCATAGGCGGCGTTACTAATCATCTCGCCATTCGCCAACATCATCCGGCGCGCCTCGATCAGCCTGACCTGTTTCTGGAATTGGAGCGGTGTGAGCGATGTGATGGCGCGGAAGTGCTCATGAAAAGACGACGCACTCATGCCCGCTGCTCCAGCAAGACATTCAACCCTGAGCGGCGTGGCGAAATTCGCACGAATAAGCCCGACGGCGCGCGCCACTCGCTGTGCATGGCTTCCCGCCACGCCGAGGCTGCGGATCGCTCCGCCATGCCGACCTGACAGCAGCCAGAAATGCAACTCTCGGATCAACTGGGTCTGCAGGACCGGCAGTGACGCCGGCCTGTCGAGAAGACGCACTAGACGCAGCGCAGCGTCTGCAACTTCGCTCTCCATAGGATCGATGCGGACGGGCGTGTTCGCGGCATAGGGGGCGGAGCCGATCTCGACGACCAGGCCTTCAATCACCGCGGGATCGAGATCGAAGACGAGCGAGAGGTAGGGCTTGCTGATGTTGGCGCGTGTGATCTGGCTGACAGTAGGCACGTCTGCGGTAATCAGGAGGGATTCTCCGGCGCCGAAATCGAATGTCCGGCTGCCCATAGTCACCCGCTTGCTGCCCTGCAGCACCAGGGCGACCAGCGGTTTGTAGATCGCGTAATGCAGGGCAGTCGGCGTGGTTTCGCGAATGAGGGTCAATCCCCGGACAGGCGTCTGGGCAATGCCGTTATTATCTGCATGTGCCTCAGTGTAGCGGCGGACGGTGTCGAGCAAGGTTTGGGTCATTTGGGAGTTTTAATTCACAATTTTCGGGGCCGCAACACCAGTGTAGGAATAGGCAAGAACTTACTAGTTTCGGGCAATGCCGCTGCCGTTTCAGCCGAATATGGAAACGACGCTAATTGGCGATTCGCCACGTCGCCATTAGAAACGAAGGTGTCTGCTATGAACCATGATTTTCAGCTTCTGATCAACGGGAGCAGCCGTGCTGGCTCGACTGGACAAAGCCAGCCTGTTGTGAACCCCGCAACGGGGGAGAGCATCGGCCGGGTTGCGGCCAATGCCCGTCGTCTCGAGGCCGTCGCGCGGCTCGTTGACGACGCGCGTGCGCGGGGCGCGGCGGTTCTCGTCGGTGGCCAGCGTATCGGCAACCAGGGATTCTTCTACGCACCGACCGTGATTGTTGATTTGGCGGACGATGCGGCGATGCTGCATGAAGAGCCTTTCGGTCCGCTCGCACCGATCATCGCGTTCAGCAACGAGAAGAGCATGTTGGAGAAGGCCAACGGTCTAGAGTTCGGCCTTGCGTCCTACATTGTTACGAATGATGTTCACCGGCAGCAACGGTTTGCCGATGCGCTGGAGTACGGCGTTGTCGGGGTGAACGGCCCCCCTGACGCACCGGCTCGAGGCCCCGTTGGGAGGCTGGAAGGAAAGCGGTATCGACACCGAAGGAGGGATCGAGATCCTAGATCCCTACCATAGAACCAAGCATGTCAGTCTTCACTGACGTAGTGAACGAGCGGCAGGTCAGGTCGCAGGGACTGGCGTGCCGTTGACCGGCATTTGCCCACACATTCGAGAGTTCCCACAATGAACCCCCTTTCCTTTGTCGATTCACCCTTCTCCGGTGCCGGCTTCGTGCCGGTTGACATGCGCGCGATCTTCGGGTCGGAGGCCTACCTCAGGCGTTGCGTCGAGGTCGAGGTCGCATTGGCCCTGGCCGAGGCGAGCCTTGGCATAATTCCTGATGCGGCGGCTAAGGGCATCGCGGCAACCGCGGAAACATATCGGTTCGATATGGACCGGCTGATCCGTGAGACTGACATCGTCGGCTATCCCATTCTTCCAATGGTCGAACAACTGGCGGATGCCGCCGGGGAGGCGGGGCGGCACCTGCACTGGGGTGCGACCACGCAGGACATCATGGATACGGCGACTGTGCTGCAGGTCCGGGATGCAATCGACGTGATCGAGCGACGCCTCGAAGAGACGATAGAGGCGCTGTGGGTTTTGGCGAAGCTCCACCGCGATACGCCGATGGCCGGGCGTACCCATCTCCAGCATGCCCTGCCGATAACGTTTGGATATAAGGCGGCGGTCTGGCTTTCGGCGCTTCAGCGTCATCGCGAGCGCATCGACCAGATGAAGCCGCGCATTCTAGTGGTCGAGTTTTCGGGTGCGTCTGGTACGTTGGCCTCGCTTGACGACAAGGGCCTGCAGGTGCAGGCGGCCGTTGCCACCGAACTCGGCCTCGGTGTGCCAACGATCACTTGGCATTCCTGCCGCGACGGACTCGCAGAAGCCGTCCAGATCCTCGCTTTGATAACCGGGAGTCTCGCCAAGATCGCCGTCGACGTTTCGATCATGATGACCACGGAGATAGGCGAGGTGGCGGAACCGTTCGTCCGTCATCGGGGTGCATCCAGCACCATGCCCCAGAAGCGGAATCCGATCTCTTGCGAGCTTATTATCGCGGCGGCCAAGATGGTGCGCCAGCACGCGGGACTGATGCTCGATGCTATGGCGCATGACTTCGAGCGCGCGACCGGGCCCTGGCATCTCGAATGGGCCGCAGTGCCGGAGAGTTTCGCTTTGACGGCCGGCGCCCTGGCGCAGGCTTCCTTCATGCTGACCGGGCTGGAGGTGCACCCTGACCGGATGCGCGAGAATCTCGCCGCATCGCGCGGATTGATCGTGGCGGAAGCGGTCATGATGGCGCTGGCGCCGATCACGGGCCGGCAAACCGCGCATGATTTAGTCTATGTCGGATGCCGGAAAGCCGCGGATACCGGCAAATCGCTGTTCGAAGTTCTCGCCACGGTTAAAGATGTTGCCACTCCGCTTGGATTGGAACGGCTGGAGGAATTGACCGATCCCAAGAACTATCTCGGCGTGGCGGGAAAGATGGTTGATCGGGTCCTTGCCGACCGACTAACGGCGGCACGACCTTGACGGATATTGGCGAAAGTCCGCGGCGATTTCTGAAAAAGATGCATTAGATCAGGCACGTGGCCTTCATTGCGTTTTACCCGACTGCTGCATCGGGGCACCTTTGACACGGGTCACCGAGTCGCGGTGAGGCGTCGGTATCTCAGCCTGCCGTCCACTGCCTCCATCCCCCTCCTTCTACTCGCGGCCTCGCCCAGATCCTACGCGGCATGTACCGGATAGGCAGGATCTACCTCAACCTTGCCACCTATGTGGCCCTCGCGCTCAGCTCTGGCGATTTCCGACCCCCAATAAAGAGCCGATCAGTGGTTCGACGTTGGTCTTAAACACGCCGTGAACTCTTGGCCAACGGGATGCTTCGGCCCAAGATAACTTGGAGGAATAGGCAAGAACGGCCGAGAATCCGGCAACACCGATGGGGAGCTGGCGACGATTGTGTGTTGAGCGAAGCGCTCGTTCCAAAGGAGTTACCGATGACCACCATCTCAATCGTCACCGGCGGCAGCCGCGGCCTTGGCCGCAATACCGCCATCAACATCGCCCGCCACGGCGGCGACGTTATCCTGACCTATAACAATGGCGCCGACCATGCGAACGCCGTCGTGGCTGAGATCGAGGCACTGGGCCGCAAGGCGGTCGCGCTGCGGCTAGACGTAAGCAATGTCTCGACCTTCCCGGCTTTCGTCGAGAGCGTGCGTGCGGCCCTGAAGTCGACCTGGGGCGGTGACAAGTTCGACCACCTGATCAACAACGCCGGTCACGGCGAAATGGCGGGCATCGCAGAGACGACCGAAGCGCAGTTCGACAAACTGTTCAATGTTCACGTCAAGGGCGTGTTCTTCCTGACACAGGGGCTGCTGCCTCTCCTGGCCGATGGCGGCCGCATTGTGAACTTTTCGACGGGTCTGACCCGCGTCTCCTATCCTGGCTTCTCGGCCTATTCCGCTGCCAAAGGCGCGGTCGAGATCCTCACGCTTTACATGGCCAAGGAACTGGGAGGCCGCGGCATTACCGCTAACACGATCGCGCCCGGCGCCATCGAGACTGATTTCCTGGGAGGCGCCGTGCGCGATACGCCGGCCTACAACGACGCATTCGCCGCTATGATCGCTCTCGGGCGCGTCGGCCTGCCTGATGACATCGGGCCGGCGGTCGCCAGCCTGCTCGGCCCGGATAACCGCTGGATTACGGCTCAGCGCATCGAGGTGTCCGGCGGTCAAAATATCTAATCGCTTACAGCCCTAACGGCGTGATGAGACTCTTGTCGCGGGAGGCCGCCGCGATTTTCAGCGGCGGCTCTCTATCATCCTGCATGAACCACTGCGTCAAGATCCCCGGTCACACATATCCGATGACGCTTTGACTGAGGGCAGGGGGGGTGACCACGCTGAGACAAGCAAGAATTTCTGAATTTCGCGCAACATCGGCAGGGCTTTCCGATGACGATCGAGTTTTATCGCAGTGGTAGTCCAGCATTTTTGCCGGCGACAGTGAACAAAAATAGGAGAGAATTGATGCCCAACGTTTTAATTGTTCTTTCTGCAGCGGACACATGGACTCGCGCGGACGGCACTGCTTACGAGAGCGGTGTGTGGGCGGAGGAGTTCGTGGTATTGGATGAGAAGTTCATTAAAGCCGGTTTCCACGTTGATATCGCTACGCCGGGCGGAGTCACGCCGACAATGGATGCGCGTAGTATGGACCCTGCTGTCGTCGGTCAGGATCATGTGGATCATTTCCGCAGCTATTTGAACAATAACGCAGACCGGGTGGAAGCGCCGCTGATTCTCGGTGATGTTGACGTAAGCCGTTATGACGCCATCGTCATCCCAGGCGGGCACGGCCCGGTCGAAGATCTCTACAAGGATCCCGACATGGGTCGCATACTGGTCGAGGCCAATCGTGCGTCGAAAATTATCGCGCCTGTTTGCCATGGTCAGGCGGCGTTGCTTGCTGCCAAGGACGAGAATGGTCAATGGCCATTCTCCGGACGCAAGATGACGTCCTTCAGCGACGAGGAAGAGATTGAATTCGGTACGGCTGCTAATGCGCCGTGGCTGCTTGCCGACACATTACGCAAGTCTGGGGCGCTGTACGAGAAGGGTCCGAATTGGGGCGCCTTCATTGTCAAGGACGGCAATCTCATGACCGGCCAGAACCCCGCCTCAACGGCGCCACTGGCGGATGCGGTCATAGCTGTGCTTGGTTGAAACAACATGCTCGGCCGGGTTCACTGATGTGAAACCGGCCAGGTCTTCAGAACCATCGGTCAGAGCCGAGGGTCACGACAAAGCAAGGCAACTCGTCTTCCGACACGGTTTCGGCCGATCTGGACCATCGCATCGACAGCAGCGACAATCGATGCGATCGCCGAGGAGTCCGGCATTTCGGGAATGCTCTGGTCGTTTCCCGATTTCGTGCAGGGGGTGCGCGATTTCGGCACGGAGATCATGCCGCGTCTTGCATGTGTCAACAAGGATCTGCGCGTCAAAGCCTAAGTCGTGCCGAACTCAAAAAGAGCAGAGACCTGGCTGATCTGATGCTATGAGCTACGGGACGGGTTCCTCTCCATGCTGGGAGATCCCGCCTATGCCGGTCAACGCCTAGGATAGCCCCAAGCATCAACGCGGCCAGTCAGTGGCATCAGAGCATCCGTCAGCGCTGGCTGACGAATTTGGTCTTCTGGTAAGGCTCCAGGATGGTCTGGCCGCCTTCCGTCCCGTATCCACTTTCCTTCCAGCCGCCCAGCGGCACTTCAGGGATATGGGTCGGAATGTCGTTTATGCCGATCGTGCCGACCTGCAGGCTGTCCGACAGACGCCGTTGGCGTTTCGCGTCGTTCGTGAACAGATATCCAGAAAGACCATATTCCAACCCGTTCGCCTGTCGCAGCATTTCGGCCTCGTCATCGAAGCGGATGATGGGAGCAAGCGGTCCGAAAGGTTCTTCCCGCAAGATCCTGGCGTCGGCGGGAACGTCCTTGAGGACAGTGGGTGCATAAAAGTTGCCGATGTTGCCGATGCGCTCTCCGCCGGTGAGAATCGCGGCGCCTCGCGCACGGGCATCTTCCACCAGGTCGGAGATTGCCTCCCGGCGCTTGGGGCTTGCCAACGGACCCATCTGCGTATCGTCAAGCGTGCCGTCGCCGACCCGAAGCTTTTTGGTGTTTTCGACGAAGCGGTCGACGAAGCGGTCGTGCACCTCGCTTTCGACGAAGAAACGCGTCGGGCAGATGCAGATCTGACCCGCGTTGAAGAATTTCTTCGGAACGAGATAGTCGGCCAGCGCCTCCGGATCCGTGTCCTTGCACACAATCACAGGGGCATGTCCGCCCAACTCCATCGTGACGGGCTTCATTGCTTTTCCGGCTGCCGCCGCGAGAAGCTTTCCAACCGGAATGGAGCCGGTGAAAGTGATCTTCGCAATCTCGGGCGCCGGAATAAGATAGGATGAGACTTCGGACGGTACGCCGAAGACGACGCCGACGGCAGCAGGCGTTACGCCGGCGTCCAGCAGCGCGCGCACTAGACCGAGCACGGAAGCCGGGGTTTCCTCCGAAGGCTTGCAGAGGATCGCGCACCCCGCTCCCAGTGCGCCGGCAAACTTCTTGGCGGCGAGGGCCATCGGAAAATTCCAAGGCGTGAACGCCGCAACGACACCGATCGGGTGCCGCTCGATGGTGATGCGGTTCGACGGGTCCCGACCGATCAGACCCTCGGCAATGACTCGACGGGCCTGTTCTCCAGCCCATTCCATGAAATCCGCCGAGCGGTCGACCTCGGCCATCGCCTCTCGGAGAGGCTTACCCTGTTCCTGAGTCATTGCCAGGCCCAGTTCGTCCTTGCGGGCTCTAAGAAGGTCGGCTGATTTTTTGAGGATCGCGCCCCGCTCCCATGGCGTCTTGGCGCTCCATTCGGAGAGGCCACGAACAGCCGTGCTGAGCGCAAGGTCGAGATCGGCAGTCGACGCATGTGCCACGGCGCCGATCACCTGTCCGGTCGCGGGATTGAATACGTCTTCACAAAGCCCGGTGCTGCCTTCTCTTTCTTGGCCGTCGATCAAGAGCCTGAAATTGGACATGTTGGCGAAGTCCTTCATTTTGCGTTGAACTGTGCGTGGGGCTTGGCGACTTCGGACGGGGGAGTCGACAATTGGCCAGCAGCCAGTGTGTCCGAAATCAGAACGCGTGCGAGATGCCGATCGAACTCGGAGACATCCATTTCACCGTCGCGTTCAAACACTTCACGGATCGGCAGGCCCGTGGCAACAGCCGACTGTATTAGCCGAGCCGCTACATCATAGCCTACCATCGGCGCGAGAACGGCACCTAGCACCGGGGAGTGGTCGAGAGCACGCCTGAGATTGTCGGGATCGGCTCTCAAGCCGGATATACATCCCGATGCCAGAACAAGCTGTGCGTCCGAAAGAAGCCTGATTGAGTTCAGGACCTCATGCAGAATAAGCGGCTTGCAGGTATTCAGTTGCAGCGTCCCAGATGCGTTGGCTGCAACGACGGCCGCCGAGCTGCCAAGCACCCTCATACAGACCTGGATGACAGCCTCGCAGACCGTGGCGTTGCGTTTGGACGGCATGATCGAGGACGACAACCCATCATCCGGCAGCGTCAGCGATGGCGTGCCGCTTAGGCTCGAAGTGAGAAGTCTTATATCGTTGCAGATCTTCAGTATGGCCGTGGCAAGAACGTTGAGCTCTCCGCAGATGGCCGCGAAGGAATCGTGAGCGGCCATGAATTGCGATGGGTGCGAGCTTGGGCGCAACGCTCTTCCTACAAAGGCGCTAAGCTCTTCGCAGACCAATCCGGCGAAACCCGGCGTGCCGTTGACGCCACTGCCGCTTGCGGTTCCTCCTTGCGGTAGTTCGCTAAGCCTTTCGGCATGCAACTCGATCCCAGCCCAAGCTGCATCGATCTGTCGTTCCCAGGTCCGAAACTCACTGCCCAAAGTAATAGGCAAAGCATCCTGCAGATGGGTCATGCCCAGCTTGATGTAGGCGTGAAACTCCTCGGCCCGCGCTGAGAGCGTTGATTTCAGTCCGTCCATCGCCGGCGCCAGCGATCCGAAAACCGCGCGCACCGTGCAAATATGCATAATCGTAGGGAACGTGTCGTTTGAAGACTGACCCAGATTGACGTGATCATTGGGGTGGACAGGGAAGCGCGCGCCAAGAGAATGTCCCAGCATTTCGTTCGCGCGATTGGCGATAACCTCATTGGCGTTCATGTTGGTTTGCGTGCCAGATCCGGTCTGCCAGAGCGAGATTGGGAACTGATCATCGAACAAGCCTTCCTGCATTTCCTGCGCAGATAGGATGATTACCTTGGCAAGGTCTTCAGGAAGCTTTCCAAGCTTTAGGTTCGCGCAAGCTGCCGCCGCCTTTTGCGCGCCAAAACACCGGACTACGTCTTTCGGTAGCCGTTCATCGCCAATCGCGAAGAGAATTCTTGAGCGCTCAGTTTGGGGTCCCCAATAGGCTCCATCAGGGATCGAAATTGCGCCATAGGCGTCCGTTTCGGTTCGAGTGCCCATAGAACCTCACCTTCCAATTTTCAATGAGTTATTGTACGATTGTTCGTACAAAGTCAAGATTGGTTAGCTTGCCTCTGGGACTCGCGAAAGCTAACGTCGAAATTCATTGGATGAAGGAATTATTGCAGGTGGCGCGCCATCAAAGTCAGCCCAAGTACCGAATCGTAGAGGACTATCTCAGGGGTCAATTGGCCGATGGCCATTTCCCGGTGGATGCGCTCCTTCCAACTGAGGAAGTCCTGCGCACCAGGTTCGGCGTCAGCAGAGCGACGGTGCGGGCGGCACTGAACAATCTGCAAGCCGATGGGATGATTGCAAGGACCCCTGCCATTGGTTCGCGCGTACTTGCACCAAAGCAACGCAGGGCGTTTCAAACGGGTTGGAACTCGGTAGAGGACTTGCTGCAGCACACAAAGGTTGTGCAACTTCACGTGCAGTCCATCGAGGAATTGGTTCTTGATCCGGCGCTTGCGGAAGAGATTGGCTTCGGCAGCGGACGCGGCGTCGTCAAAGTCCAGGGCGTACGGTGGAACAAGGACGACACAAATGCCCCTCTCTGTCTCGTCGAAATTTTCTTCGACGCACTTTATAGCGGGATTGTCGACCAGATTCGCTCGGCGAATAGGCCGATCGCAGATCTGATCGAGGATCGCTATCAAGTCAGGATAGAGCACATTCGCCAGGAAATATCGGCGGGAGAGTTGCCGCCGGACATTGCAGGTGCGTTGTCCGCTACCGAGAAGGGCCCTGCGCTGATCATTAAGCGCTGGTACTCGGACAGGGACAATCAGATGTTCCAAATGACGCGAAGCCAATATCCGGCCGAACGGTTTCGCTATGTGGTCGAATTCGGACGATCACACAACTAGCGCTACTGAACCCGGATAGGACAAAAATTCGGATGGTAATGCAATTTAGGCACGTTCGACGCACTCGCGTCGGCTGGTCATTCCTGACAATTCGACAATTTATTTTGTGAGATTCGCGCCAGCTCTGGCTCGCCGGCGCGGAAGCCTCGCGACCCAGACTCCGGCTGATCACTATGGTGCAGCGGTGTGGCGAGGACGCATGCCTGAGGCGCATTTTCAGGCCGACTTTTGTATTTTAAGAATACGCTTCATTTCGCAAACGGAAAGAATGCAATTGACTTTGTACGAACATTCATACGATTAAGCCTGCAGACAAAAGCGGGTTGGCCTATGGCAGACCCAGGAGAGGCTGGAGTTCATGCTGCAGGCGCGTGGCGTCACGATCCGGTTCGGCGGGGTTGTTGCCGTTAACCGCATGGATATCGATGTGCGTCCCGGCGAAATCGTCGGTCTGATCGGCCCCAATGGCGCCGGCAAGACCACATTCGTGAACGCCATCTCCGGCATGTACGCCCCGTCGGAAGGGACCATCAAATGGCGCGACGAGACAATCGGCGGCAATTCGCCGACCAAACTGGCGCGATTGGGAATTGGCCGAACGTTCCAGAACGTCGCGTCGCTTAGTGATCTGACTGTGCTGGACATCGTCAAGCTGGGGCACTCTGTTCGTTCGACCAAGAGTGGCTTGCGGGGTTTCTTCCGGACCGACCGGCGTGAAGATGATGTGCTCGTCGACGGGCTCCTTAAGCCGCTTGGGTTGGCGGAGCATAGCCAGCAGCCGTTGCAGACACTGTCCTATGGCCATCGCAAGGCCGTCGACATTGCCCGCGCACTGGCCGGCAATCCCGATCTTCTGCTCTTGGACGAACCCGTGGCCGGCGTGGCTCCTGTAGAGGCCGCCAGGCTGGCGGACTTCGTCAAGCAGATCAGGGACCGGCTGGGATGTGCCGTCGTCATGGTGGAGCACAAGATGGATATCGTCATGAGCACCTGCGACCGCATTGTCGTCATGGCCGGCGGCGCGAGGATATTCGACGGTTCCGGAGAGGCGGTTCGATCCGATCCAGAAGTTCGCCGCGTCTATCTTGGAGAAGCTTGATGGTCGCCCTGCAGCTCGCCATCGCAGGCGTCGCGGTTGGAAGCGTGTATGCGCTCATCGCGCTTGGCATCGTGCTTATCTACAAGTGCTCCGGCGTGGTGAATTTCGCACAGGGCGGATATGCCATGCTCGGCGCTTTCTTCACCTATGCGCTGGCGTCGGCCGGTCTCCATCCGATGCTCGCATTGCTGCTTTCCGTCATTCTGATGGGCGGCGTGGGTGCCTTGACGCAGATCCTGGTGCTGCGGCCGATGCTGAAAGCACCGGTGGTGGCTGTGATGATGGCCACCTTGGGCATCCTGATTGTCTTCCGCGCCGTCTGTTTGCTGATCTGGGGCCCCGATCAACTGGCGTTTCCGTCCGTCTTTCCGCCCGGCGTGATCCAGATGGGCGGGATATTCATGACGTACAATTACATAGCCGCCTTTTCGTTGTCGTTGATGCTCTGCGCGGCCTTTCTGGCCTTTTACCAGTATACGCCTCTTGGTCTCATGCAGCGATGCGCGGCTGACAACATGCGCGCCGCGCTGGCCATCGGAATTCACGTCGATCGGCAGGTGACGATCGCCTGGACGACCTCGGCAATGCTCGCTGGCCTCGGCGGATCATTGCTCGCATCCCTCAACGGGCTTTCTATAGGGTTGTCGAATATCGGGCTCGTGGCCTTTCCGGTCATCGTGCTTGGCGGGATGACGAGCCTGCCGGGCGCCATCGTTGGTGGACTGGCGCTCGGCGTCCTACAGGCGATGACCGACGGCCTGCTGACGCCACTGATCGAACGGGCGCTGCGGGAATACACCACCATCTATTCCATCGGCGCGCTGCAGCAAGTCATTCCCTATGCGTTGCTCGTCCTTGTCCTGCTGGTCCGTCCGCAGGGCATCTTCGGAAGCAAAGGCACGGAAAGGGTGTAATCATGAGCATTCGACAGATTGTTCTGCTGCTGGCCGCAGCTCTCGTGATGCTGCTGATCCTGCCGGTTCTCGGCCGGTATGGAGCCTATATCGTCTATGTGGTCGCCATCGCCTCCATCGGAGCGCTCGCACTGAATCTGCTGACCGGCTACTGCGGTCAGATTTCTTTTTGCCATGGCGCTTTGCTCGGTGTGGGCGCCTACACGGCCGGCAATCTCGGCAACGCGGGCCTCGATATGTCCATGGCTCTCGCCTGCGCCGCCATGATGACGGCGTCCGTAAGCGTGCTGGTCGGCCTGCCGGCGCTGCGTCTTCAAGGCCTTTATTTCGCGATGGCGACGTTGGCGGCCCAATTCATCCTCGAATATCTCTTCCGGCTTCTGGAGCCGCTGACACACGGTGTTTCCGGCCTCATGGTCCAGCCGGCGCACTTCCTCGGCATGGACCTGTCGAACGATCGTGGTTATGCCGCGATCGCAATCGGCCTGCTGGTGCTTTCCCTGATCGCGGTCTCGCGGATCCTGCGTACGGACGTCGGCCGCAGATTCATCCTGATAAGAGACAGCGAAATCGTTGCCCGCGGCATGGGCATCAACGTCGCACGCACCAAGCTATGGGCTTTTGCGTTCTCGGGCGCCCTGGCAGGCCTTGCCGGCGGACTCCTCGCCTTCACCACGCGCATTGCGGCGCCGGAGGCATTCGAGATCGCGCTGTCGGTAGACTATGTCGCGATGATCATCGTGGGCGGACTCGGTTCCCTGACCGGCTCGGTGATCGGAGCCTGCTTCGTCGTCCTGCTGCCGGAGATCGCCCAACGGCTTGGCGAGGCCCTGGGAGCCGAAGCGGAGACCGCCGCCATTCGCGAGATGGTGTTCGGACTGCTGGTGATCGTCTTCCTCATCTACGAGCCGCGCGGCCTGCATTCGCTGTTAGGCCGCGCCATCCGACGCCTTCGGCAGGGGGCGACGGGATGGCGGAGGGCTGGGGCCGATCCCGCAGCCTGGCAATCCACGGCCCAGCACAAGAACTGAAATCAACTGATCGGAAAAGGGAGGAATCTATGAAGAGATTAATCGTAAAACTGGCGCTTGCGGCGCTTTTTGCCGGCACCCCGGCAGCGCATGCCGCGGATATCACGGTGTGCATGTGGGGCACGATCACCGGTCCGGATGCGCTGCTCAACGGGATGACCTACGGCACGCGCGATCACTTCGAATATCTGAACCAGGCCGAAGGCGGGATCGAAGGAAACCACATCAAGACCATCGTGCTTGATGGCCGCTACAAGCTCGATGAAGAACAGAAGATCTATCGCCGCTGCGTTGGCGAGGAAAACGCCGTCTTCGTGAAAGGATGGTCGACGGGCGCCGTCAAATCTCTTCGCGACCAGATCCAGGCCGACGCAGTGCCGTTCATGACCGACTCCCATTCGAGCGAAGTGCATGATCCCCAGAAGCTGCCCTACATCTTCATTCCCGGTCCCACCTATGAACAGCAGATTCTGATCGGCCTGCGGTCCGCCGCGCAAGCAGGCGCCAAGCGGGTTGTCATCATGCACGCCAACAACGAATACGGCCGTGCCCCGGTCGAGGTTGTCCGCAAGTCGGGCGCCATCGAGAAGATGGGCCTCGAACTCGTCGACCAGGTCGAATTTCCGTTCGATGCGCAGGATCTGACCGGACAAGTTCTGCGGATCAAGAACGAGAGTCCCGACCTCGTTTTCGTGCAGGCCTCAACGCCGCAGATGCTCGTCATCCTGCGCGACGCCGCCAAGGTCGGCATGCCCGCGAGCCTGTTCATGGGCAATATGTACAACATAGCGTCGGCGATTCCCGAACAATTGGGCGAGGGCGCGGAAGGGTTCCGCACAATCCAGATCTACGCCGATTTCGGGGAGAAGATTCCGGCGATGGATACGATCAACAAATACGGGGAAAATAACAAGATCGAGAAGCGCGACACCTACTATCTGAAAGGCTGGTACGAAGGCGTCGTCATGGCTGCGGCCATCCGCAATGCGGTCAAGAAGGCGGGCGGCGCGCCCGACGACCTTGCAGCATTCAGGAAGTCGGTTCGCGACGAGATGGAAGCCCTGATGGGCGTGGACACCGGTGGAATTACGCCGCCGGTGGACTATGCCAACCACCAGGGCACGACGCAGGCGCGAATCTCCCAAATCAAACAGGGCAAATATGTCGCGATCAGCGACTGGATAAACGCCGAGTAGCGGCTGACGGGACATCCCCATGCTTGAAATCCAGAATCTGAGCGCACGCTACGACGCTGTCATCTCTGCCCTCGAGAAGCTCGATTTCGAGGTGCCGGCGGGCCGTATCGTGGCAGTGCTGGGACCAAACGGCGCCGGCAAGTCGACGTTGCTGAAGGCAGTGGCTGGAATGCTGCCCTTCGAGCAGGGAGAAATCTGCGAAGGCCGGGTGATTTTTGATGGGTTCTTGCTCAACGGAAAGCATCCCGCGACCATCACGCGCACGGGAATCGCCCTGGTCCAGGATGGGCGGCAATGTTTCCGGAACCTCACGGTGGGAGAAAACCTCAAGGCAGCATCGTTCCAGAGCCCGAAAGGCAATGCGGAACGGCTGAAGCTCGTGTTGTCCTATTTTCCCATCCTTGAAGAGTTCTTCGATCGCCCGGCGGGCCTCATGTCGGGGGGGCAGTTGCAGATGCTCGTCATCGGCATGGCTCTCATGCTGCAGCCAAAGCTTCTGATGTTGGATGAGCCGAGCCTCGGCTTATCTCCCGTAATGGTCCAGACGGTGTTCGAGGTCGTGGAGCGGCTGCACCGCGACCTCGGCATGTCCGTCGTCGTCGCGGAGCAGACCGTCCCGCGCCTGATGGAGATAGCGCATGACGTCTACGTCCTTTCGCGCGGCCGCCTGGCCCTCCACGCGCCGCCCCACGAGGTAAGCCCAGAGAGGTTGCACGCTCTCTATCTGAGCTGATCGGCCAAAGATCCACCACCCGGCCCAAATGGTCGAAAGCGTCCATGGGCAACAGAACAGGAGCACCAACAAGATGCAATTGAGCGAGCTGGACGCCAGCAAGGGCGCGGGACGTTTGGCCGGCAAGGTGGCGATCGTCACCGGGGGCGGCAGCGGCTTCGGCGAGGCGACCGCCAGACTGTTCACGAAACAGGGCGCCAAGGTAGTGATAGCCGACCTTCGCGCCGATGCCGGCGAGCGTGTCGCTTCGGATATCGGCGATGCCGCCCATGCCGTCTCGGGCGATGTCAGTTCGGCCAAGGATGTCGGATCAATCGTATCGGAGACGCTCAGGCACTTCGGCAAAGTGGATATCGTCGTCAACAATGCCGGTATCACCCATATCAATCAGCCGCTGCTGGAGACCGACGAGGCATCTTTCGATCGAGTGTTCCGGGTCAACGTCAAATCGGTGTACCTCTTCGTGCAGGCTGTGGTTCCGCACATGCGCGATGCCGGCGGCGGCGTCATCTTGAACATCGGCTCGACGGCCGGACTCCGTCCCCGTCCCGGACTGACCTGGTACAATGCCTCGAAGGGGGCGGTGAACCTAATGTCCAAGTCGCTCGCCGTCGAACTCGCGCCGTGGAAGATTCGGGTCAATGCGCTGTGTCCCGTGGCAGGCGACACGCCCCTGCTTGCCGACCTGATGGGTGTCCCGGATACGCCAGCCAACCGCCAGAAGTTCATCGACAGCATCCCGCTCGGTCGGCTGTGCAGGCCATCGGATGTCGCGGCTGCCGCTCTTTACCTCGCATCGGATGAAGCGGATTTCATCACGGGCGTGGAGTTCCCGATCGATGGCGGGCGAACGATCTAAACCTTTGCCGACAAAACAGGACGCAAAAGCCGCTTGCCCCTGCGGGTCGACCCTCCTGGCATCGGACGCCTCCGCCTGGTGACCGGCACGGCTCAAATGGTCGATGGCGGCTGGACGGCGGACTGGGCTAGCGGCTGTACTTGGGCTTGAATGGTAGTTGGGCGTCGCTAGTCCGAGCGAAGATACGACGCGAGGACGAAACCGCTCGGGCAAATAGCTTCTTGGCAACCTTGGATCCTCGTCTATTCCAACTTTTGAGGCGCTTGTAGCGTCTAGGGCGACTGGCCAGTTGTCGAAAGCCGTTAATCCTCAGGGCGGCTATGGGGAAACCGTGCATCGTCAAGAGAAGCTGGGTCCGGTCAAGCGGGAGCGGTTGAGCTCCCATCCAGCAAGCATATCCAAGTTTGATGCTGTCAAACCGTGGTTCTACTCAAATCACTTTAGCAAATTTAGGGCGAGCGTAGACAAGGTGCCGCATGTGCGTCCGCCGAATTATTGATTGCTGGACGACTTGAGACACATGGGGTGCGCGTTTTGAACGGACGATCCAGGCATTTTTTCGGGCTGCCCCGGTTAAGTTCGATGTGGAAGCTTTTCTTTGTGGTCGACATCATTGGCATGAGTTCCAGAATTCTGAAGCGTTTCAGCGAGACCGGTCCGACGATGATGGTCAACTCAACCGCAGCCAAGCTTCCACAACCAGGGTATCAGTAGGAAATATAAGCGTGGCTAATTCTCAGAGGTTTCCGGGCAACCTTTGGTATGTGGTCCTCGCGGGGTCTGTTTGTGCGGGGTTTGCATTGGTGTTGGTCCTCGTTTCATCAACGGAATCCCTGCCTCTGCACACGATCTATGTGAAATATGGATGCATTCCCGATGATCCTTCGAAGCGCGAATGGGACCAATATCTCGGCCTGTCGACCTGTAAATGAGCAGCGTGCCGATGCTAGCTCAGCCCAGGCTTGGTCCAGTTCTCTCCGCCCAGGCTCGATAAATCGGCCTTGCCCTGAAAGACGTCGCCGGGCGATGCGGGCGCCGCATCTGTCTGTTGATTAACCCGTCGCCTGGCAACGGTGGTGTCGAAGGCAGCAGCGACTGACTTGGCAAGATCCTCGCGGAACCTGATACGGAAATTGCGAGTGAAGCGTGACGGATCGAGCAGGTTTCCTTAATTTTGCAGAGGCGCGAAAAATCGCAAAACGCCGCCTGCCGCGAGGGATTTTCGAATACATTGACAGGGGAACCGAAGACGAGCGGGCGCTTGTTGGGAACAGAGCTGCCTTCGATCGGATCAAGATTACACCGTATGCCTTGCGAAGCAGTTCAACCAGATCGACGACGATTTCGCTCTTCGGTCACGAATACAGCGCGCCACTGGTGGTCACGCCGACGGCTTTCGCAGGATTGGTCTACTTCAATGGCGAGATGGAACTCGCCAAGGCTGCGGCGGAGTTCGGCATTCCGTTCACGGCTGCGACAGAGGCGATAACTTCAATAGGGGTCGTCGCGCGAGTGAGCCCAGAACCGATATGGTTTCAACTCTATTTGTGGGACAAAGAGGAAATCTCGTTCAACCTGACGGACAAAGCTTGGAGTTCAGGCGTCCGAACGATTGTCGTCACTGTAGATACTCCCGTTCTGCCGAATCGAGAGTTCAATGTTAGAAACGGTTTCGATGTTCCGCTGCGATTTTCGCCTCGCAATGTTTTTGATGTGGCCACGCATCCGCGCTGGGCCCTTGGCGTTTTAGGGCGCTATGTCGTTACGGAAGGGATGCCCACTTTCGCGAACTATCCGGACCAATACCGAAAGGATCTACTCAGGAGAAACCGGGGATACCCCCTGGACTTTATGCCAGACCTAAGTTGGGAGCACATGGCCAGAATTCGCGACCGTTGGAAAGGGACCATGGTGATCAAAGGCCTCCTTCGGCAAGGGGACGCGCTGGAGGCCAAACGCGTCGGCGCCGACGGCATCGTTGTATCGAACCATGGCGGACGTAATCTGGACAGCGCGATTGCGCCAATCGATGTACTCCGCGGAATAGTCGACTGCGTTGGTCCCGGCATGACAGTGCTGGCCGACAGCTCGGTTCAGCGCGGCAGCGATGACTTCAAGCTGCTGGCTAGTGGCGCGAAGGCGGTCCTGCTGGGACGTAGCATGCTGTACGGCACTGCGGCTGGTGGAAAGGCAGGAGCTATTTCAATGATGAGCATTCTTAGGGAAGAACTCGCACGGACCATGGACATGAGCGGCTGCCAAACGATCGCCGACGTCAATCAGGATTTGATCGCGGTGAGCTGAACATCAGGTAGACGCAGAACCAGAAATACTTGCTTTTACTCTTCCTGCCTACGTCCGACCTGGGAATGCCGCGCCCGCGGCTAGATTGGGCGGTGAATTCACGATCAACCGCTTCGTCACGATTCGCTGTGGGATTCAGGATGCCCGCGCACCAAGAGATTTGGGTTCGTACGATATATGCGGATTTAGAATTCCTGCAGGATCGAGAGCAGCGCGGATGCGGTTCATCGCAGCGATTTCAGCGGTTGACCGGGACCGCCACAGATGCGCGGCCTTCTCTCCGCCGATCCCATGTTCGGCAGAAATCGAAGACGGTTCGTAGGACGCCAAGGGGTCATAGACGCATTCCTCGATAACGCGTGTCGCGTCGGACGAATGCCCGTCGTGTCCGATCATGAAATGAATATTGCCGTCAGCGAGATGCCCGAAATAGTAGGCAGTGGCGTTTGATACCCGGGCCTTGAGGCGCGCTTCGACGTCTGCGATGTAAGCCGCATACTTATGTGGCCGCATGCTGACGTCAAAGGAAAGCACTTGTTTATGGGCTCTCTCGATGACATCGGACCCATCACGGATTGACCAGAGACGGCGCTCCTGGACCGGTGTGGTCGCCAGCGCGCTGTCGATAATGTCCTCGATCCCCTCCAAGGCCCCGACCAAACTTTCGACTGCCTGTTCGCCACTATCCATGCCCTCGACCTGCGCGAGCAAATAAATGGGATGGCCCGGTGGAAGCGGGGGCGTCTCTGCCGACAGTGCGGTGCTCACTTTCTCGAAATAGCCGTTCCACATGATTTCCAAGGCCAGCAAGGAATGGCCGCAGGCACGCTCTATTGCCTCCATCACCACGAGGGCGCTGTCCAGGTGGTTGAGTGCCAACAGAGCACTCGCCGTGCCGGCCGGGCGCGGGCTGAGCTTCAGCAAAGCCTTGGTCACGACACCCAGCGTTCCCTCGGAGCCGATGAATATCTGCTTCAGGTCGTAGCCGGCGTTGTTCTTGGGTAAGCCCCTTAGATCGGTAAGGATCGACCCGTCGGAAAGGACCACTTCAAGGCCGACAACATTGGATCGTGTCATGCCAAACCGGACGACGGAGTTCCCGCCCGCGTTCGTGGCGATGTTTCCACCGATGGTGCAACTGCCCCGGGCGCCTAGATCGACGCCATACCGCAGTTCGTGCTCCGCAGCGAAATCATGGACCGCCTCCAACTTCGTTCCCGCCCCCACCACAAGCAGGCGCGTGCTCGGGTCGAAGCTCTCGATCTTGTTCAGCCCCTCGGTGGAAATTCCGAAGTAGTGCGATGGCGTGTGGGTACCATGCACGAGCCCGGTGAGCCCCCCCAGCGTAACCACGGGAGCCTGTTGCCCGTGAAAGAGTTTCAGGCACTCCGCCACTGCCTCGGTGGTCCCGGGTCTGACGACAAGTGCCGGGCCATCTGGCGGCCCGGCAAGGACATTCGATCCGCCCACGAGCTGCCGAAGGCTAGCCTCAAGGGTCTCGCTGTTCATGACACGCCTGCGCCTGAAAACATTGCCGCGTCGTTGTCTATCTGGAGCAGGGTCGGCCTGTTTCTCTTGAAAGCTTCCTTGAGCTCACGGCTGAGTTGTTCGAGCGATTCAATTTGAACGGCCTGGCATCCGAAGCCCGTCGCAATCATCTGGAAGTCGGGCGTGTAGAGGTCCACGCCCACCGTGGGGATGTCGGACGCAATCATTGCATCTCGGATTTCGCCATATGCTCGGTTGTTCCAGAGAATAATTGGAAGGCTGACTTCATTCTCAACTGCCGAGGTGAGTTCCTCGATCGTGTAGAGGAAGCTGCCGTCGCCTACGATCGCGACCACCTGACGATCCGGGCAGCCGATCTTCGCTCCGATGGCGGCGGGGAGGGCGCTTCCAAGGGTGCCGTAGCCGTTCGGGAACAGCCAAGTGCCAGGCTCTTTCGAGGGGAAGAAGTGATTGCCTGTGTACGCAAGCTGGGTGGAGTCGGCGCAGATGACGGCATTCGGATCAAGCGCTGCCGCTATGGCTCCCAAGATCGGCTTGTGCTTGTGGGACTCCGCGGACCAACCTGCGTCTTTTTCCACTGCCGCCCTGATGCCGGCGACTCGTCGCTGAGCGATTTCACTCTGATCCGCGTCGGCACCGCCGCACCCTTCGATTATCGCCTGGAGCGCGACCTTGGCATCGGAGAGCATAGCGATGCGCGGGAGATAGTTCATAGTCAACTGTCGCGGATCGATGTCGATCCTGATCAACGCACCATTTATCCGGTAGCTCTTGCAGGTGTAGAGCAGGTCAGTCTCACTGAGTTCCGTTCCGACTGCCAGCACTACGTCGGCATCCTCGATCGCGCGGTGCATCGGAGGAAAAGGAAGACTTGAGCCAAGGGAAAGGGGATGGGTTTCCGGAAGGATTCCCTTACCAGTATTCGTCGTCACCACGGGAATGCCAAGTTGCTCCGCGAGCGCCAGGACTTCTCGGTTCGCGCTGCGAGCTCCTCCGCCGACGATCATGATGGGACGCTTGGCGCCCATTAGCATCGAGGAGACTCGGCTGATCACATCCGGGTGCGGCCCGGGTCTATACAATTGGAGCGCTTGCTCGCCGGGCACCGGCACCTTCGAACTGAGGAGGTCTCTTGGAACTTCGATCAGGGCCGGCCGCGGACGCGACACCTCCATTGACGACATGGCCTGGTGGAAAACCTCCTCGATGTTTGAAGGCTCGAGCAAGGTATGGGTGAAAGCAGCAATCTGCTCCTGGACAGCGGACTGCGACTTGGTCTCGTGCAAGGCGCCGCGGCCCACTCCGATTTCTCCGCGCAAGTTGTTCGCGGCGATCACGAACACCGGAATGGAGTCCGAATAGGCTTCGGCAATACCTGTGGCAGCATTGAGCACACCGGGTCCGGTGATGAGCATGCACGCGGCCGGTCGGCCAGTCGCGAAGGCATAGCCGTATGCCATGAACGCGCCACCCTGCTCGTGCCGAGGCGTCACGTGCCTGATCCGCCGTTCGGGAAGGGATTTATAGAAGTCGACGGTGTGCACACCGGGAATGGAGAAAATCGTGTCGATCCCATAGGATTCCATGAGACGAAGAATGGCGTCCGCCACCGTCGTCTGGCCGATTTGCTTTTTGTCGCTCATATCAGGCCTCCCCGCCTTTGGTCAGAACCATGACGGCCCTGGCAATCTTGCGCGCGGAATTGACGAGGTCGGCCGTCCCGACATGTTCCTCAGGGGTATGCGCCCACTTCTCGTCGCCGGGACCGAGGCCGATCGTGGGGATGCCGGCGGCGTTCATGAACGTGCCGTTCACGCCGAAACGCCAGGCGGAGATTGCCGGGGCGGTGTCGTCGACGTCGAGTGCGGCGACGATGGCAGCCTGAGCCACCAGGCTGGTTTGTGGGGTGAACATCAACGGGTAATGATTGGTGACTTCGGCGGTCCACTTGACCCCCTCGGTTTCTCCGTATGCGGACTTTAGGATTTGACGGATTTCCGACAGGCAGCTCTCTTCATCCTCTCCCCTGATGTAGCGACGGTCGACCCTCATCTTCACGAGGTCCGGTACGACGGCGGTGCCATTGTCCGGGAAGGAATGCATGCCGGTCACCACTACCGTGGCAGGGCCAAGGAGCTCGTCTTCCGGCAGCGTAGACGCGTATTGCTCCAAAGCACCGATGAACGCCGTCGAAAGATAGATCGCATTGACGCCGTTCGACGGCTCCGACGCATGGGAGGTTCGCCCATGGAAGCAGGCCTCGAACTCCAGCTTGCCGCGGTGACCGAGATAGACTTGCCCCCTCGTTGATTCCACGGAGATTCCATAGTCCGCGCGAATGCCTCCTTCGATAACCGACTTCACACCCTTGGGAGAGTCCGTCTCTTCCTCGACGTCGGCGACAACGATCACATCGCCGCCCGGCTTCAGGCCGCTGCGCTGCAGGGCACCCATCGCATAGACGGCCGAGATGACGTTGCACTTCATGTCACACGATCCACGGCCGAAAATGGCCTGACCGCTTTCGCCCCAACGGGCGGCGTCCACGAGTTCGCCGGAGAACGGATTCTGCATAGCGCCGACCGGGACGTGATCGATGTGGCCGTTGATCATGACGGATGGCCCGGTCCCGTCGCCGAAAACCGTCCCGATAACATTTCCGTTCGCATCGATTTTTACGTCGTCAAAGGAAAGCTCGATCATCTTTTCGGCGACGAATTTCGCGACATTCGCCTCTTGGCCGGTGAGGCTCTCGATGCGTACCACCTCCTGGCAAGCCGCGATAAGCGCAGGAGCGTCGATCGCTTCGTCAATGGCCGCACCAACTGAATTTCTGAGCATGATGAAGTACTCTTCTGTCTACTGTCGACATTTTTGACCTTTAGGAACGGCCTCATGTCGGGATTAATGGGAAATTTGGTGCTGAGCTCGCGATGCTGCCGTCCGGCCGCGTTGAGCTATTTCGTGGAAGCAAAGGCGTCCAGTGATGTCATTATGTGCTCAGCGAGCGCTGCGGCGGCCTTGTCTGGATCGCCGCTTTCTATCGCTTGCACGAGAGGCTCATGCTCCTGCGCAACGTCCATGAGATTCTTGTAACCGGCATTGTCGATCGTAAGCGCGAGGCGAAGATGGTCGAACAAAAGCCCGGCGACCTTTTCGATGTACGGGTTCTTGGCCATCCGCCAGAGAGCTTCGTGGAATTCAAGTTCTGCGTCGACCAAGCCAGGCAAATCGCCATTCTTCGCAAAATTCGACATCGTTTTGATGAGCTTGCGCAGCTTCTTGACGTCTTCGGAAGTGTGGCGCTCGGCCACCGCCCTGATCGCCAACGCCTCAATGGCATTCCTCACGACATACAACTCGCGAATTTTCTCCGCACTCATCTGGATAACCGAGGTCCCGTAATGGGTGCGGCTCTCAAGAAGTCCGGCTTCGGTCAGGCGGTTGACGGCTTCGCGGATTGGCGCGCGGCTGATGCCGAGAGATTTGGCGATGCTCGCTTCGACAATGCGCTCCCCCTGGGCAATCTGTCCTGAAAGAAGTTTGGCACGGAGGTCGAAGTACACCTGATCAGCCACCGAATTACGCTGGATCACCAAGCCGTTGGTTTCATCTTGTTTCACGACACCCATGGCGGGCCTTTCTTCATGGTTGGCGCAGCCTACCGAATTCGGTCCAGCATCAGCGCAGGCAACTTAGCGGAACTTGCGAAAAAAGAATACGAAACCGTGCAACGATACGGATCCGCTCCGTTTTCCAATGTGGAGAACCTCCCCGGCTTTTGGCCGGGGAGGTTGGGCGGATTACGCAGCGGGTTTCACAGATTTGCGCAGCAAGGAGGCGGCGCGGTCAAGAGCATCAACGATGGTATCGGCCTCCACTTCGGTTAGCACCAGCGGAGGAAAGAACTTCAGACCGGGCGGATCGATTTCCGCGACGCTGTGGCACAAAATACCATCGGCGAGGATATCTCTGTAGAGCTCACGCCCCACATTCCGGTTGGCAACTTGAACCGAGACGGCGAGCCCGAAGGATGTAACGCCCTTGAGGACGTCGGAGTGTTTTGAGCAGAGCGCTTGGAAGGCGTTATGAAGGTACGCTCCAACTTTGCGGACGTTCTCCAACAAAGCCGGACTGGAGGCGACGTCAAGCACCTTCGCCGCAACAATACAGCTGATCTCGTTGCCGCCGAGGCTGGAGATATACGCGAACCGATGCTGATTCATGCACTGCTCGTAGATTTCCGCCCGCATCAATACGGCACTCGCTGGATACAGGCCGCCCGACAAGCCCTTGCCGGTGATCATCATGTCCGGATCGATGTTATACTGCTCAGAAGCCCACAGTGTCCCTGTTCGACCCAGACCCGCGCGTGTTTCGTCCACGATGAACAGGACGCCACGCTCCTTGCAAAGGCGGGAAGCCTGGGTGAAGAAGTCGTTGGAAGCCGCCTCGAAGGTCTCGTAGTCCATCGGCTCGATGATGAAGGCCGCGATCTCGGAGGTAAGAAGACGGTCGAGTTCCTCGATATCGCCGAACCGCTCGAGAAAGTTCGAGTGCGAAGGAAGATTATAGTGGTCGATGATCCCTTCTTCGGGCGAGCCCGTGACGATGGCCGCGAATCCTGTGTGGCCGTGATATCCATGCCTGTAGGCAAGCATCTTCTGACGCTTGGTAACGCGGAACGCGAACATCGTGGCCAGATCGACCGAAAGAGTGGAGCAAAGAGTAATCACGCTCCGATTCAGATGGGCCTTGGGCGCGAGCGCCGCCAGCTTGTCCTGGAGTTCCAAATATTTGGCATTTGGTACCGACCAAAGCCCGGTGTCCCGGCCGTCGTCGAGCGCCTGCCGCAGCGCAGCCAAGATCTCCGGATGGCGATGTCCCAACGCGTGCACGCCGCCGCCGGTGCCGCAGTCGATCAGGCGCCGCTTGCCCTCGATGTCCCACATGTAAACGCCTTCGCGTTTGCCGATGACGAATTCAGCGCCTTTCGCCTTCTGCCGTTCAGCATTTGACCGCCAGGATCGCTCGATGAAGGCATCGAAAATTTCGGCACTTGTGTGAAGTGCCTTCTGGTTTTCGTTTGTCATTTTACGATTCCATTCTCGCAGTCACTGTGCATCCAAAGTGAAGTGCCAAACCTTCGAGACGATCTTCCATCCGTCGGCGGTTTTTACGCAGGTCAGTTCGTCCACGAAGTTCTTCGGAATGAAAACCTCCTTGACGCGAAGATGGGCTGTCGTGGGGCTGGCGATCTCGATCGCAACGACCTCATCTCTCCTCGGATCGTTGCGAGACGCCGGTGAAACACGGCCCCGCACGATCTCGAGGTACTTGTCGACGCCCATGATTACGGGTTCCGCTTCGGTGAAGCAGTAGAGCATCGCTGCGGGATGAAACACCTCAGCGAAGAGGTCCGCCTTCCCGAAATACAGCGCGTCGAAGTACTTGTTTGCGAGCTCGCGCAACGCGGCTTGGCCTGACATGATGTCCTCCCTTACGTTTGTTCTGTTCGGGCCGATCAAGGCTGTTTCGTCGTGCGGTTCTGGTGGGCTACCGCCGCCAGGCACGTGAGCTCGAACATCAGGTTCGCGGCGTTGATGCAGGTGATCCCCGTCGGATCGAGCGACGGCACGACTTCGCAGATGTCACCGCCGATCAAATCGATGCCATTGAGCGACCGCAGGATCATTTGGGCGTCCCGCATCACGATGCCGCCTGGTTCTGGGACACCCGTGCCGGGTGCGTCCTTCGGGTCCAGACCGTCGATGTCGATCGAGAAGTAAGTCCGGCCGGCGCCGATTACGCGTTTGATCTCCTCGATGACCGCTGCGCGGCCCATCGTCTCGTACTCGTCCATCGTGATCATTCGGATGCCGACCTGACCGCCATAGACAATGTCGTCGTCGCCGTAGCGGGTACCCCGCAAACCGATCTGGACGATCCGCTTGGGATCGAGAAGGCCTTCTTCCACCGCACGGCGCACGAAGGTGGCGTGGTTGTACTTCGTTCCCATGAATTCATCGAAGGTATCGGAATGCGAGTCGATCTGGATCAGACCGACCGGGCCGTCCTTGGCTATTGCCCTGAGAATTGGAAGCGGGACCGTGTGGTCCCCGCCCACAGAAATCGGGACGGCACCAGCTTCGTGGACACGCTGGAAGAACTGTTCAATGTGCTCGACGCTTTTCTCGACGCTGAGTGGATGGGTTGGCGCGTCGCCGATATCGGCGATATTCGCGATGCGGTATGGAGCGACGCCGGTTGTCGGATTGACCTGGCGGATCAAGCGAGAGGCCTCACGAACGCCCGCCGGTCCCTGTCGTGCACCGGATCGGTACGTCGCGCCCAGATCCAGGGGAACGCCGACCAGAGCGATGTCGATGGAAGGGGAAATCTCCGACCGGGCGGCGCGCATGAACGTTGCGATCTCGGCGTATCGCGGGGTTACGGATGAATTAACGGGATTGAATTCGTTCGACATTTCATTCCTTTCTTGTCGGCCATTGAGGCCAAGAGGCCGCAAATTTAGATCAGCGCGTCAATGCCTCAGCAGGTGGAGCATGTGTTTGCGGTAACGGGTGAATTCCTCGCTCGCGACGATGTCGGGGACGCGCGGCCTCGGCAGTTCAATTCTGAAGTCTTCGATGATCCTGCCGGGGCGCGCGCTCATGACCAGCACGCGGTCCGCAAGATAGACGGCTTCCTCGATATCATGGGTCACGAAGATCACGGTGGTCCGTTTGCGAGACCAGATATCGAGCAACAGTTCCTGCATCCGGGAACGTGTCTGTGCGTCGAGCGCCCCGAACGGCTCATCCATCAACAGAACGCTAGGCTCCATCGCCAGAGCGCGGGCGATCGCCACGCGTTGCTTCATGCCGCCCGAAAGGACTTTCGGAAACTGATCCGCGTATTCCTTGAGACCCACAATCTCAATGAGTTCATTGGCGATTTGAGAGACCTTGGCCTTCGGCCAGCGATTCAGTTTCGGGCCGAACTCGATGTTCTGCCTCACCGTAAGCCATGGATAGAGCGAATAGTTCTGGAAGACCATTCCGCGATCCGGGCCTGGTTGGGCAACGGATCGTCCATCGACCTTGATTGACCCGGTCGAAGCTTCCACCAGCCCGCCCACGACATTGAGCAAAGTCGATTTTCCGCATCCGGATGGCCCCAGAAGACAGACGAACTCACCTTGCTCGATTTCCAGATTGGTATTCGTCAGCGCTATCTGCGGTGCTTCCCGATGCCGGGCGAATTCCACGCTGACGTTGTCGACAAGAACGCGTGTCATGGTGGTCCTCAGTACATGTAGGGAAAAAACTTGCGGTGCGCATAGCGGAAGGCGAGGTCGGTCAAGACGCCCAGGATGCCGACGGCGACGATCCCGGCGATGACTTGGTCCGTCAGAAGGAAGCGCTGGGACTGCAGGATGGCGATACCCATTCCCTTGTCCGCTCCGACGAGTTCCGCGACGATGACATAGGTCCAGGCGATGCCCGCCGTAATGCGCAGCGCGTCCACGATTGCCGGAACGCAGGCGGGCAGCAGAACCTTGAAGAACACCTGTCGTGAGCTCGCTCCAAGCGAGTAGGCACTGTTCATAAGGTCGCTGGAAACGCCTTCCGAAATGCTCGCGATGAACAGGGCGAGCGGGAAGAACGTGCCCATGAAGACGATCGAGATTTTCTGAGATTCATTGATCCCGAGCCAGATGATCATCAGCGGCACGAAGGCGGTTGCAGGCAAATAGCGCGCGGTGCTGAGCAACGGTTCGAGAAGGGAACGGAAGAACGGGAAATTCCCGATGAGGATGCCGATCGGCACGGCCACTACCGCCGCGATAAAAAATCCGCCGAATACACGGTAAGAGCTCGCCCAAACATCCTCCAAATAGCCACCGCTTACGACCATGTTGGCCAGACGACTGGCGACGGCGATGGGGCTGGGAAGGAAGAAGGGTTGAATCCAACTGGCCTCGGTGACAAGCAGCCACAGCAGAAAAAAGCCCAGTACCCCGACGACGGAAATCGTCATCCGTTCGCCAGCAGGCAGGTTTGCCCTGGGCCTCAAATATGTCCGCACCTTGGTGAGGAGACCTGGGCGTCTTTCGGAGACGCCCGCGGTTTTGATTTCGCTGTTCATCGGAAGCGTTTGGAAAGTCCGCATCGTCCCTCCAGGCTCACTTTGCCAGCTCGCCAGCGATGCCGACGACCTTTGCGGCGTCCGGCGTCGAGCGCAGCACGCCGATTTTCTGATAGAACTCACCAGCTTGGGAGACGAGTGCAAAGGCCGGGCTGCGATCACCGGAGAAGAACGCCACGTTGTCCTGTTTGCTGAAGAAGCGAACATCCTTCAGCGTGCCCTCGAGTGTCTCGGTGCTCATCTTCAGATTACGAGCGATGATCTCATGCGCCTCCGCCGGGTTCTTCCCCATGAAAGCGATGCCTTCGAAGTAGGCGTCGACGAACGCCTTCATCTCCGTCTTATGCTGGTTGGCATAGTCTGACTTCGCGGCGAGCGCGTCGACGATTAGGCCTGGCATCGTGCTGGTGTCGGCCAGGATCTTGCCGAAGTCGGTAGCAGCGGCCTTTGAAAGCCACGGCTGCCACGTCACGGCGGCATCGACGCTGCCGGCAACGAAGGCTGCGCCGGCGTCACCCGACTTCATGTCGATGACATGGACGTCTTCAAGCTTCAATCCAGCCTTGTTGAGCGCCTGCGCGAGAAGGAACTGCGAGACCGAGCCCTTCTGAACACCGACTGATTTGCCTTTCAGGTCCGGGACGGTCGCTATCTCCTTCTTCGCGACAATTCCGTCGCCGCCGGCCGACTCGTCGAGCGCGGTCAGAACTTCTAGGTCAGCTCCGTTTCCGGTAAACAGTGCGAAGTTGTCCATCGTCGAGGCGACGATATTGATCTGGCCGCCCTGCATGGCGGCGATGGCGTCTGATGATGCCTCGATGATCTGCAGGCTTACATCCAGTCCTGCCTTTTCGAAGAAGCCCTTTTCCTTGGCGATGTAGAGCGCGCCGTAACCAATCCAGGTCGAGTGCGCGATCGAAATCTTTTCCGACGCTTTAGCGACGTTCCAGGTTGACATGGTCATAGCGATTGTGCCCGCAAGAGCGAGCTTTTCAAGGAGTTTCATTGACGTTCCCCATTATCTTGTTGGCGACTGTCCTCTGTCGACAATGTCTCGTCTCACATAAATCTGATGTAGTCAATGCGAAATGGTCCTCTCGCGATAACTGTGATTTATGGGCTGGCACCACCCCATGAAGTCGTGCGGGATTTATCCTGGAGCGGCGGATGCACGGTCGAAAGGCGGAATATGCGTTTAGAAATCCCACCCCTAGACAAGGTCGACATCCGGCTCCTTCGGGTCTTTAAGGCGGTGACCGAATGCAATGGTTTCGCGGCCGCCGAGGAAACGCTCGGCCTGGGCCGATCAACGATCTCAATCCACATATCCGACTTGGAGACGCGCTTCGGCTTGAAGCTTTGCGTTCGCGGTCCTAGTGGGTTCTCTCTGACGCCACAGGGACAGGTCGTGTATGAGGCCACCCTGCGGCTCTTTAGCGAGATCAACAGTTTCAGAACGACAGTCGCCGGGTCCAAGGGGCAGATCATGGGCGAACTGACGATATGGCAGATGGAAAACATTGCCAGCGATCCGCTGAACCCTCTGGTAGGCGCGCTTCAGCGATTTCGCGAGCGCTCGAATGGCGTTGAAATAACCATGAATGTGGTGCCATCCAACGACGTCGAGCGGGGGGTTTATGACGGTCGCTGCGATCTTGGTCTTACCGGAAGCCGGAGCCCACTGAATGGCTTGAAGTACGAGGAGGCCTACTCCGAAAGAATAACGCTTTACTGTGGTTCGAAGCATCCGCTTTTCGGCCGCTCCGAAAGCACGCTGAGCGATGACGACCTGCGTCAGGTGGATTTCGTCCGGCGAGGGTTTGTCACTCAGCAGCAGGAAATGGTCGAAACCAATTGGAACTCTACAGTTGTTTCGATGCACGTCGAGGCGACTCTCCAGTTCATCTTGACGGGTCTCCACATCGGCTATCTTCCTGATCAATACGCTGCCGCATGGGTTGACCTCGGCATACTGCGAAAAATCAATCCGGAACGATTCAGCGTGAATTGGCCGGTGTACGTCGTGTCTCGCGAGAGCAACGCCCCCTCCGTCCTCGTCTCGACGTTTCGAGATGATCTCCTCAGCGAGTCGCGACGCCTGGCAAGCTAGGAAACGAGTTGAGCCACGTCAGAAGAGGGTTTGAACAATCTGCGTCAGCACCCTTTCTCCCTCCTTGAATTGCGTTTTGTCGATAAACTCGTCGACCTGATGAGCCTGGGATATGCTCCCCGGCCCAAAGACAACTGTAGGAAGCCCCGCCGCCTGGAAGAAGCCGGCCTCAGTCGCATATGACACGGCTTTCACGTTCGGCGAGGGGCTGAAGCGGCTTACGAGCTGTTCAGCGGCACTGGAGGCTTCTCTGACAAATGGCGGAATGTCGAAACGCTCGGTGATCTTGATCTCGGAACCGGGGGCTGTCGCACACATTCTGGGAAGCACGACATCCCGTGCAAGATCTGAAATCCGTGCGAGGATAGTTGCAGCCTGCCCGGGCTCCATTGTTCGGGCCTCCATCTGGAAGCTGCACCGTGCGGGAATAACATTTCCAGCGGTGCCTCCTTCGATGACTCCGACTGTGACAGTGGGATGCGGCACGTCGTAGAGTTCGGCATTCGGCGATGGCTGTTCCTCGAACTGCCGGGCAATACGCTCCACCTCGCAAATCAGGCGAGCGGCCGCATGAATGGCGTTGGCGCCCAGGTGTGGAAGACTTGAGTGGGCCGCTTTGCCGAAAATTTCGATCGTCCAATCGAGCGCGCCTTTGTGCGCGCCCACGACCTGCATTTCCGTGGGTTCGCCCACGATGACGGTGAGAGGCTTCGGGACGGACTTCTCGATGTGGCGGACGATCGGTTTCACACCTTCGCAGGAGATCTCTTCGTCATAAGAAAACGCAAGGTGGAGCGGCTTCGTGAGCTCGGCGATGGGAACGGTCGCGGCAAGCGAGAGGGCAAGGGCGAGGAAACCCTTCATGTCCACCGCCCCACGCCCATAGAGGCGCCCATCCGCCTCTCGCAACGCGAATGGGTCGGAAGTCCAGGACTGGTTCCCCGCGGGAACGACGTCCATATGGCCCGACAGGACAATGCCGCCCGGAACCATTGGTCCCAAAGTCATGAGCAGGCTGGTTCGGGTGCCATCGGGCGAGGGGAACCTTTGGATGGTTGCCCCCAAGGATTTGGCGAACGTTTCGACATAATCCGCGATGTCGTGGTTGGATTGGCCTGATAGGGACTTAAATCCCACTAGCTTGGACAGGATTTCGATAGCATCTATAGAGGGCATCCTTCATTCGACCTTTGGTTCCTGGCTGCGACGGCGGTCCAGCCCGAGGGATGAAGCCGCCGTCGCCGTCCGCCGGCAAATGGGAGGATGCCGTTCGTCGCCATGCCAATACTGTGAGTTCGCCGAGTATGAGAGGGCAGGGCTCTGCTGAGCCGTTATCCGGTTCAATACCTCCGAACTACCGAAGACGATCTGGTCCAGTAGAATCTGCGATCGCTTTCATCGAGAACGTTTCCAGTCTCGGGCTCCTCATAGCCGCCATTGGGATGGCGGATGATGTCAAACCTTCAAACGATGGTTTGGGGCTCTTACGTGCGCCGGGAATGCGTAGCGTTCGCCGAGGTAAACTGAAAAATAGTTGTCGACAGTGGACAATTGATTTGTCATGCTCGACCTTGTCAAGGCAGATGAGGTTGCAGATTGGACTGGGCTGGGCAGATCGCGTCGGGAACGATTCTAACCGTCGGACTGGCGCTTGCGACACTTCCGATCGGCCTGTTGTTTGGATTGGCGCTGGCCTTGGCATCGAGGTCGCAAAATCTTTACGTGCGGGTCGCTGCAGCGGTCTACTCGACAGTGTTCCGCGGCTTACCGGAGCTTCTGACGCTGATCGTGATCTATTACGGAGCGCAGGAACTGCTCAATCAGTTCGCTGACGAAATCGGGATCGACGGATTTGGCGAGATCAGCCCGTTTGCAGCCGGCGTATTCTCCTTGGCTCTCGTTTTCGGGGCCTTCTCTGCGGAAGTCTTCCGGTCGGCGCTAAACTCCATTGCGAGCGGCCAGGCCGAGGCCGCTCAGGTGATCGGTCTTACTCGCTTTCAGACGTTCAAGGATGTCATCGCGCCTCAGATGCTGCGAGCGGCGATGCCAGGCCTGTCGAATACGTGGATTGTATTGTTGAAAGATACATCGTTGGTCTCGATCATCGCGCTCAACGACCTCATGCGGACGACCAGCCTCGCGGTATCGAGCACCAAGCAACCGTTCGAGTTCTACGGGACTGCCTGCATAATTTATCTCCTGTTGACCACGGTCTCCGAACGCACCGCGGGCGTTCTCGAGGCACGGCTCTCGCGCGGGTATGCCAGGAGCGCGTCTTGAATTTGTTCCTGCCCGACTTTGCTCCTCAACTTCTTGCCGGTTTTGCCGTCACCTTGAAGATCGTGGCAATATCCGCCTTGCTGGGATTCCTTGCGGCAATTCCGCTGACGCTGGCGCTTCTCAGTGGTCGTGCATCCATTCGTTTCATAGCCAGTTCATACCTGCTCTTTTTCCGCGGTACGCCGCTGCTCGCGCAGCTTTTCCTTGTCTACTACGGAAGCGGTCAGTTCCGCGCAGCTCTAGAGGGTGTCGGCCTCTGGTGGCTATTCGCGGACCCTTTCTTTTGCACGGTCTTGACGTTTTCACTGAACACCGCAGCCTATCAGGCCCAGATTTACCGGGGCGCCATAAACTTGGTAGCGCGCGGACAAACCGAGGCGGCACAGACCCTCGGTTTGTCCCGCTACAACACGTTTATCGACATCTTGATTCCGCAGGCGATGGTCGTCGCAGTGAGACCGCTCGGCAATGAGCTTGTCCTTCTTGTAAAGGCGAGCGCGGTCGCTTCCATCGTCGCCGTCTATGATCTGATGGGCGCCGCCAGATTGGTCTATGCGAGGAGTTTCGAACTAAGCCCATACCTTTGGGCAGGGCTTATCTACATCTGCTGCGTCGAGGTGCTCAGGTTGAGCTGGAATGTCCTTGACCGTCGGTTTCGGCGGCATCTGCCGAACAGCCATTGACAGATGTCTGCGCATCGATAAGTTGGCGACTGTCGACAATAAAACGTGTCGATCCCCCAGGAGGAACAAATGAATTTGAAACGTCTTATGACGGCAGCCGTCTTTGCGGCTGTCTGTTCGGTCAACTCAGCTTACGCACAGCAGGCACTGAAAATAGGAACGGAGGGTGCCTTTCCTCCCTTCAATTTTGTCGACGCGAATGGCGAGCCGCAAGGATTCGAAGTCGATCTCGGTTATGCGATCTGCAAGGCGGCCAAGCTGACTTGCACATTTACCGCCATTGCGTTCGACGGTCTGATTCCTGCACTCAAGGCAAAGAAGATCGATGCGATCATCGCCTCGATGAACATCACCGACGAGCGCAAGAAAGTCATCTCGTTCGTGGGGCCGTATTACGTCGATCCGCCGCGCTTCGTTGGCAAATCTGGATCGCCTGCCGATGTCACCCCGGCGGGGCTTAAGGGCAGAACCATCGGTGTAGCGTCGGGAACGATTAGCGAGAGTTACGTTCGCGACGTTGCCGGGACAACAGCAAAAATCACGAGCTATCCGAGCCTGGACAATGCCCTTCTTGACTTGTCGGCCGACCGCGTCGAACTCGTCCTTGACAACGCAATCGCCCTCTCCGAGGGATTTTTGAAGAAGCCTGAAGGAAAAGGGTTTGAGTTTATCGGACCCGCGCTGTCGGACACCAAGCATTTCGGCATCGGCCCAGGCATTGGAATTCGCCAGAACGATAAGGCTACGGCATCCGCGCTTGCTTCAGGTCTGAAGGCGGTCCAGGACTCCGGCGAGTTCAAAACATTGAGCCAGAAGTATTTTGGCATGGATATCTCTCCGAAGAAGCCATGAGCATTCGGAGCAAGAGCATGGATTCTGAGCGACACACGACCACTCCGGCGATCGATGTCGCCGGAGTGTCCAAGCGATTTGGCCTACACCCGGTTTTGACGGCAATCACCTTGCAGATGCCTGTCGGAAAACGGTTCGTCGTCTGCGGTCCGTCGGGGTCGGGCAAGTCGACCCTTGTACGCTGCATCGTCGGTCTTGAGCGAAGATCCGCGGGCTCAATCAGGGTGGCGGGTCATGATCTCGATCCAGATTGTGCGAACGCAAGACAACTCGCCGGCGACGTTGGAATGGTTTTCCAGCAATTCAATCTTTTCCCGCATCTTACCGTCATGGAAAACCTCATCCTGGCGCCGCGGCGCGTGAAGAAGATGACACCGGCTGCTGCGGAGGAAGTTGCCATGATGCAGCTGAGCAAGGTGCGCGTGGAGCAACTGAAGGATAAGTATCCGTCTCAATTATCAGGAGGTCAGCAGCAACGCGTGGCAATCGCCCGCGCTTTGACGATGCAGCCTGCCGTGATGCTCTTCGACGAGCCAACCTCGGCGCTCGATCCCGAACTGGTGAACGAAGTGCTCGACGTCATGCTGGGTCTTGCCGACGAAGGGATGTCGATGATGATCGTCACGCATGAGATGCGGTTTGCGAGGCAGATCGCCGACCAGATCGTCTTTATGGATCAGGGGGAGATCGTCGAGGTTACGCCGCCCGACTGCTTCTTCAACGCGTCCCAAAATTCCAGAGTGCGTTCTTTTGTGGAAGCCACGACAAGGGGATAGGTGTGTCAGTCGCTAGGCCTTGATGGTTGGAAATACGAAAGCAAATAGAACTCGTGACTGACGTTGCCTGGCAGCATTATTTGATACGCATCCAGAGCTTCTCTACGATATTCCCAAGACAGCGGGTTCCGTCGCGCGCCATCTCCGTCTTTTGGCATCACTAGATCGCAACTGGGATCGGTGGAACTGGTCGTTGCGATCTGGCGGCGAAGCCGATCGACGAACCGAAGGCGATCTGGATCAGCCGGCGGAAACGGCCCGAGGCGTCGCCAAAGGCGAGCGTCAAACTGGCGACCACGTGGGGGTTCGACAGCGAATGGCGCCGCGCGCTCAGGAGCGAGCTCGGCCAAAACCAGGACCAGTCCCCAAGCAAAACCACCGGCACCATGAGGAGTTACATGACCAGTTCCGACCTTGCATCCAAATTGAAAGATGGCACTCTCTTAGTCGACAAAGCCCTGGTGGGCGGGCGCTGGGTGGGAGCCAGCGAAGGATCCATCTTCGCCGTGACCGACCCCGCCACCGGCGAACATATCCTATCAGTCCCAGATCTCGGCGAACTGGAGCTCCAGGAGGCGATCGATATTGCTCACAAAGCACAGAAGAAGTGGGCGAAGCTGACTGGAAAGGAACGAGCATCATACCTTCGAAAGCTGTATGACCTCGTCGTTCAAAATGTCGAAGACCTTGCGGTCATTCTGACAGCAGAAATGGGTAAGCCCCTCCAAGAAGCCCGGACCGAAATTCTCTACGGGGCGTCCTACATTGAGTGGTTCGCCGAGGAAGCAAAACGGATTTACGGCGATGTCATTCCCGGCCATCAGGCTGACAAGCGCATTTTCGTGCTGAAGAGTCCGGTTGGTGTGGTTGGCGCAATTACGCCCTGGAACTTCCCGAGCGCGATGCTCGCGCGGAAACTTTCGCCCGCTTTGGCGGTGGGGTGTTCGGTGGTCGCCAAGCCGGCCGCGCAGACACCATTGTCGGCGCTCGCCCTTGGGGTACTTGCGGAGAGGGCCGGTATCCCGGCGGGCGTGCTGAACATCGTCACATCCACCAACGCAGCAATGGTTGGTTCGGTGCTCTGCGCAAGCGACAAAATTCGAAAGATCTCGTTCACAGGCTCGACGAATGTTGGACGGATCCTCATGAGGCAAGGTGCGGACCAGATCAAGAAGCTCAGCCTTGAGCTTGGCGGCAATGCACCGTTCATCGTTTTCAACGACGCTGATATCGACGCGGCCGTCGAAGGGGCGGTCGTTGCCAAATTCCGCAATGCGGGCCAGACCTGCGTCTGCGCAAACCGCATCTATGTGCAGTCGGGAGTCTACGAGGAGTTTGCGTCGAAACTCGCAGGCCGGGTGCGCAACCTGAAGGTCGGCAATGGCTTTGCCGAAGGGGCGCAAATCGGCCCTCTGATCGATGAAAATGCAGTCAACAAGGTCAATGAGCATCTGCAGGATGCGCTGTCGCATGGCGCGCATATAGCGACAGGCGGGACAAGCGGTGAACAGGGCAAACAGTATTTCTCGCCGACGGTACTGCTCGGTGTCACCTCCAAGATGAAGGTAGCGACGGAGGAAACCTTTGGTCCCCTTGCTCCCCTGTTCTCCTTCGAGACAGAGGAGGAGGTCGTGGCGATGGCAAACAAGACCGAGTTCGGTCTTGCCGGCTATTTCTATTCGCGAGATGTCGCTCGCATATTCCGCGTTGCCGAGGATCTTGAAACTGGGATGGTGGGTATCAACACAGGTTTGATCTCGACCGAGGTCGCTCCGTTTGGCGGCGTGAAGCAATCGGGGATGGGACGGGAAGGCTCGAAATACGGGGCCGACGACTACATCAACATCAAATACATCTGCTTGAGTATTTCGTAGCCGACGATCGAGGCTTGGTAAGCGTGGCGGAATGGGTGCCGCTTGCGGGAATGCCCTCAATCCGGCTCTCGTCGCGGCAATGGCCATGGTGAAGGCTTTGACGTTGGCAATCATCAAACTTTGGTTTGGTGCAACATAATTTCGAATTTCCTCCGGTGATCTAAACAGGGCCAGGTGAGTCTCGGCCTCTCCCGCGCAGCGATGCGGCGAAGCCGGGCTTCCCGTAGACCAAAAGCTCAGAACGGGACGAGGGGGTGCTGAGATCGGCTTCCAGCCTCACCGCCACCATGGGTGATTTCGACGCGCCGGATCTTTTGAGGATCATCATCACCGGCAGGCGCTCTTCGATGCGTCACCGATGGAGGTAAGAAAGCAGAAGCATGAACCAGGACATTGGCAGCTACTTCAATCGGTTCTCCGTCCCGTCCGAGGTCATTTCCTTCGTCTGCCGTCCGATAGGCCATTTCATCGACGGCAAGGAAGTTGATTCAGCCGCCGAAGTCATCGATGTCATCGAACCGTTCACCCGTCAAAGACTGACGGGAATGGCAAGCGGAAATGCAGAAGTTGTCGATCGCGCGGTGCGTTCGTCCCGCAAGGCTCTCAACGGCCGTTGGGGCAGAATGCCGGCGCTGGAACGACAGAAGCTTATCCTGCGATTGGCTGACGCGATCGACGCCGATGCAGATTTCCTGGCCCATCTGGAAACCATCGACGTTGGGAAAGCGATTTCCGACGCAAGGTCCATCGACGTTTTCGGCTCGATCGTAAATTTCGAGTATTTTGCAGGCTGGACGAGCAAGCTGGATGGCAGGACCGCAACCGCAGTCTCCCTACCGGGCGAGACGCTAACCTACACCATCAAAGAGCCGGTCGGGGTGGTCGCGGCAATCATCCCGTGGAATTTCCCGCTCCAGATTCTCTCTTGGAAACTTGCGGCCGCGCTTGCTTGCGGATGCACGGTCGTCTGCAAACCGTCGGAGCTCACGCCTCTCTCGGCAATGAGGGTCGCCCAACTCGCGACCATGGTTGGTTTTCCTGCCGGCGTTATCAACGTCGTCAACGGTTTTGGCCATATCATCGGCCAGGCGTTGGCCGCCCACCCGGGTATCGACAAGCTATCGTTTACTGGTTCGACAGCGGTGGGAACGGCGGTTGGGAAAACCGCACTCGATACGATGAAGCGTCTGACGCTTGAGCTCGGAGGCAAATCGCCTGTTATCGTGACGAGCAAGGCGAACCTGGATAACGCAGCGAACGCTATTTTATCAGGGATATTCATGAATTCCGGCCAGGTCTGCGACGCGGGATCGCGCGTCTACGCCCATGCCAGCGTCCACGACGAATTGGTCGAGAAGCTGAAGGACGGTGCAGAGAGTTTGACAATCGGTCCTGGTTTGGATCCGAACTCCAGGATCACCCCACTCGTCTCGGCGGCGCATCGGGGCCGCGTCCTGGAGCATATCAAGAGCGCGCATTTGGAAGGCGCATTACTCGTTACAGGCGAAGGGCTAGGCGGAACGGGTCGCGAGGACGGCATTCTTCGTCCGACGATCTTCGCTGAATGCTCCGAAGGAATGGGAATTTTCCGCGATGAAATATTCGGCGCCGTTCTGGGCGTTGCACGATTTGAGACCCTTGATGAGGCGGTGGAAAGGGCCAATGCGAGCATCTATGGCCTGGCTGCCGCTGTCTATTCCGACAATGTCGACGAAACAGTGCAGCTCTCCCGGCGGCTCAAAGCCGGGAACATCTACATCAATGCACATGGGCTCCTGGATCCGACCATGCCATTCGGTGGCGTGGGAGCTTCGGGCTTTGGCAAGGACATGGGACCGGAACAACTCGACGGATTCCTGACAACAAAAAGCATCTACCTTCAACTCGGAAAGTGATGCGCAACTACTTCACACAGCGCTTCGGGAGGAGGCAACATGGAAACATTGCGGCGAACTAACACTGATCAGGAGCTGCCACGGTTTTCGGAGCACACTCGGGCCATCGCCAGTGAAGGAGCGGCAGGCTGGGCGACCGCGGACGCGGCGGCGGATGCTGTAGATCGAGGCGAAGACGTTGTCAGCCTCTGCCTTGGGGATACCTCGTTCGACACGCCGACGAGGATATCTGAAGCTGCCATTCAAAGCATCCGAGGCGGTCGGACGCACTACGCTCCGGTTCCGGGCACGCCCGGCCTTCGTCGCAGCATTGCTGCCGCGCAAAAGCGGTTCGATGGGCGTGATTGGAGTGCAGCACAAGCCATTGTATTCGGTGGAGCACAAAATGCTCTTTTCGCCGCCCTGATGACCGTTGCCGGAGCTGGCGACGAGGTGCTCTGCCTCGAGCCTTGGTATGCCACATACGAAGCGGCAATACGCGCCGGTGGAGCAGTGGCCCGGCCCGTCAAACTATCGCTGCAAAATGCATGGCAGAAGATATCCGAGGATATTCTCCGTGCAGCGGTAGGAGATCGAACGCGGGCGATCTTGCTGAACTCCCCAAACAATCCCGGCGGATATGTGTTCGGCAAGCAGGATCTGGAAACCGTTGCGACATTTGCTGAGCGGCACAATCTATGGATCATCAGCGACGAGGTTTACCGCAGCGCAGTCTTTGACGGCGAGTTCCTCTCAGTAACGTCCATTCCCGGCATGACGGAGCGGACCATAATTGTGAACAGCCTGTCCAAGTCTCATGCAATGACTGGCTGGAGGCTAGGATGGACGCTTGGGCCGGTCTCGGCATCAGTTCATTTGGAAAATCTTGCGCAATGCATGCTCTTCGGATCGCCGACCTTTATTCAGGATGCCGCAGCGGTGGCTCTCGATGAGGCGGGTGACGAAGAGATGCGGTTTTTCGCAAGCGAACTCAAGCGCAGACGCGATCTGATGTGCGCTAGGCTCTCCGAGATTCCCCAGCTGAAATTCGCGAGGCCGGGTGGCGGCATGTTCTGTTTCGTCGACGTCAGTGCAACGGGTTTACCCGGCACTGAGTTTGTCGAGCGTCTGTACTCCACGGAACGACTGGCAATCGTGCCGGGCGTCGCGTTTGGGCCGGATATGAAAAACTTCATACGCATCTCTTTCTCGGGCGCTGACTCCGTGATTGAGAGCGGCATGGCACGGCTGAAACGTTTTTGCGCGAAATCGTAGCAACAACGTTCGCGGGATCTGATTTGAGAATACGTCGACATCCGGCGTGTCGAAGTTGGTAACTGCTCGTGGGCGAGCCGCCCGACTATTGATACTGGGCAAGCCATCAGTCTGGGCAAAAGGGGTCTTGAGCGCACAGGTCAATCTGTGCGAGCCATGCTACATCCCCTTCGGCGGTACAACATTTGTTGTACCTTTCGGGAGAAACGGTACAGAATCGGACGAAACGAGACAACCGCAAAAGTGATTTAGAAGGTGTAAGTAGTGGAAAACGAAAGGAAATCGCAGATTGGCGTATCTCGGCGTTTCGCCATCGCACCCATGATGGACTGGACGGACCGGCACTGCCGGTTCTTCCATCACCAATTGACGCGCGAGGCGCTGCTCTACACCGAGATGGTGGTGGCAGATGCGGTCATCCACGGCGCACGCGAGCGGCTGCTCGGCTTCGACGACAGCGAACATCCGGTGGCGCTGCAGCTCGGCGGCGCCGATCCGGGAAAGCTGGCCGAGGCGGGGCGCATCGGCGAAGCCTTCGGCTATGATGAAATCAACCTCAATGTCGGCTGTCCGTCCGACCGCGTCCAGTCGGGCACGTTCGGCGCCTGCCTGATGAAGACGCCGGTGCTCGTCGCGGATTGCGTCGCTGCGATGAAGGCGGCGGTGAAAATACCGGTTACCGTCAAGTGCCGCATCGGCGTCGACGAGCAGGATCCGGAACCGGCACTCGATGCCTTGGCCGACGGTGTTTTCGCGGCCGGCGCCGACGCGCTGTGGGTGCACGCCCGCAAGGCCTGGCTGGAAGGTCTGAGCCCAAAAGAAAATCGCGACGTCCCACCGCTCGACTATGGCCGCGTCTATCGGCTGAAAGCCAGAAAACAAAACAAATTCATCGGCATCAATGGCGGCATTCAATCTCTTGCAGAGGCGCTGAGGCATCTCGACCATGTCGATGGCGCTATGCTCGGCCGCGCCGCCTATCACACGCCCGGGATACTGACCGGCATCGATGCCGCGTTTTACGGCGGCACGGCTGAGCCGTTCGATTTTGCCGCGCTGATCGATGCCATGGCGGATTACGCGGCACGCCATATCGAGCAGGGTGGACGCCTCGGGCATGTCACCCGGCACATGGTCGGGCTGTTTCACGGCCTGCCCGGTGCACGCCGCTATCGGCAGATCCTTTCCACCGAGGCGACAAAGCCGGGTGCCGGACCGCAGGTGCTCAAGGCGGCTTTCGCAGAAGTCGATTTCGGCAGGACCGCAGAGGCGGCCTGAGGAAAGAAGTTAATCCCGCAAAATCATGCGATCGCCACGGACGTCGAAGCCCGATAGCGAGCCGATGAAATTCATGCCGAGCAGGCTCTGGCCGAGCGTGCCGGGTGCGGCGATCATGATGGGCATGTCCTTGCGCACGATGCCGCCGATCGACAGCTCATCGGTTTTTACGGCGGCGGCGCGTGTCATGCCGTTGGCGGTAGAGATCGGTATGGTGAAGCGGAGAGCCGCCGAATTGAACCCGACCGCCAGTGCGTCCTCGGCGGTCAGCACGGTGCTGGTCGCGCCGGTATCGACAACCGTCAGGATCGGCGTCCCGTTGATCGTGACACGCGCTTCGAAATGGCCGTTGCCGGCCTTGTCCAGGGTGACGGTGGCATGGCCTTCGTCCACGCCCAGTGCCAGCGGACTGCCGGGAACAAAGCCGGCGGTGACGCGGCTGGCGAAATCCTGCAACTCATAGCGGTACTGATAGCCGGCGATCAGCGCCAGCACGATGGCACCCCAGGCGCCGAGGCTGCGGGCCATGGTGCCTAACGGCCTGCCCGATCTGAGCAGGCCGGCGCCGACGAGCGCCGCTAAAGCGCCAAGCCAGATCAGCTGGCTGAAATCGTAATTCTCAATGCCAAACGTGCTGCCGGCGGAATTGTTGAGCATGAGCAGGAGCACACCCGCCCCGATCGCGACGATCAGAATCCACAACAGTCGGTTCATCTCTGCGGCCGGTTCACGAGAGGGCGTCGCGTTCGCGTGCCATGCGGCTGCGACGGGTTTCCCGGCGGGGGCGTCGCTCGACTGTTTCCAGCCTTGCCGGCAGCTCGGCCATGACGCTGCGGCGGGTTTGCGGGGTCATGTCGATCCAGGCGGCGATTTCCTCGCGCGTGCGCCCGCAACCGAAACAGAAACCGGTTTTCATGTCGATCGAGCAGACCAGGATGCACGGGGATTCAATGGCCGTCATGAGGATTTCCTTGGCTAGCCTCCACATGGTGCAACGACAAAGTCAATGCAAGCCCTCCGGGGTGCGCCGCCAACAAGTGCTTTCGCGTCAATACCGCCAAGTTACGCCGAGGTTGTGCCGGCTGGCCAAGGCGGCTATGCCGCTCACCAATTCACAGGGACGATCGCCATCGACATGACCAGCGCGCTGCCTTTCGACGATTTTCGCGACCTTCTGGTGAGCCTGCCGCCGGCAGATATGGCGGCCAACGCCCGCGTGCGCCAGTTGTTTGCCAAGGCAGACAAGCCCAAAGGCTCGCTCGGCCGCATCGAGGACGTCGCCGCCTGGCTCGCCGGCTGGAGCGGCCGCGCGCCACCGGCGGTGACGCGGCCATTGGTGGCGCTCTTTGCCGGCAATCATGGCGTCACCCGCCACGGCATTTCGCCGCGCCCCGCCGCCGCCACGGCAAATGCGGTCGAGCTCTGCGCCGCCGGCGGTGCAGCGATCAACCAGATCTGCATCGCCAACGATCTCGGCTTGAAGGTGTTCGATCTGGCTCTGCACATTCCAACAGCCGACATCACCGAGGACGCGGCACTGGACGAGCGCGGTTGCGCCGCCACCATGGCCTTCGGCATGGAAGCGATTGCCGGCGGCACCGACCTGCTTTGCCTTGGCGACCTCGGCGTCGGCAATTCGACTGTCGCCGCGGCTCTTTGCGCGGCGCTGTTCGGCGGCACCGGTGCCGACTGGGTCGGCCCTGGATCGGGGGCCAACGCAGCGATGCAGAGGCGCAAGGCGGAGGTGGTCGATGCCGCGATGGCGTTTCACGGCGCGAGCCTCAAGGATCCGCTGGAAGCGCTTCGCCGGGTCGGTGGACGGGAATTCGCAGCGATCTGCGGCGCCATTCTGGCGGCGCGGATGCAGAAGATCCCGGTGCTGCTCGATGGGTTTGCGGTGACCGCGGCCGCTGCCGCCCTATATGCCGCCAACCCCGCCGCGCTCGATCATTGTCTCCTCGCAAGCCTATCGCCGGAGCCGGGCCATGCCAAGGCCGCCGAGCGCCTCGGCCTTCGCGCGCTGCTCGATCTGGGCGTCAGCCAGGGCGAGGGGGTAGGGGCGGCTCTTGCCGCTGGACTGGTCAAGGCGGCCGCGCTGACCAGCTCCGGCATGGCAGCCGCGGTCCGCGGTTAAGCATTCAGCGCCGGCGCGAAGCAACCGCCCTGGTCGGCAGCGCCGGCAGTTCCTCCATCACCCGGCTCAGCGGGAAGATGGCGATCGCCTCGGTGCCTTCGCGTAGCCTGGAATGGAGCTGGAATTCGCCGCCATGCATGGCCAGCAGGCCCTGCACGATCGGCAGGCCAAGCCCGGTGCCCTGTTCGGCGCTCTTGATGGCGATCGAGCCCTGGCCGAAGGCCGAGAGTACGATCGGGATCTCGTCTTCCGGTATGCCCGGCCCATTGTCCTTGACGGAGAGATATTGCCCGCCGCCCGCCGTCCAGCCGACGCGCACGCGGATTTCGCCGCCGGTCGCGGTGAACTTGATGGCATTGGACAAGAGGTTGAGCGCAATCTGCCGCACCGCGCGTTCGTCGGCGAACAGGCGCGGCAAGGCGTTTTCGAAATCCTGGACGATGCGGATGTCCTTGTTGCGGGCCTTCAGCTCCATCATGTGGCAGCAATCCTCGACGACGGAGAGCAGCATCATCGGCTCCTCATTGAGCTGGTAGCGACCCGCTTCGATGCGCGACAAGTCGAGGATTTCGTTGATCAGGTCGAGCAGATGCTGTCCGGAGTCATGCACGTCGCGGGCATAGTCGCGATAGGTCGGGTTGCTCATCGGGCCGAGCACCTCGTTGGCCATCACTTCGGAAAAGCCGAGAATGGCGTTGAGCGGCGTGCGCAGTTCGTGACTCATCGAGGCCAGGAAACGTGATTTCGCCAGATTTGCGTCTTCCGCCCGCCGCCGTGCCTCGTCCGACATCGATTTCGCCGTCTCCAGTTCGGCGATCAGCGCATCCTTTTCGGAGCGGAACGACAGCAGCATCAGCGAGGAACGGTTGAGCTGGCGCGCCACATAGGCGAAGAAAGGCAGCGAAGCGATCAGCAAACCTGCCATGATCACTTCGACGGGCAGCCATAGTTTCGCACTGGCATAGGCATAGATGGCGACCGGGAGGGCGAAGGTCGCCAACAGCGCACCGCGCAGGGACGATGCCAGGATCGCGGTTGCCGACATGGCGAGCAGCAGCACCACCGCCTTGGCGACCTGGAACTGATCGATTTGGCAAGTTTCGCAGCCGAGCCATGCGAACCAGGCCCAGCCAAGCCCGCAAAGAAAATGGCCGATCAGGAAATCCCTATGCGTTTCCAGCGGGTTGAGCTCGGACGTTTGCGTGACGCGTCTCGCCATGAACGCAACGATGGTATAGCAGATGAATGTGAACAGCGCCCAGACGCCGATCTCCTTGCCGATGCCCGCGAGCAAGCCTGCGGCGGCCGTTGCCAGAACGAGCAGCGGGATGACGATCACGCCGCCGGTCATCGACAGCGCGTGGAGCTTCAACAGCTCGCGGTCGAAGTCGGGATTTCCGGCTTGCTGCGAAAGACGGTCGCGCGTCTTGCGCACCGCGCGCGCGACATCGCTGTTGCGATGGCGTTTCCTGCGGTCCACAATAAACTTGTCCGCCGTGGTCGAGCGTTGCAGGGGCATGAAGTCTTCAATTTACGCGGGCAGCAATTTCAAATCGTTAAGCTACGTTCGAATGATTAACCAACGGTTTGCCATATGAGCCGTTCGTGGTCGCGATGGCCGCGCGAGCGATACTATGCGCCGCGTCCGCGAAGCCTGTGGCGCAGGCTGATGGACTATGGGCTGACGCTCATCGTGCTTGGCCTGCTGATCCTCCTGGCGGCGCGCCTCGACCGGGTGGAGACGCGCAAGACGGAGGGCGCGGCGATTGTCAATGACGGCGATAGCATCACCCTCGGCAGCGAGCGTGTCCGCATGCGTGGCATCGATGCGCCGGAATATTCGCAGATCTGCCGCAAGGACGGTGCCGACTATCCCTGCGGCAAGCTCGCGCGGCAGTCCCTGGTGCGGTTGATTGCCGGCAAAGCGGTTTCCTGCAGCGGCTGGCAGCGCGACCGCTACGGCAGGCTGCTCGGCGATTGCAAGGTCGGCGGCAAGGATCTCAACCGCGCTCAGGTCGAGGCCGGCTGGGCGGTCGCCTTTGGCGACTTCGAGACCGAGGAAGCCGCTGCGCGCGCAGGCAAGGCCGGCATCTGGGCCGGAACTTTCGACGAGCCGAAGAACTGGCGCGAGAGCCACGGGCACGAGCTGGTCGAAAGAAAACACGGGACCTTGGCGTCGATCGGCGACGCCCTGCGGGAGATTTTTCGCTTCTGGTGAGCTGCGCCTATAATTCGTCGTACGGACGAGGAGGATAGAGATGAAGCTGTTCGACGGCGGGCGCGCGCCCAATCCACGTCGGGTTCGGATTTTCCTGGCTGAAAAGGGAGTTGAAGTTCCGCTGGTGCCGGTCGACATGGGTGCGCTGGAGCACAAAGAGCAGCCGGTCAGCTCGCGCAATCCGCTGAAGCGTCTGCCGGTGCTCGAACTCGACGATGGCACCATCATCGCCGAGTCCGTCGCAATCTGCCGTTACTTCGAGGAACTGCACCCCGAGCCGGCTTTGTTCGGGCGTGGTGCGCTGGGCAAGGCAATCGTCGAGATGTGGCAAAGGCGCGTGGAGTTCAATCTGTTCGGCTGCGTCTCCGCGGCGTTCCGGCATATCCATCCCGCAATGAGGGAATGGGAGATCCCGCAAATCCCCGAATGGGGCGAGACCAACAAGCCGAAGGCGATCGAATTCCTGAAATTTCTGGACACTGAGCTCGCCGGCAGGGAATTCGTCGCCGGCGATACCTATTCGATCGCCGACATCACCGGGCTGGTCGCCATCGACTTCATGAAGCCGGCTCGCATCAAGGTACCCGAAGAGTGCACCAACGTGCTGCGCTGGTATCGGGCAATCTCAAGCCGGCCGAGTGCCGCCGCCTGACAATGAGTTCCGAATGAGCGAAGAGTTGGAAGCCTTGGCAGCGAGGGTACGCGCCTGCCGCATCTGCGTCGATAAGCCGGCCGGCAGGCCATTGCCGCACCAGCCGCGTCCGGTGCTCAGGCCATCTTCGAGCGCCCGCATCCTGATCGCCAGCCAGGCGCCGGGTACCAAGGTCCACGTGTCAGGCATGCCGTTCACCGACGCCTCCGGCGACCGGCTGCGAAGCTGGCTCGGCGTCGGCAGCGAGGAATTCTATGACACGGACAAGTTTGCCGTTGTGCCGATGGGCTTTTGCTTTCCGGGTCAGGACGCCAAGGGCGCCGACCTGCCGCCGCGCCGCGAATGTGCGCCGGCCTGGCGCGTATCGCTGATGGCGCTGATGCCGCAAGTCGATCTGGTGCTGACGATCGGCATCTACGCGCAAAGCTGGCATATGGGCGCGGCGCGCCGTCCCTCGCTGACAGAAACAGTCTTGGACTGGCGCGCCATCTGGGCGGCACCGACTGACCCGAAAGTCCTGCCGCTGCCGCACCCGTCCTGGCGCAACACCGGCTGGCTGAAGCGCAATCCATGGTTTGAAATGGATTTGCTGCCATTTCTAAGATCGGAAATCCGCTATCGCATCGGCTAGGCATTCAGCAAGAAATCACTCGCTTTCGTGCTATCCAACAGAATTTCTTTCTTGTAAAAGGCCATGACAAGAGGGAATATGGTAATCTATTCCTCGAAGCGCGTAGCGCATGAGGGGACGCGCTTTAAATTCTTGTTTTTATGCATATCGTTGTGCCAAAGCCGCTGCGCACTTTGGACGACTTGCATCAGGGGGAGCACCCAATGGACCGCCTCGATAGAAAAATCCTCCGCCTCCTGCAGGAGGATGCGACGCTTGCGGTCGCCGACGTCGCCAAGAAGGTCGGCCTGTCGACGACGCCGTGCTGGCGGCGCATCCAGAAGCTCGAGGAAGAGGGCGTCATCAAGCGGCGCGTCGCCATCCTCGACCATGAAAAGGTCAATGTGCGGGTCACGGTGTTTGTGTCGATCCGCACCAATTCGCACAGCCATGAATGGCTGCGGCGCTTTTCGGAGGTCATCCAGGAATTTCCCGAAGTGGTCGAATTCTACCGCATGAGCGGCGATGTCGACTATCTCTTGCGCGTCGTGGTGCCCGACATCGCCGCCTACGACGCCTTCTACAAGCGGCTGATCGCCAAGATCGAGATCCGCGACGTGTCGTCTTCCTTCGCCATGGAGCAGATCAAATACACCACCGAGATGCCGCTGGATTACATGGTGCTCGACAAGGAGTCCGGCGCCAACGCCGCTTGAGATTCTTCTGCTTAGTTCTTCTTTTTGTTGAGGAAAGTCCAGGGCGAGTTGACCGGCAGCGTGATCGTGTCCGGCACGGTGTCGACGTTGACCACCTCGGCCTTGCGCACAGTGTAGCCCGACTGGATGACACTGACGCCATCAAGGATGAAAAGCTGGCTCTTCTCCATGCCTGGCTCTAGTGCGCCAGTTATCGAAACCGGCTGGTAGGCCTCGGACATCCGGTAGGGTTGCGCAGGCGTAACGAGGACGATCTGGTTGGGCGGCGGCGTCGGCATATGGCTGCAGGCCCCTGTCCAGGGCACCAGCAGGAATTGATAGACGAGATCACCGTCGCGATCGACCGGCAGTGCGTAGCCCGCGAGCTGCACGGTCTGGTCCTGCAAATCGTGAGAGAGCGTTTCGCCATGATCCGGCATTTTGGCCGCGATCATTGGCAGTCCGACGCTTTCGGCGGCTGCCTGGGTCGCCGGGCGCAGATCCTTCCAGAAAATATGCATGGTTCCGGCGGAAGCGCTTGCCGCGATCGCGGACGCCAACAAGGCAGTTGCCATGATCGTGCCTGATTTAAAACGGTTGCTCATCGCTGCTCCGCCGTTGAGCCTTGATCTGCGGACATCAAGTAAAGCTGCCGCTGCCTCACAGGTCAACGCTCAAGCCGCATCACATGCCGGCGCGAGCCGGTCATGCCGATCTCGCGAAAGCCGCGGGCGGCGAACGTGTCCCGAAAACCCATAAAGCTGTAGCTCGGCGACGCCTGGTCGACCGGATAGGCTTCGATCGTCCTGGCGCCTTTGGCAAAGGCGTGATCGATGGCCGCGTCGAGCAATGCGCTTGCCAGCCCGCCACCGCGCAGCGCTCTCGGTACATAGAAGCAGACGATCGACCAGATGCCCATCTCGCTATCGTCCTGCTGCCGCGACAGCCTGCGGTAGGTCTCGCGCGGCGCGACCGAGCACCAGCCGACGGTCCGGCCATTGATCTGGGCGACAATGCCGACCGGCGTGCCAGCCTCGATCAGCGCCATCATCGCGCGTTTCTTCTCGTCGTTCTCGACATGCTCGCGGCGGTCGAGGTCGCCAGGCCATGCACCAGCAATATTTCGGCCCGCCTGGTTGCTCGAACAGGTTTTCGAAATCAGCGCGCGTCGATTGCGTCACCTCCGTGAAGCGCACTTTGCTCAGGTCAAGCTTTTCTGGCGGCGAGCCGTTCGAGCGTCTTGGCATCGGAAAGTTCCTTCACGGCGTCCTTGCCGATCCAGCGCGCAGTCCTGTCTGTCGAGGCCGCTAGTTTTTGCGCCAGGGCAAGGGCAGGGCCGTGCAAATTCATCGATCGTTTGCCGATCGAACGAAGCGCCCAGTTCACCGCCTTCTTCACAAAATTGCGGCCGTCGGTCGCATGCGCTTCGATGATCGACAGGAATTCGAGGAAGGTCGCCTCGGGTTCCTTCTTCCGGTGGACCACCGACCAAGCCATCATCGCAAACGCCGTGCGCCGAACGAATTCCCGTTCGTCGACCGCGAATTCGGCGATCAATTCCCTCCAGCAATCCGTATCGACAAAGAGATCGGAGACCCCGTCGACGATATCCCACGAGTCGAAAGTCGCCGCCCATCGTCTTGCATCCGCAGCGGAGAACCGCTCCGGATCGGCTGTCACGGAAGCGATGAACTGCGCCTCCATGATGCCTGTCTGCCAAAGCTCGAAGGCACGCTCATGGTTGCGCTTGATTTTCTTGGCAATCTGCCGCTGCACGCCATGCGAGATACCGAGCGCACGTTCGATCTTGATGCCGTAGCGCAGCATGCCAAGTCGATTTTCCTCCGAGGCGATCGAGCGCAGATGAGCGACGATTTCGTCGGCGCTGGATTGAGGCGAAAGCTCGGCCACGGTGAAATCCTATTTCTCCAGCCGCGTCAGCAGCGAGGACGTGTCCCAGCGCTTGCCGCCAATCGCCTGCACGTCCTTGTAAAACTGGTCGACAAGTGCCGTCACCGGCAGTTTGGCGCCGTTGCGGTCGGCCTCGGCGAGGCAGATGCCAAGATCCTTGCGCATCCAGTCGACGGCGAAGCCGAAATCATATTTGCCGGCATTCATCGTCTTGTGGCGGTTCTCCATCTGCCAGGAACCGGCCGCGCCCTTGGAAATCACCTCGATCACCTTTTCGATGTCGAGCCCGGCCTGCTTGCCGAAATGGATACCTTCGGCCAGTCCCTGAACGAGGCCGGCGATGCAGATCTGGTTGATCATCTTGGTGAGCTGGCCAGCCCCAGCCGGTCCCATCAACCCGACCATGCGGGCATAAGCATCTATGACCGGCTTGGCCCTGTCGAAGGCGTCTGGCTCGCCGCCGACCATCACGGTCAGCACGCCGTTCTCAGCGCCTGCCTGACCGCCGGAGACCGGAGCGTCGAGGGACGAAAACCCGAGCGCTTGCGCCTGCTGCGCCAGTTCGCGCGCGACCTCGGCCGATGCCGTGGTGTTGTCGACGAAGATGGCGCCCTTCTTCACTGAATTGAAGGCGCCTCCGGCGCCGGTCGTCACCGAGCGCAGATCGTCGTCATTGCCGACGCAGGAAAAAACGAAGTCCTTGCCCTCGGCCGCCTCTGCCGGCGTCACGGCGAAGCTGCCGCCATGCTGGGCAACCCACTGCTCGGCCTTGGCCCTGGTGCGGTTGTAGACAGTGACGTCGTGACCGCCCTTGTTCTTGAGATGCCCGGCCATCGGATAACCCATGACGCCAAGACCGAGAAATGCCACCGAAGCCATGTTTTCGAATCCCTTAGAAACCTGCTTTGCGGCCTTCTTATCGGATCAGGCAAGGGGATGGGAGTCAGCGGTGCAGATGGATGGTGATACGCCGTTCGATCCACTCGACGCCGTGGCGCAATGTTTCGACGATGACCAGATAGATGATCGCCGCCCAGATATACGACTGAAAGTCGAAGGTGCGCGCATAAGTGAGCCGGGTGATGCCCATCAAATCGTAGACCGTGATGATGGCGACGATTGCCGAGCCCTTGATCATCAGGATGATCTCGTTGCCATAAGGGCGCAGCGCCACAATCAGCGCCTGCGGCAGGATGATTTTCCACATCGTCTGCAGTTTGTGCAGGCCGAGCGAGGCGGCACCTTCCCATTGGCCCCTTGGCACGCTCTCGATCGCGCCACGCAAAATCTCGGCCTGGTAGGCGGCCGTATTCAGCGAAAAGGCGAAGATCGCGCAGTTGAACGCTTCGCGGAAGAAGCCCCACAGGCCGACCATCTCGAGCTCCGGTCGGAAGGAGCCGACCCCGTAGTAGACCAGGAAGGTCTGCGCCAACAGCGGCGTGCCGCGAAAGAAATAGACATAGGCATAGGCGAACCCCGAAAGGATCGGATTGTTCGACATACGTGCATAGGCGATCGGCACCGACAGGATCGCACCAAGCACAATCGAGATGGCAACCAGCAGCAGGGTGATGCCAAGGCCGGATATGTAGCCGGGTGCATATTTCTGGAAGAACTCCGGGTTCCACGCAGTGACCAGGTAGACGACCACGCCAATGCCGAGAGCGATCCACAGGCCGACCAGGACATGGCCGAGGATGCGTTGGCGCGACCAGCCGCGTGCGGGCGGCGGCGGCCGGTCAACCTTCAGCGTGTCGGTGGCCAGGCTCATCTCTTGACCTCGCTGCCGCCAACCGCTCGTTCGATCGCATTGATGCCGAAGGAGGAGACGATCGCTAGCAGGAGATAGATCAGGCCGGCAAAACCGTAAAACAGGAAGGCGTGCTTGGTGACGCGAGCGGCAACCCCGCTCTGCCGGAGGATCTCGTTGAGGCCGACGGCCGAGACGAGCGCGGTGTCCTTGAGCAGGATCAGCCAAAGATTGGCAAGTCCGGGCAATGCGATGCGGATCAACTGCGGCAGTACGATCAGCCGCATCGTCTGGCCGCTGGACAGGCCAACCGAATAGCCTCCCTCATATTGCCCTTTTGGAATCGCGCGGAAGGCGGATAAAAACACCTCGCTGGAATAAGAAGAGAAAATGAAGCACAGCGCGATCATCCCGGCGACGAAGCTGTTGACGTCGGCCGATGTCCCGGGGCTCACCAGCCGGACAATGTATTGCAGGATCAATGGGATGCCGAAGAAGATCAGAAACAGCGTGAGCAGCTCGGGTATTCCGCGAAAGATCGTGGTGTAGATGTTCCCGGCCAGTCTCAGCGACGGCTCTTGCGACTGTTTGGCCAGCGCCACGAAAAAGCCGAGCGTCAGCCCGAAGGGCAGCGTGGCCAGCGCAAGACATACTGTGACAAACACACCCGCGGCGATGTCGTCGAGCCAGCCTTCGGGTCCCCAACTGAGAAGCGTCAGTGCGCTCTGCATCCGCCTGCCTGTTCTCCTTAAGGCTCTTTGCGGCCCGAACCGCGTCACCCCTCGTGCGCGGCATCCTTATAAGAACGGCGGGAATCTCCCGCCGTTCACATCGTCCTATGTCGGTCGATCAGGACTCGCCGCCATAGACGTCGAATTTGAAGTACTTGTCGTTGATTTCCTTGTACTTTCCGTTCGCGCGGATGGCGTCGATCGCCGCATTGAACTGGTTGACCAGATCGGTCTCGCCCTTGCGCACGGCAATGCCGGCGCCCGGACCGTGGATTTCGATAACCGGCTGGATTGTGCCGACCAGCTTACAGCAGGCGCCGTCCGGCGAATCCAGCCATTGCTGCAGCACGACGACGTCGTCATTGGCGGCATCGAGCCTGCCATTGGCCAGATCGAGCTGGTATTCCTGCGCGGTCGGATACGGCTTGACGGTGCTGTCGGTATAAGTCTTGGTCGAATAGTTGAAATGCGTGGTGGACGCCTGCACGCCGATCGTCTTGCCGGCCAAATCTTCCTTGGTGACACCCTTGATATCAGTGTCCTTAGGCGCGGCGATTGCCGGCGGCGTATTGTAATATTTGTGGGTGAAGTCGACCTTCTCGGCGCGTTCCGGGGTGATCGACATAGACGCGACAATGGCGTCGAACTTGCCTGCCTGAAGGGCTGGAATGATGCCGTCCCAGTCCTGCGCGACAAAAGTGCACTTCACCTTCATCTCGTCGCACAGTGCCTTGGCGATATCGATATCGAAGCCCACGAGCTGGCCGTCGGCGGTGAGGTTGTTGAATGGCGGATACGCTCCTTCGGTGCCGATCCTCAAGGTTTTTTCCTGGGCCTGGGCAACGCCAAGCGTCAGCAGCGCAGCCGATGCGGCGAGCGCGATACGCAGTGCAATACGCATAATGGTCCTCTCTGTTGGTCCCGGCCGTCGTTCCCGAACGGCTCTGTGGGCGGTGCTTTTGACCGCCCGCTGGCGCGATACTCCCATTCTTTCCCAAGAAAAAGCAACTGCAAAACCGCCGCTTGAGGGAAGGTCATGTTCAGAAAACGGTGACGCTGGGTCAAACGCCTAAATGGAGAGAAAGTGGCGGGAAGCTCCCCGCGGCCGCGATCTCAGCGCGTCAGGCCGGTGGCGCGCTCGATGAAGTCGGCTATCGAATTCGCATCGTCGAGATCAAAGACCGGCAGGTCTTCCCCCACAATGGCGAAATCGGAGGCGATGGCGATAATGTGTGGATCGCCTGCCGAGAGCGGTGTCCGGTCCTTGGCCTCGAGCCGTCGCGTCTCGATTTTCTTGTGGGCCTCGCGCTTGTAGCCCTCGACCAGCACGATGTCGGAGGGTGCCAGCCGTGACAGGATCGCCTCCAGCGTCGGCTCGTCCTCGCCACGCAATTCGTGCATCAGCGCCCAGCGCCTGCCCGACACGATCGCCACCTCCATCGCTCCCGCCTGGCGATGGCGAAAGCTATCCGCTCCAGGTTTGTCGATGTCGAAATCATGATGGGCGTGTTTTACAGTCGACACTTTCCAGCTGCGCCGGACGAGTTCGGCTACCAGCTTTTCGGTCAATGTCGTCTTGCCGGAGTTCTTCCAGCCAGTGATGCCGAAGATACGTCTGTTCATGGCTCGATGCTCTGCAACAGATGCGCGGCCCGGGCAAGGTCGTCGGGAGTGTTGATGTTGAAGAAGGGATCGATCTCGGCCCCTCTGGATTTCAGGATGGGAAAATCCACTTCGACAAAACCGTGCCGGTCGATGAACGCCGAAACGCGCCGGTTGTCTTCCTCGACGAGAAATTGGCGCAAGGCCTGGTCGAGCCCCAGCGGCCAGAGCGCAAACGTCGGATGCCGTTTGCCGCCGGAACAGGCAACGGCGATCGAGCCCGGGCGTGCATAGGCTGCCGCGAGCAGCCGCTCGACCATATCCTTGGGCAGGAAAGGCGTATCGCCTGCAGCCGTGACCAGCGCCTGGCAAGTGGTGTCGGAAGCCCATTCGAGGCCGGTCAGGATCCCGGCAAGCGGCCCGGCATAACCCTTGACGGTGTCGGCAAGCACGGGAAGCCCCGTCGCGGCAAACCGTGCCGGATCGCCATTGGCGTTGAGCGCCAGCGGGCCGACCTGCGGGCCAAGGCGCGAAACGACACGGTCGAGCAGGGTCCAATCGCCAAGCGCAAGCAGCGTCTTGTCGCCGCCGCCCATCCGGCTCGACCGGCCGCCGGCCAGAATGATCCCTGCGATATCTCGGCCCATCGTTTGCTGCTAGACCCTATGACCAAATCAAGTTTTCAAATCAGACGGTCGTCAACGGTCGCGCCTATATGCCGTCCGGCGCCATGTCCGGTCCAGCGCTTTCGGCAGCTGTCTTTCGCCGGCCGACGATCCGTTCGCGGTAGAGCGCATAGAGGCCTGAGGCGATGATGATCGTGGCACCGACGATCATCGGCAGATCGGGGACATCGCCGAAGATCGTGAAGCCAAGCAGGATCGACCAGAGCAGGGCGGTGTAGCGGAACGGCGCGATGAAGGAGATATCGCCCACCCGCATCGCCATGATGATGAACTGGTAGCCAATGAGCACGAGCACCGCCGCCAGCGCCAGGAATGCCGTGCTTTTTCCCGTCATCGGCGTCCAACCGCCCATCGGCGAAAGCAATGCTGCGCCCAGAACGGTCATGGCAAGAGCGGTGGCGGTCGACACCAGCAATGTCGGAATTGCCTGCGGAATCCGCTTGGTGGCGAGGTCGCGCACCGCGCAGCATGCCACGCTAGCCAGTGCCAGCAGAGAAAACATGCTGAACCCTTCGAAGCCCGGCCGCACAATGATCAGCACGCCGGCAAAACCGACGGCAATGGCCAGCCAGCGCCGCCAGCCGACGCCCTCGTTGAACACAAGCGCGGCGCCCATCGTCACAGCCAGCGGCAGCGCCTGCAGCACGGCGGACACATTGGCGATCGGAAGATGTGCCAGAGCAACCAGGAACGACACCGTGGCGCCGGCCTCGCTGGCGACGCGCAGCGCAACTGTCGGCTGCAGCATCGAGCCAGGCCGGGCAAGCGCGCCGCGTTGCCACGCAAGCAGGGCAACGAAAAGCGAAGCGAAGGCGCCGCGGATCAGCATGACCTGCGCCATGTTCATCGATTCCGACGAGAATTTGGTGATTGCATCGTTGAGGGTGAAACCAATCATGGCCACCATCATGAACAACGCGCCGCGCAGATTTGGCGAAAGAGGCAAGGCGATTACCGGGTGAGTCCTGCAGCAAGCGTCTAGCAGGCACCCGCAAAACAGCAACGTCAAAGGGCTGGGCCACAGCCTTTCTGTGGCCCGTGACATCTACCTCGCAAGAGCGGCAGGCTTATTTGCGCGTCAGCACCTCGGTGCCGTTGCCTTCCTTGCCGGCAATCGTCCACAGGCCATGCAGCGAGCCGTCTTCCTGCACCTTGTAGACGACAAGGCCAACCGCCTTGCCCATGACATAGCCGGCGGAGAAGGCATCGTCGTTGCGCATGCAGATGCCGTCCGAGGACGAGCCGCCTGTCTCCCAATGGATCGTGCAGGTAGTCTCGCTGGTCAGCGTAATCGTCGCGTCGCCACCATAGGACGATCCATCGAAGTTGGTGCCGGCCACGGCATAGGTGCCGCCGATCGACTGGGCCGCCGCGGGCAGGGCCGCGAAGCTGAGCAATGCAACAGAAAGAATGAGTTTGTGCATATCGTATTCCCCCACTGGGCGAAGAACCGCTCCAGAGCAGAGGCTAGGCCCGAACGGGCTTGCGGTAAATCCGGTAACCGTTTGCGGACAAGACCTTTTCTGGGTGTGATCCCGAAATGTGCCGTTCCAAAGGATGGGTTCGGAGGGCAAATCGATCACACTGCGGCTCGAGGAAAATTTTTCGACGAGATCAAATTTGCTCGGCAAGATTCACCAAATTGGTCATTGTAGGCTTCTGATCTTGTCTGGGGAGGTGGTCCATGATGAATGCACGAGGCAATGCGGACATGCTTGGCACAGGCAGCAGGCGGCACGTTTCGTCGGCTTCCCGGTTCTCTTCTGCACTGGCGGTTATCCTCATGGCGATGGCGCCTGCCTTCGCCGAGAACGGCGCTTCGGCGTCGGCAGTCGAACGGATGTCCACGCCGGGTCACGAAGCGGATGAACTCGCTCGCCGCGTCGGGAAATGGTCCGTCGTCAACACGATCTGGCCAACGCCCGGCGCCCAGCCGATTGTGATGACCGGGCTGGTGGCCGAGCGTACGATGATCGGCCCCTTCATGCAGGAGGTGATGCGACCGGCGCCCGGGTCGAAAATCCCAGACTTCCAGCGGATAGCCTATTTGAGCTATGACCGGGTGGAGGGCCGCTGGAAGTATGTCTCGATGGATACCCGTTTCCCGGCAGGGATCATGCCCGCCTGGAGTTTTGGTGGCGAGGAGGACGGCAAGATTTCGCTGCTTTTCGAGCCGCTTGGTTTCGTCGGCTTCGGGCCTGAGGTCGAAGGGCGATTCACTGCCTCCGATTTCGTCATTTCCAGGGACGGCGACAATCACGAAGTGGCCGAGCAGCATTTCCTCCAGGCCAATGGCAGCGGCAAGAAATGGCTTGCCGTACGATACGACTACACGCGTCAACCGTGACTCGTTAGCAAAAACAACGGGTTGCGAATATGTTCCGAGGTCGCCGGATGCTCACGGTCCCCTGAGGCTGCCGGCGATCGCTCCGATAAGCGGGTCGTATTTCGATTTCAAGGCTGGCGGATAGTCGATCCAGACCGTACGGATGACACCGTCTTTTCCGAACAGGCGGCGTTCGTAGAAGATGTTCTCGCCTTTGATGCCCGACAGCACCGCCCAGTCCTTGCCGGTCTTGCTGTAGGTAATCTTGTAGCCAGGTTCCTTGCTGCCCCTCTGGGCGGAGACGAAGGCTGTCGGAGTTTCATCATCGATATTGAGGATGCCTGAACAGATCAGGCTGGCGCCATCAGCGGTGAGCCATTGTTGTCCATCGCCATTGTCCGGCTCAGGCTGGCGAAGAGTGAAGATCTCATCCGGAAAGGTGCAGACGGTACCGAAGCGCTCGTTCGTATAGGTGAGTGGCGCGGCAACTGCCATGGTCCCCGCCATCACTCCGAAAAACGTCGGGATTGCAAAAAGCCGCTGCATGAGCCTTGCCTCGAAGCCGATGCCAAGGCGATTATTCTTGCACGAAATCGGTGAAAAATCAGCCGCCGGTGACGCTCATATGCCGCGACACCGATGGGCGGTTGGTGCGGCGATCAATGATGAAGTCGTGGCCTTTCGGCTTGCGGCCGATTGCTTCGTCGATGGCGTCGGCGACCAGCTCGTTGCCTTCGGACGCACGCAGTGGTGCGCGCAGGTCGGCTGCATCTTCCTGGCCGAGGCACATGTAAAGCGTGCCGGTGCAGGTCAGCCGGACCCGGTTGCAGCTTTCGCAGAAATTATGCGTCATCGGCGTGATGAAGCCGAGCCGCCCGCCGGTCTCGGCGACGTGGACATAGCGGGCCGGGCCACCGGTCTTATAGGGAATATCGCTCAGCGTGAACTGGCGCTCGAGTGCTGCGCGCAGCAGCGACAGCGGCAAATACTGGTCGGTGCGGTCGGCGTCGATCTCGCCCATCGGCATTGTTTCGATGACCGTCAGATCCATGCCGCGGCCATGCGCCCAGCGCAGCATTTCCGGCAATTCGGCATCATTGAAGTCCTTCAAGGCCACCGCATTGAGTTTTACCTTCAGCCCCGCCGCCTGCGCCGCGTCGATGCCGTCCATGACCTTATCCAGATTGCCCCAGCGGGTGATCTGGCGGAATTTGTCGGCATCGAGGGTGTCGAGCGAGACGTTGATGCGTTTGACGCCGCAGTCGGCGAGCTCGGTGGCAAAGCGTGAAAGCTGCGATCCGTTGGTGGTCAGCGTCAGCTCTTCCAGCGCACCGCTCTCGAGATGCCGCGAAAGCTGGCGCACCAGATGCATGATGTTCTTGCGCACCAGCGGCTCACCGCCGGTGAGGCGGAGCTTGCGCACGCCCTTTTCGATGAAGACCGTGCAAAGCCGGTCGAGCTCTTCCAGCGACAGCAGGTCCTTCTTGGGCAGGAACGTCATGTCCTCGGCCATGCAATAGGTGCAGCGGAAATCGCAGCGGTCGGTGACCGACACGCGCAGGTAGGTGATCGTGCGACCGAAAGGATCGATCATATCCATGCTTATGCGCTTCCCGTGGCCGTGAACGGCTTCGTTATATATGGCTATGTGATGCGAGCCAACTTGCCATTCAAGATAGAAGCTCGCGATCTGCGGTAACATCCCGACGCCGACAGATCATGTCGGAAGTTCTGAAACGGCCTTTTCCCTCAACGCGAAGCGGCGTAGGGAAGGCTGTCTTCCGCAGGATCCACCAGCATGACAGCGCCAAAGGAACTCAGGGTCTCGAAGGACCGCAAGCTGCTTTCCGTCACCTTTCCGGGCCATCAGCCGTTCGAATTGCCAGCCGAGCTGCTGCGCGTCGCCTCGCCGTCGGCCGAGGTGCAGGGCCATTCGCCCGAACAGCGCGTCACCGTTCCCGGCAAGCGCAATGTAGCGATCCTTAAGATCGAGCCGGTCGGCAATTATGCCGTGCGCATCACCTTCGACGATTTCCACGACACCGGCATCTTCACCTGGAATTACCTGCATACGCTGGGTCATGAGAAGGATGCACGCTGGGCCGCCTATCTCGCCGAGCTGGAAGAGAAGGGGCTGAGCCGCGACCGCTGACTGATTTCGCGGGACGCTTCGGTCAACGCAGCATCGCCAGTATCTCGCTGGTGTCGTGATAAAACGGCGTGCCTTCGATCAGCCGGTCATCCTTGAAGCGCAAGACTTCGGCAAACGGCTGCTTGATGGTTGCACCATTGGCCCGCGATGTCCGCGAAAGCGTGCAGCTCATGAACACCATGTCATCGTTTTGGGCGACCCGGAGGTCCTCCACCGCCACGTCGCTCCAGATTTCCCGCATCTTGCGGAAAAGGGCGCCAACGCCGTCGAGGCCGTTCCAGTCACCGGCATAGGGCAGGGAGCGAGGCTCATGCACGACAATCTCGACATGAAATGCGCTGGCAAGCGTATCGAGGCTCTCCGAGCCTGATTGTAGGAAACGCATTTCAACATTGAACATGTTTTCAATAAGTTCCATGGCGGTGCGTCGCCGGCCGAGCGGTTTCTCCATTTTTGACCTCCGTTTCTGTCAGCACGAAAGCGGTTTGCGCTTGTTCGCGGTCCCTCGACACCCGTTTCCTGATGACCGACAAACGGGCATCGTGTCGTGAAAATGTCATGCGTCTGGAGTAGCGCCGGCAAAGGTTGGAGACGAAAACATGTCCATGATCACCAGCGTCGAACAGCTCGAAGCGCTCTATGGCCTGCCCGGCGAGGCGTCGGTGGTCAAGGAACTCGACCAGCTGATTCCTGAATACGCTGCTTTCATCGAAGCTTCGCCGTTTGCTGCGCTCGCAACCTGCGGGCCTGAAGGGCTGGACTGCTCGCCGCGCGGCGATCTCGCCGGCTTCGTCCGCATCCACGATCCGAAAACGCTGATGATGCCGGACCGGCGCGGTAACAACCGTGCCGATTCGCTAAGGAACATCCTTCGCGATCCGCGCGTCGCGCTTCTGTTCCTGGTGCCGGGTTCCGGCACGACGCTGCGCGTCAATGGACGCGCCCACATCACCACCGATCCCGCGCTCTGCGCCTCGTTCGCAGTCGAGGGCAAGCCGGCGCGCTCGGTGACGGTCGTCGAGGTCGATGCGGTCTATTTCCAGTGCGCCCGCGCCATCCACCGGTCGGATCTGTGGAATCCGGCAAGGCATGTCGACCCGAAATCGCTGCCGACCGCCGGCCAAATCCTGGAAATCACCAGCCGCAAGAACATCGACGGCGAGGTCTACGACAGGGAATGGCCGGAGCGCGCGCAAAAATCGATGTGGTGAAGAAATTTGGTGGTGAGGGAATTTGGTGGTGAAGCACTGGGCCGTCAGGCGGTCTTCAACACCTCGGCAATCTTGCGCATCTGTTCGCCGATCATGTCGCATTGTTCCGGCGTCGACTGGCTCATCGCCTTTTCGATCAGCGTCATGTGGACCTTTAGGGCCCGCATCAGCAGTGCCTCGCCTGCCTCAGTCAACGTCAGCCGCAGCACGCGCTTGTCCTTCTCGTCGCTCTCGCGGCGCAGCAGGTCGCGGGTCTCCAGCTGCGGCAAAAGCATGGTGATGTTGGAGCGACCGACCAGCAGGCGGCGAGCGAGGTCGTGCTGCGACATGCCGGGATGGCGGTAGAGGTTCATCAGCACGTCGAGCTGCGCCGGCTTCAGGTCGAGCGGCGCCAGCTTCACCGCCAAGGTGCGTTCCACCACGTGGCAGGCGCGCGCCACCGCAACCCAGTTGCGAAAACGCGGGTTGTCCCAGGGCAGGTCTTGCTTAATGTTCATGTTTGAACTATTATGTTCATGCTTGAACCAATGGATGGATCGCCACTATGGCATCATTTGGACTGAAGGTCATCCGCGGCACGTTCGGCGTGGCCGAGCATGTGGCGCCGCGACTCACCGGGCGCGCTGCATTCGAGCTGTTCTGCCGCACGCCGCACGAAAAGAGCTTGAGCCATGGTGAGCGCCGCGCAATCGATCGCGCCGCCGATTTCATGACCGAAGCGCGCCATCACCGGCTAAAGACCAGAACCGGCTGCGTCATGGTGCATGAATTCCGGCCCGAGCCGGGCAGGGCGGCTGCAGGCACCGTGCTCGTCATCCATGGCTGGCGTTCGCGTACCGAATACATGCGCACATTGATCGAAGCCTATCGCGATGCCGGCTACAAGGTGGTCTCGCTCGATTTGCCGGGCCACGGCCAGTCGCAGGGCCGCCGGCTGACCCTTGTCAGTGCCGTCGATGCAGCACGGGTTGCCGGCGAATGGTTCGGCCCATTTGCCGCCATCGCCGGCCATTCCTTTGGTGGTGCCGTCGCCGCCAATGCCGTCGCCGGTTCAATCAGACATATCCCGCCGTTGACGGCCGGGCGGCTGGTGCTAATCGCTGCGCCGAGCTCGCTTCCTGCGATCTTTGCCGATTTCAGCCGCATGCTGAATGTCGGCTCGCGCTCGCAGGTCGCCATGGCCGACCGGGTCGAGCGCATCGCCGGCCGGCCGCTGCACGAATTCACCGGTGACCGCCAACTGGCAAGCGCGCCGCTGCCGACGCTGGTGATCCACGCGCCGGACGACCGCGAAGTGTCCGCCGATCATGCAAGGCTCTACGCGCGTGCCGGCGACCATGTGCGGCTGTACTGGGCCGACGGGCTCGGCCACCGCCGCATTCTCGCGGACAAGGGTGTGGTGGAGCGCGCCGTTGGCTTCGTTGCCGGCAGGCTGGAGCCGTCTCTGCAGTGACCTGAATGTCTGTTCTTGTCTGCCGGGTTCGACCGTCACGCCGCCCCGGTGCTGGCCATCGCTATCCAAGCCGCCATTGCCCCGGCCACCGTCTCCAGAAGAGCCGAGCGCGACGCGCCGTCGCGCGCCTGGATCGACATGCCGTGCTGTACGGTCGCATAGAAGGTCGCGGCCGTACCGCAGTCGAAATCGGCCGGCAACTCCCCCTCGGCCACGCCACGCTCGAGGCGTCTCAGCAAGGCTTCGCGGTTTTCGGCACGGCGACGGCGCAGATCATCGCAGATGGCGCCGCGGCTCGAGTCCTGGTGCAATGCGCCGAGCGCGATAAGGCAGCCTTGTGGACGGCCGGTCTGCGAATAGGCCCTGGCCGTCTGCCGCAGGAACCGCTCGACCGCCTGGCGAGCGGTCGGCGCCTTTTCCAGCGCAGACCAGATCTCGGTGCCTTCCACCTGCGTGTAAAGCTCGGTCGCCTCGAGAAACAGCGCTTCCTTGCTGCCGAAGGCTGCGTAGAGGCTGGGTGAGTTGATGCCCATTGCAGCCGTCAGGTCGCTTATCGACGCGCCCGCATAACCCTTGGCCCAAAACACCTCCATTGCCCGCCGCAAGGCGGCGGTTCGATCGAAGGTGCGGGGGCGGCCTCGTTCCGGCATGGTGCGCTTTCTGTGTTGATCGATACATAATTCAGTTGACGCGGTTCAGCAAGGCTGGCAGATATTTATGTATCAATCACTACAAAATGGAGAAGCAAATGTCATCCAGGAGCTTGCACGGCAAGGCCGCCCTCGTCACCGGCGGCAGCCGCGGCATCGGTGCGGCGATCGCACGAAGGCTCGCGGCCGACGGCGCGGGCGTGGCGATCACCTATGTGAATGGCGAGGAACGGGCGCGTTCGGTGGTCGGGGCAATCGAGGCGGCCGGCGGTCGGGCCTTCGCCATCAAGGCCGACAATCGCGATGCTGCCGCGATCGAGGCGGCAGTCGGTGAGGCGGTAAAAGCCTTCGGACGGCTCGACATCCTCGTCAACAGTGCCGGCATCTGGCGCGCTGCGCCGATCCATGCCCTGTCGCTTGCCGACTTCGATGAGACAATGGAGGTCAACCTCAGAGCCCCGTTCGTCGCCGCCAAGGCGGCAGCAGCGCATATGGGCGAGGGTGGCCGGATCATCTCGATCGGCAGCAACCTGGCCGAGCGTGCCACCGATGCCGGCCTGAGCGCCTATTCGGCCAGCAAGGCTGCCTTGGTTGGCCTGACCAAGGCCTTTGCACGCGATCTCGGTCCGCGCGGCATCACCGCCAATGTCGTCCATCCGGGGTCGACGGATACCGACATGAATCCAGCAGGCGGCCCGCACGCCGAGCATCAGCGCCAGAAGATGGCGACGCCTCGCTTCGGCACGGCCGACGAGATCGCCGGCATGGTCGCCTGGCTTGCCGGCCCCGAAGGGCGCTTCGTGACAGGCGCGGCATTGACCATCGACGGCGGCGCCAACGCTTGAGGCTTGGCTCGCGGGCACTACCATTGGTCGGGGGCGAAGGCGGATTGGCTTGACCCGTCACGATGTTGTGAAACCGTTCTGCAACAGACGTTCCGAAATTTATCGAAGCTTAACGAAATCAGTATGAATCAGTATAGTCACGCCTTACATCCGCCATGCGGTGGGCGAGACCGTGAAAGCGGTGCGGAACGGGATCCGGGTTCAACCGGAGCGGGTGATCCATGAAACTCCTTGGAAACAAAGCCACCGTGCTGCCGTTTGCGGTGGCCGTGGCAATGCTGGCCTTCGGCGCGCCGCAGGCTGAAGCACAAGGGTTCTTCGACATGCTTTTCGGCGGCGGCGTCAAACACGCACCGCCGAAAGGTAACTTTCCCCCGCCACCGTCAAAATACAAGCCGAGGCCCAAGGCGCCGGCCGCTTCCGGTGGTGGCGGTGGTGGTGCGCAAATCAGCAGCCCGTCCTATTACACCTACAAGAGCGATCCGCTGGTGCGCGTCGATTTTTCGGCACTGTCGGCAGCGCCTGAACCGGCAACGCCGCAGGATGCTGCGTTCGAGCCGGCGGCCACCGGGGCTGCATTCCGCGAAGCCATTGCCGGGCTCGACGGCTATGACCTCTATGCCGAGAAGGACATCGCCAAGGCGCTGATCGCCTACTACTCAGCCAATCCGGATTTCATCTGGGTGACGGGAACCAGTCCCAGCAGCCGTGCGCAGGATGCGGTGCGGGTGCTGGGCGAAGCCGCGAGCTACGGCCTGACGCCCGCCGACTACACCGTCGAAATTCCGGCAGCAGGCACATCGGCGGGCGATGCCGATGAACGCCTGAAAGAGCTGGTCCGCTTCGAGATGGCGCTGTCGGCACGCGTCCTGCGCTACGCCCGTGACGCACAAAGCGGCCGCGTCGATCCCAACCGCATGACCGGCTACTACGATTTTCCGCCGAAGCCGCTCGACATGGAAGGGGTGCTGAAGACGCTGGCCCATACCCAGCAAGCTCGCACCTACCTCGAATCGCGGCACCCACAGAACGCCGAGTATCAGGCGCTGCGCGTCGAACTGGAAGCGCTCCAGGCCAGCGCCGAAGACGAAATCACCATCGATCCCAATCTGCTGCTGAAGCCGGGGCAGACCAGCCCTGAACTGCCGAAGCTTTTGACAAAGATCGCGCGCAATCTCGATGACGAGATGGGCGGCGCCTATGGCGAGGTCCTGGCGAGGCTCGCCACCAGCGAGGTCTACGATCCGGAGCTGGTGCCGGTGATCAAGGCGGTGCAGAAACGGGCCGGCATGAAAGGCGACGGCGTCATCGGCCCACGTACCGTTGCATCGTTGGCCGGAACGTCCAAGGCCGACAAGGTTCAGAAGGTTCGGGTCGCGCTCGAAGAGTTGCGCTGGCTGCCTTCCGACCTCGGCAGCCCGCGTGTCTTCATCAACCAGCCGGCTTTCACCGCGAGCTATATCGACGATGGCGAGGAGAAGCTGAAGACCCGCGCCGTCGTCGGCAGGCCCACCAACCAGACTGCTTTCTTCTATGACCAGATCGAGCAGGTCGACTTCCACCCCTATTGGGGCGTGCCGCAGTCGATCCTGGTCAATGAGATGCTGCCGCGGCTGCGCCGGGATCCGGGCTATCTCGACCGCGCGGGCTATGAGGTGGTCAATGCGCGCGGTAAGCGCATTCCCTCCTCCTCGGTCAATTGGGGCGCCTATGGCGCGAAGATACCCTACGGCGTGCGCCAGCTGCCGAGCGAGGCCAATGCGCTGGGCGAGTTGAAGATATTGTTCCCCAACAAGCACGCCATCTACATGCATGACACGCCGCAGAAGTCGTTTTTCCAGCGCGACATGCGCGCGCTCAGCCATGGCTGCGTGCGCTTGCAGGATCCGCGCGGTATGGCGGCTGCCGTGCTCGGCACCTCGGTCGACTACATCGAGGACAGACTGAAGCTCGGACATTCGACCGAAGACGTGACACGCAAGATCCCGGTCTATGTCGCCTATTTCACCGCATGGCCGGACCTGTCCGGCAATGTCGAATATTTCAACGACGTCTACGGCCGCGACACAAGGCTGCAGCAGGCGCTCGACAGCACGGAAGCGGTGCGTTCGCCGGCAAGCTGAGGAATGCGGGTCTAGCGCTGAAAGAGCGGACGCCGGAAGCCGGCCTCGCGCCCGGCGATCAGCCAATACACCAGGCCAGCGACAACGCCTGCTGCGGCAATGATACCGATATCGGCCCAGCGCTCCGGGTTCGTGTCGTCTGGTACACTGGGCCAGATCAGGGCGAAGCCGCCAACCGCAGCCGCGGCGCCGAAGATCATATGCAGCCAAAAACTGCGCAGCGAGAAAAACTCGGCAATCAGTGCGAAGATCAGCGTCTGCAAGGCAGTCAGCACGATCGTCAGAAAATAGATGAACATGCCGAGCGGCGGCAACAGCAGCACCGCAACGGGGCTGACACCCATGACGTCGAAATAATTCGGCGCATTTGGCAGCGAGCTCAGCCCGCCATAGATCGCCGCCACCGCGATCAGCCCAACCAGTACCGCTATGAAATAACCCGCGAGCATCATCAGAAAGCGTTTCAATACGTGCTTTACCGTCGCCATGCCCACCCCCGCGCGCAATGATAGCACCCAGTCAGCCATCAAAGTCGTATCTGCGCAAGGGTGTGCCGAAGGCCCGGGACCTTCGAGGCGCGCCATTTTTTAGAATCTGGACCGTTGGCGGACAGCTTCATTTCGGCGCGGCTGTCACCGGATCATAGGTGATTTCGACTTTGGCCTTGTCGTTCGTGTAATAAATGACGGTGTAGGCGCCGCTGTCCCAATCGATTTCCTTGATGTAGCGGAAGTCGTCGCGCTGCTCGACTTTGGCAATGATTTCCGACAGCTTCTTGGCATTCTGCGCCGGCACCGGATTTTCGTCAGCCGCAAAGGCCGATCCGCCGACAAGCAGCACGGCGGCCGCCAAAACAAGTCTGGACATGGCTTTCCCTCACATCTCGATCAGCAGAAACTCGTTTCCATACAGGTTTGTTCCGGGATCGCGGAGCGTTGCGCTACAACGAGACGCCGTCCGTACCTGATCTATGGCCGCCGAAAGAACAAGGCGACTGCCTAAAATCATGATGCGTCGCCTCAACATCGCGGCCATAACAGTGCCGACGGTCACTCGGGGGTCTACATGCAAATGCGTCATGCCATCATATTTGTACTTTCCATACTTTCCATCCCGTCCGTTTCGATGCCTGTGCAGAAAGCCGAGGCGCTGGAACCTGAACGCTATACGGTCTATTGCGCCGACGACCGTATCGAAGTTTCGTTCTGGGATATCGAGCAGATGAAGGTGCGGGCCGGCTCCAACGTTTGCCAGTTCCAGAGCTATACGAGCTACAGCAGCGCCTTGAATTTCGCCCAAAAGAATTTTGGCGGCGAGGGGGCGACCTGCAGCTGCTAGCCGCTCTGGCTTGAAGGTGTTGCGTTAGCACGAAGCCTTCTGCGCTCACTTCACATTCCCTACGCAGATCCGCAAGCGTGGTTTTCTGAGGGCTAGAGCTTCCCAGACATGCGCAAGCATAGAGAGACCTCGCCTTTCCAGCCGTACATCGACATTGGTGAGAAGGTCAGTCCGTACCTTCCTGCCTGCGAAACCTGTGTGACCTGCCACTTCTGGTCGTACTCGGTGAAGTCGTGCTTTTCATCGTCTGGTAGATCAGCCACGCGCCAGAAGACAGGCTCCCGGTATTCCCAATTCTTGCTGTCTTCTTCGGTGCTTGCGTTAGTGGCGCCGCGCATTGCCAGAAACACGAAGGTTCCGGGCTTTGCGATTTTGATTCTGAACTCGTGATCTTTCGAAATCGATGTCCAGCACCCGGTTTCCTTGTCGACCGTGATGGAGATCGGCGATTTCGCCTGCGCCGCAACACTGGCGACAAGAACCCCGAGCAACACGCCTTTCGACAGTAGCCTCTTCATCAAACGCCCCGTTTTGGTCCGCGCGCCGGCCGCTATATTCTGCTTTGAAATATGAGAAGTCGCCCATAGAGGCTGGAAAGGAGAGGACGGCTAAGCAATGCAAATGGTGGGCGATGCAGGGATTGAACCTGCGACCCCACCCGTGTGAAGGGTGTGCTCTCCCGCTGAGCTAATCGCCCGCTCATTGCCCGAAGGCCAAGCGCGCCGCGATATAAGGGAGGCCGGCCCGCGAAGTCAACCACTTGTCGGTCGGCATCTGGCGGTCTGGACTATGGCCGGCTTCAGCCCTCTGCCGCGGCCATCAGCCCTTGTACCAGATCGAGCGTCAGCGAATCGAAATGCGAGATCACCGCCGACGGTTCGAACTCCCGCACATGACGGTCGGTGTAGCCGAAATCGACTGCCACCACCGGAATGCCGGCGGCCTTTGCCGTGTCGATGTCGGTCTGCGAATCACCGACCATCAGTGCACGGTGCGGGTCGCCGCCGGCACGCGCGATGGTCTGCGTGAGATGGCGCGGGTCTGGCTTGCGGAACGGAAAACTGTCCTGGCCGCAGATCGCCGCGAAATGCCTGGTCATGCCGAGCGCTTCGATCAGTGCCACCGAATTGGCCTCGTATTTGTTGGTACAGATGGCCAGCAGGTAGCCGGCCGCCTCGAACCGCGCGATCGCCTCCGGGACGCCCGGGTAAGGGCGCGATTTGCCGGGAATGTTAACGGTGTAATGGTCCAGAAACAGCTTTAGCAGGCGGTCGTGCTCCTCCACTGCCAGCGACCTGTGCTGCGCTGCATGGGCGCGCTCTATCATCACCCGGCCGCCATGGCCGACGAAGCGCTTGAAGCCGGCTTCGTCGACGGCCGTGAGCTGGCTGGCGGCAAGGCTGTGGTTGAGGCTGTCGAGCAGATCCGGCGCCGTGTCGATCAGCGTCCCGTCGAGGTCGAACACGATGATCGGTCGGGTCATGGCCTGTCCTGTGACGATTTGATTGCCGGCAGGCGATAACCGCTGCGGCCCGTTCAGGCAAGCCGGCTTATGCACCGCAGGCAAGGTCCTTTGACCAGCCCGGCAAAAATGCTACCAGCGCCGAAACAAATCTTAGGACCCGGCATGGATGCGAGGCAATTGAAGGTTGAGGCCGCTCGGGCAGCGCTTGCCCACGTCACGGACGGCATGCGGCTCGGCATCGGCACCGGCACGACAGCGGATGAGTTCGTGCGGCTGCTCGCCGACAAGGTCGCCACCGGCCTGACTGTCATCGGCGTGCCGACCTCGGAGCGCACCGCCGTCCTTTGCACCGAGCTTGGTGTGCCGCTGTCGACCCTCGAGGAAACGCCCGAGCTCGACCTCACCATCGACGGCGCCGACGAGATCGATCCGGCGCTGACACTGGTCAAGGGCGGCGGCGGCGCGCTGCTGCGCGAAAAGATCGTCGCGGCGGCCTCCGCCCGCATGATCGTCATCGCCGACAGCTCCAAGATGGTCGAGATGATCGGCCGTTTTCCGCTGCCCATCGAAGTCAACCGATTTGGCCTGCGCGCCACCGAAATTGCAGTTGGCGCAGTGGCTGCAAACCTTGGCCTTTCCGGCCCTGTTACACTGAGGATGACGGGGAGCCAGCCATTTGTTACAGACGGCGGCCATTTTATCCTCGATGCATCTTTTGGCCGCATTCCGGATACAAGAGCGCTTTCGAATGCTCTCCACGCCATTCCGGGCGTGGTCGAGCATGGTCTTTTCATCGGGCTGGCATCAACGGCCATCATAGCCGGCGGCGACGGCATCCAAACCGTCCATGCCGCCCGAAAACCAGGGAGTTTTACCGATCATGATGTTGCATAACCGGGTTGGCCGCTTTTTTGCCATTCTGGCGGCCTCGGCCGTTTTCGCGTTTTCGTCGCCGGCGTTTTCGCAGGATGTCACTGATGCGCATTTGAAGGCGGCGCGCGCCGCGGTCGCGGCGATCCATGCGACGGATACGTTCGACAACATCCTGCCGCAAGCTGCCGCGGCGCTCGAGCAGCAGCTGATCCAGAAGAACCCGGACATGCAGGAACTGATCGCCAAGACGATCAACGAGAAGGCGATGGCCCTGGCATCGCGCCGCGCCGACCTGGAAAAGGAAGCAGCGCTTGCCTATGCAAAAGTGTTCTCGGAAAAGGAGCTCACTGAAATCGCCGCCTTCTACAACTCCGATACCGGCAAGAAGCTGCTCGACAACGGCTCGATCGTGACGCGCGAGCTGGTGAAGGCTGCCGACATCTGGCAGAACGGCCTGGCTCGCGATCTCGCCCAACAGGTAGGCGAGACCCTGGGTGCAGCGGCGAATGCCAAGGCGCCGGCCGCACCTGCCGACGGTGCCGCCCCGGCCGATGGCGCTGCTCCTGCGGACGCGACACCGAATTGATCGCGAACTTCCGAGCGGCCTGACCGCCACTGGACCAGAAAGCCCGGCAAGTCCGGGCTTTTCTTTTGATGGTCGGCAGCCTACCTGTCTCGGTGTTTGAGGGGCAAGGAGTTCAGCCATGGCCGGTTACGACTACGATCTTTTCGTCATCGGCGGCGGCTCCGGCGGGGTGAGGGCGGCGCGCGTCGCGGCAGCACTCGGCAAGCGCGTCGGCATCGCCGAGGAATACCGCTATGGCGGCACCTGTGTGATCCGCGGCTGTGTGCCGAAAAAGCTCTATGTCTATGCCTCGCAATTCCCCGAGCATTTCGCCGACGCCGCCGGCTATGGCTGGACGGTGCCTGAGGCGCGTTTCGACTGGCAGACGCTGGTCGCCAACAAGGATCGCGAAATCAGCCGGCTGGAGGCCATCTACCAGAACAACGTGCAGGGCGCCGGCGGCGAAGTCTTTCACTCACGCGCCGTGCTGGTCGATCCGCATGTGGTGCATCTTCTCGGTGAGGATCGCACCGTTACCGCCGACCAGATCCTGATCGCTACCGGCGGGCGTCCGGCACCGCACCCGGCATTGCCCGGCCATGAGCACTGCATCTTCTCCAACGAGGCCTTCGACCTCAAGGAGCTGCCGAAGGCAATCATGATCGAGGGCGGCGGCTATATCGCCGTCGAATTCGCCAACATCTTTCACGGGCTTGGCGTCGACACGACGCTTGTCTACCGCGGCAAGGAAATCCTCAGCCGTTTCGACATGGACCTCAGACGCATGCTGCACGAGACGATGGAAAAGAAGGGGATAAGAATCCTCTGCCACGCCGTGTCAGAGTGGGTCAGGAAGCGGCCTGACGGCCGGCTCGACGCGCTTGTCACCGGCGGCACGGTGCTGACGGTCGATCAGGTCATGCTCGCCATCGGCCGCATTCCCAATACCGAGAACATGGGCCTGGAAGGCGTCGGCATCGAGATGACCAAGACCGGGGCAATCCAGGTCGACGGATACTCCCGCACCAATATCGACAACATCTGGGCGATCGGTGACGTCACCCACCGCGTGCAATTGACGCCGGTGGCGATCCACGAGGCGATGTGCTTCGTCGAGACCGCCTTCAAGGACAAGCCGACGGCGCCCGACCACGACACGATCGCGACCGCGGTCTTTTCCCAGCCCGAGATCGGCACGGTCGGCCTGTCGGAGGATGAGGCGGCAAAACGCTTTTCGGATCTCGAAATCTACCGCGCCACCTTCCGGCCAATGCGGCACACGCTTTCCGGCCGCGATGAAAAGATGCTGATGAAGCTGGTCGTCGACGGCGCCTCGAAAAGAGTCCTCGGCGCCCACATCCTCGGGCCGGATGCCGGCGAAATGGCGCAGCTTCTCGGCATACCGCTGAAGGCCGGGCTGACCAAGGATGATTTCGATCGTACCATGGCGGTGCATCCGACCGCGGCGGAAGAACTCGTCACCATGTACAAGCCGACTTACCGGGTGAGAGATGGTGAGCGCGTCTGACGCGACAAGAACCCATCGCGGCAACGGGATTGCCGCGATGGAAGTGCGTGAGTTTTTTTACAGCAGCGTTCCGCGCAGGATCACCAGCGCCACAGAAAAATAAATCACCAACCCGGTGACGTCGACCAGCGTGGCGACGAACGGAGCCGATGCGCTGGCCGGATCGAAGCCGATGCGCTTCAGGGCGAACGGCAGCATCGATCCAGACAGCGAGCCGAAGGTGACGATGCCAACCAGCGTGGCGCCGATCGTCATTGCGATCAGCGGCCAGTGGGGGCCGTAGTCGTAGAAGCCGAGATACTGCCAGAGCGCGATGCGGCAAACGCCGACTACGCCAAGGATCGAGCCAAGCACCAGACCAGTCGGCAGCTCGCGCAGGGCCACCCGCCACCAGTCGCCAAGGCCGATCTCGCGCAGCGCCAGCGCCCGGATGACCAGCGAGGTCGCCTGCGAGCCGGAATTGCCGCCGGAGCTCATGATCAATGGAATGAATAGCGTCAGCACGATCGCTTTTTCCAGCTCGCCCTCGTAGCTCTGCATCGCGTTGGCGGTCAGCATCTCGCTGACGAACAGCGCGCATAGCCAGCCGGCCCGCTTCTGGATCATCGCCAGAAAGCTCATCTTCATATAGGGCTCGTCCAGAGCTTCCAGGCCGCCGAAGCGATGCACGTCCTCGGTCGTTTCCTCGATCATCGTGTCGATGATGTCGTCGATGGTGACGATGCCGAGGAGTTTGCCGTTGTCCACGACCGGGACGGCGAGCAGATCATATTTCGAGATCAGCTGTGCGACCTTCCCGCTGTCGGTCAGCGGCGAAACGGTGACAGGCGCGCGATCCGGCGCAACCGCCATGATCAGCTCATCCGGCTCACCGGCGATCAGACGGCGCAAGCTGGTCGAGCGCAGCAGGACATGCGTTTGCGGATCGACGATGTAGATCGCGTAGACGGTTTCGCGTGTCCGCTCCACCTTGCGGATGTAATCCAGCGTGCGGGCCACGCTCCAGTCCGGCGGCACGCTGACATATTCGGTCGTCATGAGCGAGGCGGCGCTGCCCTCGGGGTAGCCTAGAATGGCAAGCAGCGTCGCGCGCAGCGGCGGCGCCAGGCCGCCGAGCAGTTCGGAACGAGCCGGTTCGTTCAGATCGCGCAGTATGTCGGCGGCGCGGTCGACCGACATGGCCGCAAGCAGCCTGCCTGCCCTGCTGCGGGGCAGCGCCTCGACCAGTTCGGACGCGCCGTCGAGTTCAGGCTGGTCGAAGATCTCGACCAGCCGCTCGAACGGCACTTCGCAGAGCAGATCCGATGCTGTCTCGCGGGGCTCCTGATTCAAGGCCTCGACGATATCGGCGATGTGTTCGTTGGCAAGCACGCGGGCGATGGCGATAGCATCGCCGCCCGCGACAGGGGAAAACTCGTTCATGGCTCACTCCTTGCCGTCCGGCAGGACGTGAGCCGGTCAGGTCACGTCAAGCGGACGGCGGTTGCGTTCGACTGTGACTGTCGCCAGGCATGGCGCGGTGACCTTTCTGCTCGCGGGTTCGGGTTGGGATCTCTGCGAGCCGGCGCAACATAGGAGCGCGCCTTGCCGAGTCAATCGCGAGAGCGGGTCAAAACGGCGGCAAACCGACTGGATCGCGAGACTGTGATCGGGCTGCGTGGCAGGCTGGCTGGATGCCGGCAGTGGTGCCGCGGCTATCTCTGCTTCAGCCGGCGGGGAAAGCGCAGCCATTTGTCCTCGGCCGGCCGCGTCGGCTGCGTGAGGATGGTGGTGAGCTCGACCGGCAAGCTCGGAACCAGCGGCTTCTTGGTCGCGACGCCGTCGGCGATCGCAACCACGCTGTGGTAGAATTCGGTTCCCGCGACCGATCTCGGCGGCGTCGCCTCATGCATGATCGAGATCACCGTTGCGTCGGGGCAATTGTCCTTGATCGCCTGATGGAAGGCAATTCGTCCTTCAGGATCGAGCGCGCCGGTGGCTTCATCGAGGAACAGCAGTCCGGGCTGCTGCAGCACGATGCGGGCGACGACCAGCTTCTGTTTCTGCCCACCCGAAAGAACCTGATCCCAGATCTTTCCTTCACGGCTCTCATCGGCCAGATGCTCGATGAAGTCGCCGAGGCCGGCCTTGTGCAGGGCGGATGCGACCTGCCGGTCGGCGTAATCATGCTCGGAACCGGGCAGGCAGACAAGCTGCTTCAGCGAGACCTGCTGCAGCTTCACCTCCTGGGCGGCGTAGAAACTCCTGACCCCTTCAGGGAAGACAATGGTGCCGCGGCCATAAGGCCACAGGCCGTTGATCGCCTTGATCAGCGAGGTTTTGCCGCATCCGGATTCGCCCTTCAGGAACGTCCACTCGCCACGCCGGAAGCGCAAGTTTGCAGCGCTCAGGAACGGGGTGGCGTCCTCGCCCTGATGCGCCAATTCGAGCTTCTGGATGGTCAGGCCGAACACCGGGTTCTGGCGGTCGTAACGAAAATCGGAGCGGCCGGTCAGCCCGTAGAATTCCTGCGGGTGCTGGACGTTTTCGATCGCATTTGCGAGTTCGGTGACTCGCTGGCTGTTGGCCCGCACCGCGGCGATGGCAGGCATGACGTGGATGAACCATGAACACTGGCTGATCAGTGAATTGACCATTTCAGAGCCAGTTATGTAACCCTTGAGATCGAACCCGTTGTGGATGAACGGCACTAGCCCAGGCCCGTAGGCCACAATGCGGGCGCCGATGAAATTGTAGATCAGCTCGAACGAATTGTAGCCTGTGTTGACGATGTTCAGCCGCGCCCAGGTGCGGTCGATGTCGACATAGCGCTGGCTGTGCACCGTCTTCTGCACATTCTCGCCTTGCGATGCGGCGACATGAAAACTGCGGCGTAGGAACGTGATCAGCTCGCCGCGATAGCTGCCTTCGGCCTGCTGCATTCTGACATTGAGCCGTTCCAGCAGCCTGCCCAGCTTGACCGCGATCCAGGTGTTCAACGGCACGTAGGTGGCGACTGCCAGAAACGCGAGGACGGCGCTGCCATAGCTGCCGAGGAACTCCAACCCTTTGACCTCCGCCGAGTGTGCAAGCAGTTGCTGGCCGACGAAATACAATGAAGTAGCAACGGCCAGGACCCCCATGGCGAGGCCGATGGCTCCGCCCGTCATATCCTTGATCGATTCCTGGATGCGTTGGTCGATATTGTCGGGAGCGGCGGCGCCTGACGAACCATGCTGAGCGTGGAAATGCGTGTGATTGGAATCAAGCAGGGCTTCGTTGAACTGGCTGTCGAGCCAGCCTCGCCATTTGCGATGCAACGTTGCGGATACCAGGCTGCGGATACCGGTAAAACCCGCATCTTTGAGCACGACCAGGAGGACAAGTATCCCGGCATTGGTCAGCAATGTCTGAAGCGGCGTGGTGTTTGCGGCATCGTGGAAAAAGGCGATCGAGTTGACCAGCTCTCCGGATGCTACGGCAAACCATACGCCTGCCTTGCTGGAGAGCGCGGTGAGCAGGGCGATCACCAGTGTCAGCGTCCAGGCTTCCACCCAACGGTCTGAGAACCAGTAGGCCCGCATCAGTCCCCAGAAGCTGCGCATCGACGATACGGGCGTCAGGGGCGACTGCCTTGCGGCACCGCGGAGCCATTTTTCCGATATTGAATGTCGCGTTGGTCTATCGACCCGAATCACTAATCCCGCCCAAACGGTTTTCTTTTGTTACGGACAGTAACACCAATTGATCATTTTCCATTAGCTTTTCTCCAACCGCAGGTGGATTGGCTGGCCGGCCGTTGCAGTGGAGCAACAGAATGAATGCTCACGGCGCTAAGCTGTCACGTTTCGAGGGGCGGAATATCAACGCAATTTCAAACAGTTACTTGCCCGCCCCAGAGCAGGTAGACACCTTCCCCTAGGGAAGGTCTTCACACAGCTTTGTGAACATAGAAGCGCCGTCCGGCAGTCGATTTTCACAAGCTGAACCGATCTTCAGCCCGCCTTTACGGTCAGGTCCGACCTCGTCGGTGGCCAGAACGTGACCGTATGATTCGTGGTTGAAGCCGCCTTGTCACGAATCAGCCAAGCAATGACTTTGCCATTACAGTCCAGGATGCGGACCAACATCCATTAGACCATGCTTTTTTAGAGCGCGAACAAAACTGCGTTTGACAATGATGCGCTACGGATCGAACCTGCCGGGGCGCATCCACGTTTGAACCGGGGGGAGTTCTTCATGCTTGCACGGACTTTTTTTGCCGCGATGCTCGCAACATTTGCCTGGCTGCCGCAAACATATGCCGGCAGTCAGACCGTTCCTGCAAACGCCGAGGGGCAGGTCGAGTTCAACACTCCGTCCGGCAATATCGGCTGCATCTATACGCCGAAGGGCGGCACCAGCACCTACGAGCCGCAGGATGGCGGACCGGAGCTGAGCTGTTCGCGTGTCGAGCCCAGCTACGTCACCATCATCCTCGGGCCGAAAGGCCCGGCGACGCTGATCAAGTATCCGGGCGAGCAAGGCTGCTGCGGCGACGTCACCAAGCTGGCCTACGGCAATAGCTGGAGCAAGGGGCCGTTTTCCTGCCAGTCATCCACCGAGGGATTGACCTGCACCGGCAAGCATGGCCATGGCTTTTTCGTCAGCAAGGCCAAGGTGACGGTGAAATAGTCCGGCTCAGTTGGCCGTTTCCAGCTCGCCGCGCGCCTTGGCCGCTGCAACCTGGCGGATCGCATCGGCAAGCGTATCGGCGTCCTGGGCTCCCATTACGGCATATTTGCCCTCAAGCAGAAAGCACGGCACGCCCGATATGCCCATGCGCGAAGCGGTGGCGATTTCGGTGCGCACCGCCTCGACATCAGCGTCGGTCGGCAGCAGCGTTTCGACCACGGAGGCATCCATGCCGGCCTCGCGGGCGGCTTCGATCAGCACGGCATGATCGCCGAGATTGGCGCCTTCCTCGAAATTCAGCTGGAACAGCCGGCGCACCAGCCGGTTCTGAACGGCCTCGCCGGCAGTCCCGGCCCAGCGAATGAGCCGGTGCGCATCCAGCGTATTGGGCGCGACCTTGATGGCGTCGAAGGCGAAGGAAATCCCTTCAGCCTCGCCCAGCGGCTCGATCCGGGCATGGATTTCGCGGATGCGTTGCTCGCTGCCGAATTTCGCCACCATGTAGTCGCGGCGGTTCTTGCCTTCGGGCGGGATCGTCGGGTCGAGCTGGAAGGGCCGCCAGCGTATGTGAACGTCGATATCGACGGCGGCAATCGCCTTGTCGAGCCGCTTCTGGCCGATGAAGCACCAGGGGCACACGACGTCGGAGACCACATCGACGGTAATCGAGCTCTCGTCGTTCATCTTGATCTCCTGTTCTGAAGAGGTCACTTCGGTTTGCGCCACCAGGTCGGCCACTGATAGCCGTATATGGGCGTCTTTTGCGGATGTTCCAGATAGTTCCAATAAGCAAGCCATTGCCGGTTGTTGTGCTGCGTCGGCACCATGTAGTTACCGGAGATCAACAGCCGGTCGAGGACGCGGACGGCGGCGACATGGTCCTCCTTCGAGCGAGCTCTCAACATCGCCTCGATCGCCGCGTCCACCGCCGGATCGGCGACGCCGGCGAGGTTGAACGAGCCTTCGGCCTTGGCGGCAGCGGATCCCCAGCGCCCGGTTTGCTCGATACCGGGCGACAGCGAGTTGTTGAAACCGGTCGAGCCAACCAGCACCTCGAAATCGAAACGCTGCTTGCGCGACTGGATCTGATCACCGTCGAGGCTGCGGATACCGACATCGATGCCGAGCTTCTCAAGCGTGCGCTGATAGATAGCGGCAAGTCGCTCTTCGTCCTGCGAGGCGGTCAGGATCTCGAAACCGAACGGCTTTCCCTCGGGATCGAGCATCGCGCCGTCCTGCACCGCATAGCCTGCGCTCTTCAGCAGCTCGAATGCGGCCTTCAGCACCTTGCGGTCCTGGCCAGAGCCGTCGGTGACAGACGGCCTGTAGGTGCCGTCCATGACATCTGCAGGCACGCGGCCGGGGTAGGGAGCCAGCAGGGCCTTTTCCTTTTCGCTGGCCGGGTGGCCGAGCGCGGAGAGTTCGGAATTCTGCCAAAAGCTCATCGTTCGCGTGTATTTGCCGCCGAATAGATTCTTGTTGGCCCATTCGAAATCGTAGAGCATGCCGAGCGCACGCCGCACGACCGGATTGGAAAATTTCGGCAGCCGCGTGTTGAACAGAAAACCGTTGACCACCGGCGGAATGCCGGTGTCGAAAGTTTCAGCGATGACCTCGCCCCGGTGGAAGGCCGGAAAGTCGAGATCGCGCTCGCGTTTGACCGGGTCGCTGTCGTCGTCGATGGCGCAGATGCCTTTCTTGAACGCTTCCTGCTTGGCGTTGGCGTTGAGGAAATATTCGATGGTGATCTGGGCATAGTTGTCGAAGCCACGCTTGGACGGCACGTCCTTGCCCCAATAGTCCGGATTGCGCTTGAACACGATGCGCTGGCCGGGCACGACTTGCGCCACCGTGTAAGGGCCGCTGCCGACCACCGGCTTCAGCGTGGTCCTGTCGAATGTGTCCTTGTTGAAAGCGTGTTTCGGGATGATCGGCGTCAGCGCAACGATCAGCGGAAATTCGCGGTCGGCCTTGTCGTTGAAGGTGAAGCGCACGCTGCGGTCGCCGGTCTTTTCGAGCTTGGCAATCGCTTTCATCCGCTGGCTGTAAGGTGGCCGGCCCTTCTCGGTGAAGACGTCATAGGTGAACAACACGTCTTCCGGCGTCACCGGCTCGCCGTCCGACCATTTGGCCCTGGGATCGAGATGGAATTCGATGCTCTTGCGCTCGGGATCCATGTCGGCGGTATCGGCGAGCAGGCCGTAGAGACTGAAGGCCTCGTCGTAGTTGCGCTGCATCAACGGCTCGAAGACGAGATTGCCAAAGGCTTGATCCATCATGCCGCGCGCCGTGGTGCGCAGGCTTTTCAGGATGAACGGATTCAGATTGTCGAATCTGCCGACGACGCAATAGGTAATGCTGCCGCCTTTCGGCGCGTCGGGGTTGACGTAGTTGAAATGCTTATAGTCGGACGGAAGCGCCGGCTCGCCCTGCATGGCAAGCGCGTGCTTCGGTTCCGACAGGGTCGGTTGCAGGGAAAGGCCGACAAACAACATTGTGGCGATCAGCCAAATGACAACGCGGCCCATGACCGTCTCCTTCCCGATTCGATGCGCAGCATACATGAGCCGGTCGTGCACCGGCCAACCCCCTGAGCCAATCCTTCGGCCAAGATTCGCGAGGCTCGGGCTGGATTCGGCATCGCTTGCAGTGTAACACGCCGTCCGAAGTCATTCTGTTGCCTCATTTCGGCAACAGGTAGCTGGACCACACGGCGCGAAAAAGCCGGTTCCGGGATCATTTGAGAGGAATGCACGACATGACCAGCCTGAACAGCAACGCGTACCGCCTGTCGGTCATGGCCGCTGGCGTGGTCGGCATTCTCGGCGCCGGGATTCCCGCTGCTTCCGCGCAGCAGCAACAGCAGATTCCGCAAGGCTGGTTCAAGGCCTGCACCAAGCAGGAAGACGTCGACATCTGCAATGTCCAGAACATCACCACCGCCGGCAACGGCCAGCTCATCACCGGCGTCAGCCTGATCGAATTGAAGGGCAAGGTGAACCGCAAGGTGTTCCAGGTGACGGTTCCGACCGGCCGGCTGGTTCCTCCCGGCATCGGCCTCCAGATCGACGGCGGCAAGGCGCAGAAGCTCGACTATGTGATCTGCTTCCCGGACCGCTGCGTGGCGGAAGTGCCGCTGACCGATCAGCTCGTCGCATCCTTCAAGAAGGGATCGGCGCTGACACTGACCTCGATCAATTTCCAGAACCAGCCGAATCCGATCAAGATTGCGCTGACCGGCTTCAGCGGCGCCTTCGACGGCCCGCCGCTGCAGCAGTCGGACATCGAGGACCGGCAGAAGAAGCTCCAGGAGTTCGTCGCCAAGAACAACCAGGATTTTGCCAAGAAGCTCAAGGAAGAGCAGGAAAAGGCGAAGGCCGCCAACTGATCGACTGCCGCCAACTGATCGACGGGTTTTCGAACAAACAAAAAGCGGGGTTCATGCCTCGCTTTTTTTGCTGAACCGGCTGATTGTCGGGTCCAGCCATGTCTCAAGCCGGCCAAGTCCTAGCTAAGTCATCAATGTCTCGATTGGTGCTTCGGTTCGTAGCGCCCGTCCGGCCTCTTCTCGAACATCTCACCTATCTGTGGATGCCGGACCGGTTCGCCCGACCGGTCCTCGAGCAAATTCTGCTCGGACACGTAGGCGATGTATTCCGTTTCCGAATTCTCGGCGAGCAGATGATAAAAGGGCTGGTCCTTGCGCGGCCGCACGTCAGCGGGGATCGCCTCGTACCATTCGTCGGTGTTGGCGAATTGCGGGTCGACATCGAAAATGACACCACGGAACGGAAACAGCCGGTGGCGAACCACCTGTCCGATCGAGAATTTGGCTGTCTTCATCGCACTCACCACTTGAACTTCTTGGACGCTACGCATCCTGGAACACGCAAGGAACGCTCCAAGACTTTAGACTCTAACGCATCGGTCCGGCAAAGATTGGTCCAGACCTTGCCGTCGACATGTTCGTTATTTGGCGCAGACTCTGCGTCAATTCAATCCCGAAGCGCGTGACGCCGGGTTGAGTTCGCAAGATGCGGAGCAAGGGCGGTACCCAAGATCGCTAGCGCTCAGCCGGTTTTCGCAATCCACCAAAAAATGCCGCAAAACCGCTGCCGGGTCGCAGACCCTCGCGCATAAAAAACGCCCGCAACGGCGCAAACCCTTCAAGCACGCCAAGACCAGCGCTGCGCGCCAACTGGGCCGGCAGCATGTCGGAAAGCAACGACATGTTGAGCAGGTTGACCGCGCTACTGCGCGCCAGGATGTCCGGCCGCCGCTTGAAATCATAGGTCGCAAGCGCCTTGGCGGCGCCCGGGTCCGAGCGATTTCTGCTTGCGGTACCAATCAGGTCGTCGATGTCCCTGATGCCGAGATTAAGGCCTTGCGCGCCGATTGGGGGAAACACATGGGCGGCTTCGCCGACAAGCGCCACGCGGTGCTGCGCAAACCGCCACGGGCTCACCGCTGAAAGGGGGTAGACCTGTCGGCCGGGCTCAACCGACACGCGGCCCAGCATCGATTGCATCCGCTGTTCGACCCGCGTCGAAAGCTCGGCGTCGTCAAGTGCTGCAAGGTCCCTGGCGGTATCGGGCTCGAGCACCCAGACAAGGCTGGACCGGTTGCCGGGCAGGGGAACCTGTGTGAACGGACCGGTCTCGGTGTGGAATTCGGTCGAAGTAAAGGCATGGTCGCTGCGGTGACCGAAATTGAGCACCAGCGCCGCCTGCGGATAGGATCGGACCGATGTCCGGATGCCGGCTGCCTCGCGGGCCGGCGACTGACGGCCATCGGCGGCAACCGCCAACGACGCCTCAATCTCGCTGCCGTCGGCGAGAACGGCATGGGCATGGTCGGCATCGAGGCGCCATGCCTCCACCATCGACTTTCGCCACTCGATGCCCGCATGCGCGCCGACAGCCTCGGCTAGCGCGCGGTTAAGAACGCTGTTGGGCACGTTCAGTCCGAATTGCTCTTCGTCGATCTCGCTGGCGCGAAAGGTCACTGTCGGGCCGCGGATCAGCCGGCTTGTTGCATCGACGATGCGCATCACCTTGAGCGGCGCTGCGTGCGGCCTGATTCTATCCAGGATCCCGAGCCGTTCTAACATCTTCAGGGCAGGGTTCATCAAGGCTGTCGTCCGGGCATCGGGGCCGGCTGCCTCGGGTCCGACGAGCGTCACCGGAAAGCCGGTCTCGGCAAAGCCAAGCGCCGCGATCAGCCCTGCGGGGCCGCTGCCGGCAACGAGTATCCGTGCTGTTTCCCGATGATCCAAATTCGGCTTTCCGATTGCGAGGTGAGGCCTATCCGACCTGCCGGTCCATATAGGTCAGGTGATGTCGCTTGATCAACGCGGCGATTCGGCCCATTCGGTTGCCATGACCGGCCAACAAGACGATTTCAGCCACCTGGACGGTATCGGCCGTGCGATGGCGAGCGTTGCGCGCAGCCCTCGACTGACGGTGAGCGTTGTTGCTGGCATGGGCATCGCCCTTGCATGGCTCCTTCTCGGCGCAATTGCAGTTCGTGGTGCCGTAAGCCGGCTCCCGGGCACCGATGCACCCGGTGACACTATGCTGAGATATCTGCCGCAACTGCCGCTGCCGGATTTCCTTGCGCGTTTCTTCGCCCTCTGCCTTGCGCCGGCGCCGCTTCACGCAAGCCTAGGCGCGCAAGGCGGGGCACTCACCGCGATGTGGCTGTTGATGGCCATCGCGACCATGCTGCCCTCCGCGGCGCCGATGATCCGGACCTATTGCGAGATCGCAGATACCGCCAGGATCAAGAGGGAGCCGGTCGCCCATCCGTTGGTCCTCGTCGCTGGATATTTAAGCGTCTGGCTTGCCGCCTCGGCAATGTTCGCAGCCCTGACGCTAGCAGTCGATGCATTCGCGTCACCCGGGCAGATGCTCGATCCGGCGGTTGGAATTGCCGGAGCAGCCGCGCTGTCGATCGCTGGTCTCTATCAGTTCAGCTGGCTGAAGGAAGCCTGTCTGGAGAAGTGCAGAAATCCGTTCTCGGTCCTGTTCGCCAACTGGAGCGCCAGGCCCATTCGCATTTTCCGGCTCGGCATGGAGCAGGGCCTGTGGTGCCTTGGATGCTGCTGGGCGCTGATGCTGGTAATGTTTGCCGTCGGCGTGATGAACGTGTTCTGGATGGCGCTCATCGGCCTGTTTAGCCTGGTCGAAAAACAGGCGGCAGGCAATCTGCCGACGCGGCTGGCCGGCGCGATACTGCTTGTCTGGGCAGCCACGCTGCTAGTAGTCTCGACATGAGGGGGAGAATTCGATGACAGACCAAAACTGGGCAATGAAGGGAGAGCTCGTCCTCTCCTGCAATTGCACGGTTTTTTGCCCTTGCGTGCTGTCGCTCGGCAATCATCCGCCGACGGAAGGCTATTGCCAGACCTGGGCCGGATTCCGCATCGATGCCGGCCATTTCGGCGAGGTCGACCGGTCTGGTCTCAATCTTGGGCTGATCATGGAAATCCCCGGCTATATGAGCCGCGGCAACTGGACTGCCGGCCTGTTCATCGACAAGCGCGCCTCGGTCTACGCTGTGAAGGCACTGACGAAGATATTCACCGGCAAGGCCGGCGGAACCACATCGCTGCTCTCGATCCTGGTCGGACAGTTCCTCGGCGCCGAGCAGGTGCCGATCACCTACGAGACGCGTGAGAAAACGCGCATCTTTCAGATACCGAAGATCATCGATGGCGCGGTGACGCCGATCACCGGCAAGGATCGCGACAAGGATACGGTCATCACCAATTCGGAATACTGGATCGCGCCGGAGATCATCGTCGCCAAATCCGACAGGAGCAAAATGCGGGCCTTTGGCCGCAACTGGAACTTTGCCGGCCGCTCGGCCGAAATCTGCAAGCTGGACTGGCGGGGACCGTGAGCAAGAAGACGACGGCCAGGAAAATCGCCGACCGGATTCCGCGGCCGAAGAAGAAAGTCACATGGCCGCAGGCGCGGGCGTTCTCGGTCCATCTCTTGACCGCGTCGGGCTCATTCCTGGCGTTTCTGTCGCTGGTCGCAGCAAGCGAGCAGCGCTGGACGGCGATGTTCTGGTGGCTAGGGCTGGCGCTGTTCGTCGACGGCATCGACGGGCCGATCGCCAGGAAGCTCGACGTCAAGGAAATCCTACCGACATGGTCGGGCGAACTCCTCGACAACATCATCGACTACGTGACCTACGTGCTGATTCCGGCCTTCGCGCTCTATCAGCGCGGCTTCATGGGCGAGCGCCTGTCGTTCCTGTCGGCGGCGATCATCGTGGTGTCGAGCGCAATCTACTATGCCGATACCGGCATGAAGACGAAGGAGAATTTCTTCAAGGGCTTTCCAGTCGTCTGGAACATGGTGGTGTTCACGCTGTTCGTCATCGAACCCGGACAATGGGTTTCCTTCGCCGTGGTCGTGGTGGCCGGCATTCTCACCTTCGTGCCGATCCATTTCATCCATCCGGTGCGGGTGAAGCGGCTGCGGCCAGTCAATCTCGGCATGACGCTGCTTTGGTGTGCTTTCGGCGCGCTGGCGCTGGCGCAGGCCGCGCTTGCCTCCTTCTATGACCAGATCGGCGTGCTGGGCGAGCAGGTCAGCGATTTCATCAAGATCGGAATTACGGTCACCGGGCTTTACCTCGCTTGCATCGGCGCTATCATGCAGTTCTTTCCAAATCTCGGCGCCAAGCCGGACAAGAAAGCCTGATCCCAAGAGAGCCGGAAAATGTCCAAAGCGATCCGCATCCACGCCAATGGCGGTCCGGAGGTCCTGACCTATGAGGATACCGATCCCGGGCGGCCGGGCTCGGGGCAGATTCTGGTCAGGCACACCGCGATCGGTCTCAATTTCATCGACGTCTATTACCGCTCGGGCCTTTATCCGCCGCAGGGCGGATTTCCGCTGATCCCCGGCGGTGAGGCGGCCGGCGTGGTTTTGGAGGTCGGCACAGATGTCGACTGGCTGACGCCCGGGGATCGCGTCGCCTATGCGGTGACCACCGGCGCCTATGCCGGGCAGCGCGTGATCGCCGCCGACCGCGTGGTGAAGGTGCCTGACGGCATCAGCGACGAACAGGCTGCGGCTATGATGCTGAAGGGCATGACCGCCGAGTACCTGTTGCGCCGTACGTTCAAAGTGAAGGCGGGCGATACGATCCTGTTTCACGCGGCGGCCGGCGGTGTCGGGCTGATCCTCGGCCAATGGGCCAAGCATCTCGGCGCGACGGTGATCGGCACCGCAATTTCGACCGACAAGATCGAGCTCGCCAAGGCGCACGGCTTCGACCACGTGATCAACTATCGCGAGCAGGATTTCGTCGCCGGTGTTGCCGCCATCACCGGTGGCAAGAAATGCGACGTTGTCTACGATTCGGTCGGCAACGATACGTTCCCGGCCTCGCTCGATTGCCTGCGGCCGCTCGGCACGTTCGTCAGCTTCGGTCAATCGTCTGGGCCGATCCCGCCCTTCAGCATCTCATTGCTGGCGCAGAAGGGCTCGTTGTTCGCAACGCGGCCGACGCTGTTCGTCTATAATGCCAAGCGCGAGGACCTCGAGGCTTCCGCCGCCGCCTTGTTCGATGTCGTGCTCAGCGGTGCCGTCAAGATCAAGATCAATCAGCGTTACGCGCTCAGCGATGCCGGCAAGGCGCATTCCGATCTCGAAGGGCGCAGGACGACCGGGACAACGATACTTATCCCCTGAGCGCCCGCAGTTTCGGCCCGCCGACGCCGCGGTTCTTGCGAACTGCGCTTTACCGCTTGAGTTTCCGCTGAAATTCTTGAAGCTCTTTCAAGTCGTGAGGCGCTTACCGTCGAGAGCAGGGCGCGCATACGATGTTTGCGGGAACACAGAACATATCTGGCAAACCAGATGGAGGCACTGTGAGTGCAGATCAAGACGGCGCAAACCTGCTGGAGGTTCGCGGCCTCACCAAGATATTCGGCACGCTGACGGCGTGCGACCATGTCGATCTCAACATCGCCAAGGGCGAGATCCACGCGTTGCTTGGCGAGAACGGCGCCGGCAAGTCGACGCTGGTGAAAATGCTGTTCGGATCGCTGGAACCGAATTCAGGTGAGATTTTCTGGAATGGCCAGGCGGTCAGGATCACCAGCCCCGGCGCCGCAAAAAAGCTCGGCATCGGCATGGTTTTCCAGCATTTTTCGCTGTTTGAAGCGCTGACGGCAGCGGAGAACATCGCGCTGTCGCTGGATGACGGCTCGCCGATCAGCACGATCGCGGCCAAGGCGAGGGCGCTCTCCTACAGTTATGGCCTGCCTCTCGATCCGCTATCGCTGGTCGGTGATCTGTCGGTCGGCGAGCGTCAGCGTATCGAAATCATCCGCTGCCTGCTGCAGACGCCGCAACTCATCATCCTGGACGAGCCGACTTCGGTGCTGACGCCGCAGGAAGCCGATAAGCTGTTCGAGACGCTCGAGCGGCTGCGTTCGGAAGGAAAATCCATCCTCTACATTTCGCACCGGCTGGAAGAGGTCAAACGCATTTGCGACCGCGCCACCGTGCTGCGTCACGGCAAGGTGGTCGGCCATTGCAATCCGCGCCAGGAAACCGCGTCTTCGTTGGCGCGGATGATGGTGGGCAACGAGGTTCAGGCTGTGGTGCGGGCGCCGGCCGAAGATATCGAGACCGCGCCGGTGCTGCTTCAAATCCGCGAACTCACCCGCAAGCCAGCGACCCCGTTCTCGATCCCGCTCAGGAACATCAATCTCGAGGTCCGCGCCGGCGAGGTGATCGGCATTGCCGGTGTGGCCGGCAACGGCCAGGGCGAATTCTTCGAATCCGTTTCCGGCGAGGTGCTGCAGCAGGATGCCGGCTCGGTCCGCATCCGTGGCAAGGATGCCGGAGGCCTCACCATCACCGGCAGGCGCCTGATGGGCGCTGCCTTCGTCCCGGAAGAGCGGCTCGGCCATGGCGCAGCACCGCGCATGAAGCTTTCGGAGAACCTGCTTCTGTCGCGCCACGCCACCGATGGCAAGATGTTTGTCGGCGCCGGTGGAACGGTCAAGAGCGATGCAATCTATTCCGCTGCCCAGCGCATCATAAAGGCGATGGACGTGCGCAAGAGCGCGCCGGATCCGGAGGCTGCGGCTCTTTCGGGCGGCAATCTGCAGAAATTCATCGTCGGCCGCGAACTCGACCGCCGGCCAAGCGTCCTGGTGGTCAATCAGCCGACCTGGGGGGTCGACGCGGGTGCGGCGGCCCGCATCCGCCAGGCGCTGATCGAGCTAGCGCGCAGCGGCTCGGCGGTGCTGGTGATCAGCCAGGACCTCGACGAGCTGTTCGAGATTTCCGATGCGATCACGGTCATGCACAATGGCGAACTGTCGAGGCCGCTGCCGATAGCTGAAGCGACATTCGAGAAGATCGGGCTGCTGATGGGCGGCTCAGAACCCGGGCATGCCGAACATACGTTGGAGACGGCTTGATGCGCCTCGAACTTGTAAAACGCCCGCAGCGCTCGATGCTGTTTTCGGCACTCTCGCCGTTCATCGCTTTCGTTTTGACGATCATTGCTGGTGCTATCATGTTCGCGCTGCTCGGCGTCAACCCGTTGACGGCGTTCCGCATCTACTTCATTGAACCGATCAGCCAAGTCTGGCAGTTGCATGAACTGGCGATCAAGGCCGCCCCCCTGATCCTGATCGCGGTCGGGCTGTCGGTCTGCTACAAGGCAAACATCTGGAACATCGGCGCCGAAGGCCAGTTCATCCTGGGCGGCATTGTCGGCTCGATCATTCCCGTGCTGTTTCCGCAGTTCGAAGGCCCATTGGTGCTGCCGTTGATGCTTCTTTTTGGCATGATCGGTGGGGCCGCCTATGCCGCAATCCCGGCACTGCTGAAGACGCGCTTCAACACCAACGAGATCCTGACCAGCCTGATGCTGGTCTATGTCGCCCAGCTCTTCCTCGATTGGCTGGTGCGCGGGCCGTGGCGCGATCCGCAGGGTCATGGTTTCCCGCAGACCATCCAGTTCAACGACTCGGCTATCCTTCCGGAACTCCTCCCGGAATCCGGCAGGGCGAACTGGGGATTTGTCTTCGCGCTGATCGCGGCAGTACTGATCTGGATCCTGATGAGCCGGATGCTGAAAGGCTTTGAGGTCCGCGTGCTCGGCTCGAGCCCGAGGGCAGGGCGCTTCGCCGGTTTCGGCCTGAGCCGCATGGTTTTCTTTGCCTTTCTGCTGTCGGGCGCGCTGGCCGGACTTGCCGGCATTTCGGAGGTCTCTGGCGCCATCGGCCAGCTGCAGCCGGTGATCTCGCCCGGCTACGGATTTACCGCCATCATCGTGGCATTCCTCGGCCGGCTCAATCCGCTGGGCATCGTTGCCGCCGGCCTTGTGCTGGCGCTGACCTATCTCGGCGGCGAGGCGGTGCAAAGCGCGCTCGGCATCTCCGACAAGGTGGCGCGCGTGTTCCAGGGGATGCTTTTGTTCTTCGTGCTCGGCTGCGACACGCTCATTCACTATCGCATCCGCCTGACCGGCCTTTCCGCGCCGAAACTCGAGGCAGCACCGAAGCTGGAGGAAGCCCGCTGATGGACATCACCGTCAACATCCTCTTGACCATCGCGACGGCGGCGACGCCGCTGCTGATAGCGGCGATCGGCGAACTGGTGGTCGAACGTTCCGGCGTGCTCAATCTCGGCGTCGAAGGCATGATGATCATGGGCGCGGTCGGCGGTTTCGGCGCCGGCTATCTGACCGGCTCGCCGTGGATAGGGCTATTGGCGGCAATTGCCATGGGGGCAGTGTTCTCGCTTCTGTTCGCGGTCATGACCCTGTCGCTGGCCACCAATCAAGTGGCCACCGGCCTGTCGCTGACGCTGCTTGGCCTCGGTCTTTCCGGCATGATGGGGACGAATTTTGTCGGCCAGCCCGGCGAGAGGTTGCCTAACCTCGATATTCCCGGCCTGACCGCAATCCCCATCGTCGGCAGGCTGCTGTTCGGTCAGGATCCGATCTTCTACATCTCGATCGCGCTGACCGCCGCCGTCATGTGGTTCCTGTTCAAGACCCGCACCGGGCTCACTCTGCGTTCGATCGGCGACAGCCATGCATCCGCCCATGCGCTTGGCATCCACGTCATCCGCTACCGCTATCTTTCGGTGATTTTCGGCGGCGCTTGTGCAGGCCTTGCCGGCGGCCACCTGTCGCTGGTCTATACACCGCAATGGGTGGAGAACATGACCGCCGGCCGCGGGTGGATCGCGCTGGCTCTGGTCGTCTTCGCCTCCTGGCGGCCATGGCGGGTGTTAGCCGGCGCCTATATTTTCGGCGCGGTCTGGATCGGCCAGCTTCATGCACAGGCATTTGGCATTCCGGTCCCCTCGCAACTGCTTTCTTCGCTGCCCTATCTGGCAACCGTCGTGGTTCTCGTTCTAATCTCGCGTAACAAGCGTCTGACGATGATGAACACGCCGGCTTCCCTGGGCCAGCCCTTCGTTCCGGATCGTTGACAACAAAAAGACGGAAGCTCCAAGGCTTAACTCAGAGAGGTAACACAATGAAAAAACTGCTTATTGCCCTGATGGCGACGACGGCCGCATTGTCACTGGCGGCGTCAGCCGAGGCGGCGGACAAGTTGAAGGCGTGCTGGGTCTATACCGGCCCGATAGGCGATTTCGGTTACTCCTACCAGCACGACCAAGGCCGCCTGGAGGTGGAAAAGGCACTCGGCGACAAGGTCGAGACCGCCTATCTCGAGAACGTCTCCGAAGGCCCCGACGCCGATCGCGCCTTCGAACGCCTGGCACGCGAAGGTTGCAAGATCATTTTCGGCACGTCCTTCGGTTTCATGGACCCGGAAGTGAAGATCGCCAAGAAATTCCCCAAGGTGATGTTCGAGCACGCCACCGGCTACAAGACGGCCGAAAATCTCGGCATCTACAATGCGCGTTTCTATGAAGGCCGCTACGTGCTTGGCCAGATCGCCGCCAAGCAATCGAAGTCGGGCGTCGCCGGCTACATCGTTTCCTTCCCGATCCCGGAAGTGGTGATGGGCATAAATTCCTTCATGCTCGGCGCGCAGTCGATCAACCCGAACTTCAAGGCGAAGATCGTCTGGGTGAACTCCTGGTTCGATCCGGGCAAGGAAGCCGACGCAGCCAAGGCATTGTTCGACCAAGGCGCCGACATCATCGTCCAGCACACCGACTCGACCGCTGCTTTGCAGGTGGCGGAGGAGCGCAAGCTGCACGGCTTCGGCCAGTCCTCCGACATGATCAAGTTCGCGCCGCACGCGCAGCTGACCTCGCTGACCGACGAGTGGGGCCCGTACTACATCAGCCGGGTCCAGGCGGCGCTCGACGGCACCTGGAAGCCCGACAATGTCTGGCTCGGCATCAAGGACGGCGCCGTCAAGCTGGCGCCGTTCACCAATATGCCCGACGACGTCAAGGTGATGGCCGAGGCCACCACCAAGAAGATAGCCGACGGCTGGAATCCCTTCACCGGGCCGATCGTCAAGCAGGACGGCACACCATGGCTGAAGGACGGCGAGGTCGCTGACGACGGCACGCTGCTTGGGATGAATTTCTATGTGAAGGGCGTCGACGACAAGCTGCCACAGTAAGCAACCGGAAACACATCGAACGAAAGGGCGCCACGCGGCGCCCTTTTTGTTTTGGATTGAACGATATCAGACCGCCGAGCCGTGGAGGTCGTAAGCGTCGGCACGATCGATCTTGACCGTGACGATGTCGCCGGCGCGCAACGGCCGCCGCGACTGGATATGCACCGAACCGTCGATTTCGGGCGCATCGTATTTGGTCCGGCCCTTGGCCGAATTGCCATGTGCTTCGTCGATCAGGACCGGCAAGCGCTTGCCGATTTTCTTGGTGAGTTGCGTTGCCGAGATCTTCTGCTGGCGCTGCATGAAGCGGTGCCAGCGGGCTTCCTTGACCTCCTGCGGCACTTGCTCGAGGCCGAGCTCGTTGGCACGGGCGCCTCTGACCGGCTCGTATTTGAAGCAGCCGGCACGATCGATCCTGGCCTCGTCCAGCCAGTCGAGCAGCATCTCGAAATCGTCGTCCGTCTCGCCGGGGAAACCGACGATGAAGGTGGAGCGGATGGCGAGATCCGGACAAACCTCGCGCCAGCCGCGAATGCGCTCGAGCGTCTTTTCGCCATGGGCGGGCCGGCGCATGTTCTTCAGCACCTGCGGCGAGGCGTGCTGGAACGGGATGTCGAGATAGGGAAGGATAGTGCCTTCGGCCATCAGCGGGATGACGTCGGCGACATGCGGATAGGGATAGACATAGTGCATGCGCACCCAGACACCGAGCTTACCCAGCTCTTCCGACAGATCGAGGAATTTCGCCCGCACTTCGCGATCGCCGAACATGCTGGTCTGGTATTTGATGTCGATGCCGTAGGCGCTGGTGTCCTGCGAGATGACGAGGATCTCCTTGACCCCGGCCTTGGCCAGCTTCTCGGCTTCGCGCAACACGTCGGCGGCCGGCCGCGATACGAGATCGCCGCGCAGCGCCGGGATGATGCAGAAGGTGCAGCGGTTGTTGCAGCCTTCCGAAATCTTGAGATAGGCATAGTGGCGCGGCGTGAGCTTGACGCCCTGCGGCGGCAAAAGGTCGATATAGGGATCGTGGCTCGGGGGAGCGGCCTCATGCACTGCCGCCATCACGCTTTCATAAGCTTGCGGGCCGGTGATGGCGAGGACGTTGGGATGTCTTTCACGGATGACGTCCGGTTCGGCGCCGAGGCAGCCGGTGACGATGACCTTGCCATTCTCCGAAAGTGCCGAGCCGATGGCGTTGAGCGATTCGTCGCGGGCCGAATCGAGGAAGCCACAGGTGTTGACGACGACCAGGTCGGCGCCGTCGTGCTTGCGGGCGATCTCGTAGCCTTCGGCGCGCAGGCGCGTGATGATGCGTTCCGAATCCACAAGGGCTTTCGGGCATCCAAGACTGACGAAGCTGACACGAGGGGCGGACATCAAAGCTTTTCCGGATTTTCAGGATTGGCGGCGCAGTACCACAGTTGTTGCCGCATTGGTATGGGCAGCGGCTGCAGCGAAACGCAAGCACCCCCGAAGGCTGGCCGAAGTCGAAGTGCCGGCCGATGCGAATTCGAGTCGATGCGTCAGCTCACCGCACTGCTGACATGCGGCAAGACTTCCACCGCGCCTCGATAGATCATATCGAGTGCGACATAGAAGATGATCAAAAGGCCGATATAGGCGATCCAGCGATGGCGGTGCAGCAGCTTGGCGATGAAGCTCGCGGCAAGGCCCATCAGCGCGATCGACAGGACCAGGCCGATCACCAGCACCTGGAAGTGATCGCGCGCTGCGCCGGCGACTGCCAGTACGTTGTCGAGCGACATAGAGACGTCGGCGATGACGATCTGCAATGCAGCCTGACCCAGCGTCTTCTTACGCGCCTTCCCGGCCACCATATTATCGCTGTTGATATCGGAATTGGACAACGCCTCGGTCGCCTCCACTTCGTCGGCATGGGAGGTGCGCAGTTCGCGATACATCTTCCAGCACACCCACAGCAGCAGGATGCCGCCGGCCAGCAGCAGGCCGACAATCTGGAGCAGAGTGACAGTGATAGCTGCAAAACCGATGCGCAGCACCGTCGCCGCCACCACGCCGATAAGGATCGCTCTCTTGCGCTGCTCGACCGGCAGGCCGGCAGCGGCAAGGCCGATGACAATGGCGTTATCGCCTGCAAGCACGAGATCGATGGCGATGACCTGGAGCAGGGCAGAGAAGCCCGCGGCGGTGAAAATTTCCATCGACTGGGAGTTCCCTTGCTGGTTGGCCGGCCGTTCGGGTTGAATGCCTGGAGGCCCTAACGTGTATGGTTCCCGCGCGTCAAGGGACTGGTTGGAACAAGGTCGGCAAACCGCCCGTCACGGCGGCAACATACAGAGTTTGCGACGATCGGCCCGAAACACCGGCGAAAATGCGGCCAGAGGTCGCGAATGCTTAGTTGTAGAGATTGTATTTGGGCCAGTCGCTTTCGGGAATTTCGTCGCCGATCCGGTAGCGGAGTTGCAGGACTTCCATATGGTCCGGCGCTGTCTCGCATTTGAATTTCAGCCGGTACCATTGTCCCTTGCTGCGAAAGGCAGCGCCCGGGCTCCTGATCGCATCGGCGCCCATTTCGGGCGTCGCAAAGGCGTAAGCGACGACGCGATCGGCTCTGTATTTGTGGTCGTCGCGGGTAATCCGGTCGAGAATTTCGGCGTCGCATCTCTGCTCCAGCCGGGTTTGCGGATCGAGTTTCAGCAGGCCGGCGCGCAATGCGCTGTCCATGGCGGTGGCCGGCCAAGCCACTATCGTCCATGCGAAAACCGCAGAAAATAGTTTATTCATAGGCGGGAGAAGCATCATATTCGGACGGAGAAATCAACCCGATCGGGGGTCACTTCCCGGTCATCTCGACGCAAGCCCAGGAGATTGCTTTCGGGACAAGGCTTCAAATGGCGGAGGGAGTGGGATTCGAACCCACGGTGGGCTTGCACCCACGCCGGTTTTCAAGACCGGTGCCTTAAACCGCTCGGCCATCCCTCCAAGGTGATTTTTCAATCACTTAGGATATCGCGAGAGGGCGGGTTCGAGCAGTCGGTACCGGATTGGCACCAGGACGTTCCCCGACCGGTTCGCGCTTCATTCCTGTAAAGCCGCATTCAACACCAAGTCAACCATGGCGACCGCACCTTTGGGCGCGATTCAGGACGGTGAGCAGCCCGGCATGGCGACCTGTGTTTTGTGCTGAGTGTGGAAAATCGTTTTTAAAACCCGCACAGACTATTAATCGTTGTGCGCCGATATGTTGGGCGCATTAAACACATGTAAGTAAATCGTATTCCGGAGTTGATTTTGGCCGTACTTGGCGCTCTCCCGCCCGGTCTTCGCTGTAGACCAATTCGAGAAACCGACTGGGAGGGAGTGGTCGACTGTCTGTGCAGGGGCTTTCCGGCGCGTAACCGGAGTTACTGGATACAGGCTCTGACCCGTTTGTCGCAGCGGCCCGCAGTTGCCGAGTTCCCACAATATGGCTTTGTTTTGGAGCATGCCGGTCGGATCGTCGGCGTTGTGCTCACCCTTTATGCTCGCTACCAGGGGTCGGAGGGCGACGAAATCCGCTGCAATCTTTCAAGCTGGTCAGTCGACGCAGAATTCCGTCCCTACGGCGCCATGTTGGTTGCGGCGGTTCTCAAGCGAAGGGATGTGACCTACACGAACATTTCGCCGGCACAAGCGACATTGAAAGCCAACCGGGCGCTCGGCTTTCGGCTCTTCTCCAGCGGACAATTTACCTTCGTGCCGGCTTTAAGTTCGGCGCAGCGGTCATGTCGCGTGCTCGAAGCGCGTCCCGATCTTCCGGAATTGGCGATGCTGTCCGAGAGTGAGAGATACATACTCTCTGAACACTCCACGCTGGGCTGCCTGTCGTTGATCTGCATTTGCGACGGAGCAGCGTTTCCCTTGGTGTTGATGCCGCGCCGAATGTTGCACGGTCTTATCCGATGCCATCAGATCATCTATTGCCGCTCGCTCGCGGATTTAAGCCGGTGCGCCGGTGCCGTGGGGCGCTTTCTCTTGCGAAGGGGAATCCTGGTTTGCTTTGTCGACGCCAAAGAGCCGATTCCAGGTTTGTTGGGGTGGTACCGCGCCAACAAGGGGCTGAAATACTTCAAGGGTCCCAGACCACCCGCACTTGGAGATCTGACGTTCACCGAGCTTGTGATATTCGGTCCCTGAATCTGCGCTCGCAGACATGCCAACGCCGGGCAGCAAAGCGTGCGGGCACGAATGGCGCTGGTGATCGATAAGCGATGATTTTCATGCCGATCGGCGAGACGGTCGTGCCACAATCTCGCCCGGTTCCGACCACAATCGGTTAATACGGTGATAAACAATTCCTGCGCACAAAAGGATTGGGGTTGGGAGTCGCCGGCGTTTCTGGAGTGGGTGCTTTGGCACCGCCAACGTTAAAGCTGCGGTGCCTTCGTCGAGACTGTAGGGGACAATCGAAAATGCAGACTACGGCGCGCCCGCGTCTTCGTCGCGCTTCCGCTTTCGCGCTGTTTGCCTTGTCGGCAGCCTTTCTTGCGGCATGTGCCGGGCCGCAGCAAAAGGCGATGGTCAACAAGAAACCACGCTCCAAGGAATATTTTTCCGAAGCCGAATACGGTGTGAAAGCCAGCCCGCGCGTGATGTTCAAGACGTCTCGCGGACGCGATCAGCTCGGCAGACCCTATCAGGTGCGCGGCAAGTGGTACTATCCAAAGGAAGACAAGCGTTACGCCAAGATTGGCCTCGCATCCTGGTATGGTGAGGCCTTCCACGGCCGGTTGACCGCCAACGGCGAAGTCTACGACATGGCAGATCTGACGGCGGCGCATCCGACCATGCCGCTGCCGAGCTATGCGCGGGTAACCAACATGAAGACCGGCAGTTCGGTGATCGTGCGCGTCAACGATCGCGGACCCTATCATGATGGACGCATCATCGATGTGTCTAAGCGCGCTGCTGAAATGCTCGATTATGCCAATATCGGTACGGCGGAGGTGAAGGTCGAATATGTCGGCCGTGCGCCGCTCGAAGGCAATGACGGTCAATATCTGATGGCCTCGTACCATCCCGGCAACAGGGCACCGGATCCATCGGACGGTCTGCCCAGCGGTGTCATGGTCGCCATGAATGGGCCGTCGCCGAGCCTGCCGGTAAGCGCCGCGGTGGTGCCGTTCCCCGGTCAGCTGACGAATTCCGGGCAGGCATCGGAAGCTGTCGTTGCGACGCAGGCACCGGCCTCCGGCGATGTGACGCTGCCCGAATTTGGACCGATCGTGCCGGAGCGTCCGGAAATCAACCTGCCGGCGCAATCGCCATTCACTGTGGCGTCGCTGTCCTATGCCAATGAGCGCGTGCAGCGCGCCTCCAACGCCTTCGCCGCGCTGGATGGCGTCGGCATGTCGCCCGCCGAGATTCTTCAATCCTGGAAACGGCAAGCTCCTCCAGCCGGGTCGCCCACGGACTATGTCGCGGCGGGTTCGTTCGAGGATGCCGCCGAAGCCGAGCGGGTGGCGGCCAAACTTTCCAGCTTCGGCAAGACCGAGATCCAGCGCTCCGAACTCGACGGCAAAGGCTGGTACTCGGTCAACCTCTATGCCGACGGCCATGGCAGCCTGGACGAGATGCTGCAGGCCGCGTGGTCGCATGGTGCGCCGGATGCGCTTGCCGTACGCAACTGATGGCGGGTCGCCTGGCTTTCTCGTGCGCGATTGATCCGCCGTGGAAAAGCCTGCTAGCTTCGGCCAACTTGCAAAAGAGCGCCGGCTGACTGGTCGAACCCGATGAAATTTTTCCGTCCTTCCACCGGGCTCATGACGCTCGGCCTGCTGCTGCTCTCGCTTGTGCCGGTCTCAGCACAGCTTTTCGAGACCAAGGCCGCGCAGGCCTTCATGATCGACGCCGAAACCGGCACCGTGCTGTTTTCCAAGGATGCGGACAGGTTGATCCCGCCGGCCTCGCTGGCCAAGCTGATGACGATGGAAGTGGTCTTCGACGCCATCAAATCAGGGCGCATGACGCTCGACGACACTTTCGTGGTCAGCGAGAACGCCTGGCGCAAGGGCGGCGCTCCTTCGGGGACATCGACCATGTTCGCGAAACTCAAGTCGACGATCCGGCTGGAGGACCTGATCCAGGGCGTGACCGTGCAGGCGGCCAATGACGGCTGTATCGTCATCGCTGAAGGAATGGCCGGGTCCGAAGCGAATTTCGCGGCGCAGATGACCGAGCGCGCCCGCCAGATCGGCTTGCAGAAATCGACCTTCGTCAATTCCACCGGTCTGCCGGCCGACGGGCAGCAAACGAGCGTTCGCGAGCTTGCGCTTCTGGCCCTGCATATCTGGCGCAACTACCCGGATCTCTACCGCTATTATGGCCAGAAGGATTTTAGCTGGAACAAGATTTCCCAGAGGAACCGCAACCCGTTGCTGGCCATGGATATAGGCGCCGACGGCCTTGCAGTCGGCGCCAGCGAGCAATCCGGATTCGGCATAGTCGGCTCGGTCAGCCACAATGGAACAAGGATGATTGCGGCAATGAGCGGACTGGCAAACGACCGCGAGCGCGCCGAGGAAGCGCGAAAGCTGCTCGACTGGGGCGTTCGCTCGTTCGAGAAGACGGAGATATTCGCCAAGGACGAAGTGGTTGGCGAAGCCCAGGTCTTTGGCGGCTCCAAATCCGGCGTCGCGTTAAAGGCTAATGGACCCGTGGAGATCTTCCTACCGATCGCCAACCGCGACAAGCTCACCGCCAGGATTGTCTATGACGGACCGGTGGCAGCGCCGGTGGAGGAGGGGCAGCCGGTGGGTACGCTGCGCGTCTGGATCGGCGATACGCTGAGCCAGGAGACGCCGCTTTTTGCCGCCGAGTCGATCGGTGTCGGTTCGTTGCCGCAACGCGCGCTCGATGCCGCCAAGGAACTGGCCGTCGGCTGGCTGCGTTAGCACCGTCGCGGTGGACCTTTTTTCCCGCCGGGACTATACGGTCCCCGAAGTATGGACAAAGGCTTTGGCGCGCGGATTTTTCATCACTTTTGAAGGCGGCGAAGGAGCAGGCAAGTCGACGCAGATCGGGCGGCTGGCAAAGAAGATGCGCGCCAAGAAATACGATGTACTGGTGACGCGTGAGCCGGGTGGCTCGCCGGGCGCGGAGGCGGTCAGGCATGTCCTGCTTTCAGGCGCAGCCGAGCCGTTCGGCCCCAAGATGGAAGCGCTGCTTTTCGCCGCCGCGCGTTCCGACCATGTCGAACAGGTCATCCGGCCGGCAGTCGAGCGCGGCTCGGTCGTGCTTTGCGACCGCTTCATGGATTCCTCTCGCGTCTACCAGGGCGTCACCGGAGGCCTCGACCCGGCATTCATGGACGCGTTGGAGAAGGTCGCCATCAACGGCATGGTGCCGGACATGACGCTGATCTTCGACATCGACCCCGCCGAGGGACTGAGGCGCGCTACCGCCCGACGGGGCAGCAGTGACGGCCCGGACCGCTTCGAGAAGGAAACATTGGCCATCCACCAGCGCCGCCGCGAGGCGTTTCTGACCATCGCCGCGGCTGAACCCGAACGCTGCGTCGTCGTCGATGCATCAGCAGACCCGGACACGGTGGAGGATGTCGTTACCGCCACCGTCTTCGCGGCTCTCGAGAAGATGATGCCGGCGCAAAGCAGACAGGCGGCGCCGGCATGATTTTCGAACGCATCGCACCCGAACAGCACGATACGCTGGACGGGGTGCCGGAGCCATCCGAGACGCCGCGTCTCGTCGGACATCTTCAGGCCGCCGATATGCTTGCCGCCGCCTATCGCTCGGGAAAGCTGCCGCACGCGCTGATCTTTGCCGGGCCGGTCGGCATCGGCAAGGCGACGCTGGCCTTTCACCTGGCGCATCACCTGTTGAAGCACGCGGCCTTCGGGCAGGCGCCGGAAAGCCTTGCCGTTCCCGATCCGGCATCGTCGCTGTTTCGTCAGATCGCCACCGGCGCGCATCCTTCGGTGCTGCATCTTACGCGCCCCGCAAACGACAAGACCAAGAGCTTCAAGACCGTGGTCACCGTCGACGAGATCCGCAAGGTCAGCCGCTTTCTGTCGCTGACCTCGCATGACGGCAGCTACCGGGTGGTTATCGTCGATCCCGCCGACGACATGAACACCAATGCTGCCAATGCCTTGCTGAAGAATCTTGAAGAACCACCGGCGCGCACCTTGTTCATCCTCATCGTCCATGCGCCGGGCAGCCTGCTGCCGACGATCCGGTCGCGCTGCCAGATGGTGCGGTTGGCGCCGCTCGATGCCGAGAGCTTGATGACGGTTCTGGAGGGCATCGAGCCACCGCCACCGGAGGATCCTGCGGCGCGCGCGGCGCTGGCGGAACGGGCAGGGGGCAGCGCCCGCACTGCGATCCTGTTGACGCAATATGGCGGGCTGGAAATCGCCGCCACCCTCGACGCCCTGGTGATGGCCAAAAAGACAGATGTCGCCGGCGCCTACCGTCTTGCCGAGGCGGTCGCCGGCCGCGACCAGGCGATCCCGTTCGAGATATTCAATCGCCGCGCACTTGATCTTCTGTCGGCCGGCGCCAGCCAGGCCGCGCTGGCCGGCGATTTGGCGCGGGCCAAAACGCTGTCGGATACTTGGCACGAGGCTTTGAACGCTATATCTGAAACCGAGACCTACAATCTCGACAAGAAGCAGCACGCCCTGACCATGATCGACCGCCTGAATTCTGCAATGCGAATGTGACGGCCGCTGGCGTGGCTTTGAAGCCCCTGAGTTTTGATCCCAATCAATCGCAGGAACTTCGAAGCCACCACATTGGCGTCGGATGGCAATTGCCGTTTCGATGCGATATCTCACCGCGACATCTTTCATTCAGACATTCATGACGGCTCATCCATGGCACGCGAAAAATACTACGTCACGACGCCGATTTTCTATCCGAACGGCAAGCCGCATATCGGCCATGCCTACAATGTCATCGCCAGCGACACGCTGGCCCGCTTCCAGCGGCTCGACGGCAAGGACGTCTTCTTCGTCTCGGGAACCGACGAGCACGGTTTGAAGATGCAGCAGACGGCGGACGCCGAAGGCTTAGCGCCGAAAGCGCTTGCCGATCGCAACTCGGCGATCTTCCGCTCGATGCTCGAAGCGACCGGTTGCTCGAACGACGTTTTCATCCGCACCACCGAGGAGCGTCATTACAAGGCCTGCCAGGCGATCTGGACGCGCATGGCTGAGAATGGCGACATCTACCTCGACCGCTACAGCGGCTGGTATTCGGTGCGGCAGGAAGCCTATTTCGACGAGGCCGAAACCAAGGTCGGTGACGACGGCGTGCGCCGCGAACCACTCGGCTCGCCCGTCGAATGGACCGAGGAAGAGAGCTATTTCTTCCGCCTTTCCGCCTATCAGGACAGACTGCTCGCGCTCTACGAGAACAGCCCCGAATTCGTCGGACCGGCGGAGCGGCGCAACGAAATCATCAGCTTTGTCAAATCCGGCCTGAAGGATCTGTCGATCTCGCGCACCACATTCAAATGGGGCGTGCCGGTGCCCGGCGATGAGAAGCATGTGATGTATGTCTGGGTCGATGCACTAACCAACTACATCACCGCCGCCGGCTATCCGGATCCGGCCAATGAGAGATGGTCTTTCTGGCCGGCAAACGCCCACGTCATCGGCAAGGACATCATCCGCTTCCACGCGGTCTACTGGCCGGCATTCCTGATGTCGGCTGGCATCGAATTGCCGAAGCGCGTGTTCGCGCATGGTTTTCTGTTCAACCGTGGCGAGAAAATGTCGAAGTCGGTCGGCAATGTCGTCGATCCGTTCGCGATGATCGAGCACTACGGCCTTGACCAGGTGCGCTATTTCTTCATGCGCGAAGTGCCGTTTGGCCAGGACGGCAGCTACAGTCACGATGCCATCGTCAACCGCACCAATGCCGATCTTGCCAACGATCTCGGCAATCTGGCGCAGCGCTCGCTGTCGATGATCGCCAAGAACTGCGGCGGCGTGGTGCCTAAGCGCGGCGAATTGAGCAATGCCGACAAGGCGATCCTCGATCAGGCCAATGCCGCCCTTGTCACGGCGCGCAGGACGATGGCCGACCAGGGCATCCATCTGGCGCTGGCGGCGATCTTTGGCGTGGTGGCGGAAGCCAACCGCTATTTCGCCGGCCAGGAGCCATGGGCGCTGAAGAAGACCGATCCGGCACGCATGGAAACGGTGCTGTGGACGACGGCTGAAGTGATCCGGCGTGTCGGGCTGCTGTGCCAGCCCTTCATTCCGGAGTCGGCGGCAAAGCTGCTCGACCTTTTGGCGGTGCCGGCGGACAGCCGCGATTTCGCGAATGTCGCCGAGGCTCACGCGCTGGTATCCGGCACGGCACTGCCGGCGCCGGAACCGGTATTTCCACGCTATGTCGAGCAAACGGATACAAGCGCCTGATGCTGGTCGACAGTCACTGCCATCTCGACTTTCCGGATTTCGCCGAGGAGCGGGCGGCCATCGTCGCCCGCGCCCTTGCGGCCGGTGTCGGCCGCATGGTGACGATCTCGACGCGGGTGAAGCGGTTTCAACAAGTGCTTGAGATTGCGGAGACTTTCGATGAGGTCTATTGCTCGGTCGGTACCCATCCGCACAATGCGGCCGAAGAGCTTGATGTGACTGTCGAGGATCTGGTGCGGCTGTCCGATCATCACAAGGTGGTGGCGATCGGCGAGGCCGGGCTCGATTATTTCTACGATCATGCGCCGCGCGATGCACAGGCGCAGGGCTTTCGCACCCACATCGCCGCGGCTCGTGAGACCGGTCTGCCGCTGGTCATCCATTCACGCGACGCCGACGACAACATGGCTGATATCCTCGAAGAAGAAACAGGGAAGGGCGCCTTCCCCTTCATCTTGCACTGTTTTTCATCGGGGCGCCGGCTGGCCGAGATCGGCGTGGCGCTCGGCGGCTACGTTTCGTTTTCCGGCATCCTGACTTTCAAGAACTCCGCCGAGCTGCGCGCCGTCGCCGCCGATGTGCCGCGCGACCGTCTGCTGGTCGAAACCGACGCGCCATACCTTGCGCCGATCCCGTTTCGCGGCAAGCGCAACGAGCCTGCCTATGTCGCGCATGCAGCCAAGGTGCTGGCCGACACGATCGGCGTCAGCGAGGCCGAGATCGCTGCTATCACCACCGACAATTTCTTCCGGTTGTTCAGGAAAATGCCGCGCCCGAGCGCGCCGGGCGCCTGACGCATGAGCGATCGGTTGCGTCTTACCGTCCTCGGCTGCGGCTCATCGCCGGGCACGCCACGCATCACCGGCGACTGGGGCAATTGTGATCCGACCAACCCAAAGAACCGGCGCATGCGCACCGCAGCGCTCGTCGAGCGGATCGCGGCGAATGGCGCCAGGACCACGGTCGTCATCGACACCGGCCCGGATTTTCGCGAGCAGATGCTGCTGGCATCGGTCAGGCGCATCGATGCGGTCGTCTATACGCATCCGCATGCCGACCACATCCACGGCATCGACGATTTGCGCGGCTTCGTGCTCGAGCAGCGCCACCGGATCGACATCCATGCCGATCAGGTTACCATGCTGCGGCTGAGGGAAGCGTTCCGCTACTGTTTCGAAACACCGAAAGGCAGTTCGTATCCGCCGATCGTCAACGCCCATATCATCGACCACAACAGGCCGGTGGTGATCGAAGGCGAGGGCGGCGCCCTCACCATCGAACCGCTGCCGCAAATCCACGGCGACATCATCTCGCTGGGTTTTCGTATCGGCAATCTCGCTTATTGCCCTGACATCAGCGACTTTCCGGGAGCGACAGCCGAGCGTATGCGCGGGCTGGACATGCTGGTCATCGACGCGCTGCAATACACCTTCCATCCGAGCCATCTGTCGCTTGGCCAGGCGCTCGGCTGGATCGAAAGACTGGCGCCGAAGAACGCGGTGCTGACGCATATGCATGTGCCGCTCGACTACGCCACGGTAATGGCCGAGACGCCGGCCAACGTCGAGCCTGCCTATGACGGCATGACGATCGAAATCCCTTACAAATCAGCGTAAAGGACCAAGGTTTTCATAGCTGGGTTACAGAGTTCGCTCCAAACCGCCCAGCGGCTCGCTTATGCTATCTTCGCCACGTCCTATCGGCCATGTCAGTTCCATAATCTATCTTATGCGACTGAAGCCTGTAGCGTCCACTGAAGCCTGTAGCGTCCGTTGGCAGCGAGACAGCATTTGTGGGGCAACGGCGTGCTAGGTTGCGAATCATGAACACACTGCTTGCAAGTCTTGCCCTCACCCTCGCCTGCGCATTCACTGACGCGCGAGCGCAGGACTTTGATCGTGCGCCAGGCGAGAATGACCTGGCTTTCGCGAAACGTGTGGTTGGGTTCGCGGACAACGCTGATCCGCACACCACAGCCGTGACCTGGAACGGCCTCCAGACACTGTTCGTCGATTACCAGACCACTGAGGAATATCCGGAACGCCCACTCGTCGCACTACAGCAGCAACCCGACGGGTACCGTACAATCCAGGTCACGCTTGGCGAACACGAAGGCGGCACGCCAGAGATTACAGCGCTCGGCCTCGTCAACGCCGATCACGATCCGGCAAAGGAACTGACTGTCATACTTGCCTGGCCTGTTTCGCACTACGACGTTTCGGGGACGCTCTACGAAGTTCGCATCTTCGACGCCCCCAAACCGGGCCAGAAGGCGCTGACGCAATTGAAAGTGAGCCAAAAGTTCGACGCCACCTGCGACTGCGGATGGCGCGACGGCACGACGAAGCGTTTCCGTTTCAAGACGATCAGGGCGGTCAAGGCTGAATTGAAGCGCTTGGGCGATTAGCCGCCGGCGAGGGCTCGCTTGCCGGATGCTGCCTCCGCCTACCCGGTGACCGGCAATCGTCACGAGCGCCGGCACAGGCTGGGTCGCTCGTCAGAATTCCATATCCCCGAAGTCACCGCCATTATCGGAGCTGGCATCGTCTGCCTGGTCGGCTTCGTCCGGCTGCGGTGCCGGCCGTTCGGCTGCCTGCGCTTCGCTGCCGCCAAACATGCCGGCGATCGCATTGCCGAGCAGCACGCCGCCTGCCACCCCCATCGCGGTCTGCGCGGCGCCGGCAAGGAACCCGCCGCCGGCCCGCTGTGACTGGTCTTGTGGCTCCTCCGCGGCAGCAGAGGCGGTGCGCCCTACCCGCGGAACCGAGCCTGAGCGCCTGCCGCCGCTGCGGCCGAAGAAGCCACTGAGCGGTCCACCGCCGGCAGGCTGCCGCGCCTGCTCCTCCAGCTCTTCGATGCGCGCCTGCGCTGCGTTCAGGGCCCGCTCCTGCACCACGATCGTCTGTGCCATGTAGTATGGCGCCCCAGGCTGCTGGGTGATCTGGTCCTGGATCAAGCGTTCCGCTTCGGCATCGCGCGGCGGCGCCTGGCGCTCGACATTTGCGAGCTTCTCGAAGAGCTGTCCGATCGCCTGCTGGTCGTTTCTGTCCATGATGTACTATTCCGGTCTCGGTCCGACGCGGCTATTCGCGCTCGCCGGTGAAGTTCAGCAACAGCTGGAAGATGTTGACGAAGTTCAGATAGAGCGAGAATGCACCAAAAACGGCGAGCTTTTGCTGTGTTTCGGCGCCGAAGTTTTCGGCGTACTGCTCCTTGATCGTCTGCGTGTCCCAGGCCGTGAGCCCGACGAAGACGGCGATTCCGATCACCGAGATCGCAAACTGCAGCGCTGTCGAACCCAGGAAGATATTGACGATGCTGGCGATCACCACGCCGATCAGGCCCATGATCAGGAAGGACGAGAACTGCGTCAGGTCGCGACTGGTCGTATAGCCATAAAGGCTGGTGGCGCCGAACATGGTGGCGGCGATGAAGAAGGTGCGGGCGATGCTGGTGCCGGTAAAGACCAGGAACACGGAAGCCAGCGAGAGACCCATGACCGCGCAGAACGCCCAGAACATTGCCTGGGCCCCGGCCGCCGACATCGTCTGCATACGGAACGAGAACAGCAGCACAAAGGCCAGCGGCGCCAGCATCACCACCCATTTCAGCGGGGTGGAGAAGATCGGCACGTAAAGGGCGGGCGTGGAGGCCACCACGAGGGCGATCACGCCCGTAACGACGAGGCCAAGGCCCATGTAGTTATAGACGCGCAGCATGTGCCGGCGCAGGCCTTCGTCGTAGACGGCTCCGGCTCGGGCTCTGGTCCCAATGTATCCCAGATTGTTCATTTGGTTCTCCTTCTTAGAGGTAGTCGATCAGTAGAGTGTTTTGGCGAGCGCTTCGGCCGTGCGATCGAGGCCGCGGACATCGCTACGTGCGACGACTGCGTAGGCGACCTCGCCGATCTGGAAATAGGCCGAGGAAACCTCGCCCGACGGAACGACAGTCGGCTTGACGACGTCGAATGTTCCGGGCCGGATGGCGAACAGCGAGAGCAGCCCCATCTCTTTTGTCTCGACAGCCATCTCGACGCTCGGGCCGAACTGCGATGGGTAGATCTGCACGTCACGGACCGTCCAGTCCGTTGGCAGCGATGGCATGACGATCGCCGTGGCGGCGCGGATTTCGTCGGCATTGTAGCCGGGCGCCTCGAGTTGTGACGACATCGCCTCGCGCACGAGCGTCGTCCGATGCGCCCGGACTGCGTCCTCCACATAGGCGGGCGGATGGGTCGAAGCGACGACTTCCGTCACCGATATCGGTCCGATGAGCCCGTTCGCAAGCCAGCCGGCGGCGACGAAAACAGCGACAGCCGCCGCGCGCTGCAAAGCACCAAGGACACGGCCGCGCGCTAACCCCCGCTCCAGCCGCCGTGCCGCATCAGCCGTCGCCGGCCGCGCCATGCCTTTCGATCCGGCAAGCGCCACGCGCAGCTCGTCACGCGTCCTCAGATCAGTCATCACCCGCGCGGCCGCTTCCGGGCGAGCCGAAAGGAACGCCTCGACCTCGATGCGACGAGCAACGTCCAGCTGATCGTCGACATAGGCGTCGAGATCGGTGTCGGTGACGGGATCGCGCAGTTGGTTCATGATCCACCTCCGACGATCTTCAGATGGCTTTTCGTGCGTGCCGGTGCCGCGTCCTCCATCTCGCGGAGTGCCGCACGCGCCCTGCCGATGCGCGACATCAGCGTGCCAAGCGGCACGCCGCTAACCTCGGCCGCCTCGCTGTAGCTAAGCCCCTCGATGGCGACGAGATGCAGCGCGCAACGTTGCTCTTCCGGCAATGTGAAAAAAGCGTCGCGCACCTGTGCCAGCCGGACGGAATGTTCCTGCGGAGCCTGGACGCTGGCCTCGGTGAGATGGCCGGCCTGTTCGATGCGCACCGCTTCGGATTTGCGGGATCGCAAGCCGTCGATGAACGCATTGTGGACGATTGACAGCAGCCATACGCGAAGATTTCCGCCTGAGCGGAAGCTGCCGCGTCGCTCATAGGCACGCACCAGCGCATCATGCACCAGATCCTCTGCATCGGCGCTGTCGCGCGTCAGCGAGCGTGCGTAGCGGCGCAGCGAACCGAGCTGTCCCAGAATATCGAAGCGTGGCATCGGCCGTTTCATGTCCTGTTTACGGAGCAGGTCGGGGTTTTAATCCCGCTCTCCCCGAATTTTTTCGGCTCGCCGCGCTCTCGTCCTGGGAGATCTCGGGCCTGCCCTCGCCCGGCAGATAGTATCGGCCGCCCTCGAGGCAAACCGGCGCCGAGTTGGCGCATATGAAACCGCTGGCAAAGCACGGCCGGTTTGCGTATCACTCCGCCGCCAACGGAACCTTATCGATGTTCGAAAATCTCCAGCCCGCGCCCGCCGACAAGATCCTTGCCTTGATCGGGCTCTATCGCGCCGACCCGCGTCCCGACAAGGTCGATCTTGGGGTCGGCGTCTATAAGGATCGCGACGGCAAGACGCCGGTGATGCGCGCGGTGCGCGAAGCCGAAAAGCGGCTGCTGCGAGGCCAGGACACCAAGACCTATCTCGGCCTTGCCGGCGATACCGCCTTCAACGCGGCAATGGCTAGGTTGGTGTTCGGCCCAACCGCCGACATGACGCGCATTCGTGCGGCACAGGCGCCCGGCGGCTCCGGCGCGCTGCGGCTGGTGGCAGAGCTGCTGAAAAGGACCCGCGCCGACGCGACGGTCTGGCTATCGGATCCGACATGGCCGAACCACATGCCGGTGATGCGCGCCGCTGGCCTGCAGATACGCGAGTACCCCTATTTCGACGTTGCTTCTGGTGCGGTTCGCTTCGACGACATGCTGGATGCGTTGAGAACCGCGAATCCCAGCGACGTCGTGCTGTTGCATGGCTGTTGCCATAACCCGACGGGCGCCAATCTAGACATCTCGCAATGGGCTGCCGTTGCCGATCTCGTCGTTGAGCGTGGTCTGCTGCCCTTTGTCGACATCGCCTATCAAGGCTTTGGCGAGGGGCTTGATGCGGATGCCGCCGGCTTGCGCCTGCTGGCGGCGAAAGTTCCGGAAATGGTCGTTGCCTCGAGCTGCTCGAAGAACTTTGCCGTCTATCGCGACCGCGTTGGTGCAGCGCTGATCATGGCGAAAGACGGTGCGCAGGCGGATATGGCGATGGGCCAGATGCTGTCGGCGGCGCGCGCCATGTATTCGATGCCGCCGGACCATGGCGCGGCTGCGGTGCGCATGGTGCTCGAGGACGCTACGCTGCGGGCCGACTGGGAAGCAGAGCTTGAAGAGATGCGCCTGCGCATGCTGCGGCTGCGCGTCCAGTTCGCCGAAGCGCTGCGGCGGCAGTCCAACTCCGACCGTTTCGATTTCGTCGCCAGCCATCGCGGCATGTTTTCCCGGCTTGGCCTGTCGGAAGCGCAAGTCGAGCGGCTGCGCGCCGAGCATGGCATCTACATGGTCGGCGACAGCCGCATCAACGTTGCCGGCCTGCCCGAGGACGGCATGGACGCGCTCGCCAAGGCGATTGTCTCCGTGCTCGACTGATACTTTTTGCTTGACCATGATCTTTTCCGAAAACCGGCTTCCACGATCATAGTCTGGCCGCCGATCTGTGGACAAGGCGCCCTCACCGGCTGAAGCCGTTGGCCGCACAGCCGTGTACAGGATAGCGTTTCCCAGATGAAACCCTCGAAAGACATTTCCCGGCTGATCGAGATCATGGCAGCGCTGCGGGCGCCGGAAACCGGCTGCCCGTGGGATATCGAGCAGGACTTTTCGACAATCGCGCCATACACGGTAGAGGAAGCCTACGAAGTGGCGGACGCCATCGCGCGGGGCGACCTGGACGATCTGCGCGATGAACTCGGCGATCTCCTGTTGCAAGTGGTCTACCACGCGCAAATGGCCGAGGAGGCCGGCGAATTCTCATTCGGCGATGTGGTCGAGGCCATCACCACAAAAATGATCCGCCGCCACCCGCATGTTTTCGGCGACGAAAAGGCGCGCAGCGCCGGCATGGCGAAGGGCATGTGGGAAAAGATCAAAGCGGAGGAAAAAGCGGAGAAGCGCAGCGCCCGCCTCGTCCGAGGGCTCGACCCCGAGGACCATGGCAAGGGCTTTCTCGACAGCGTGCCGGTCGCCCTGCCCGCGCTGACCCGGGCCCTCAAACTGCAGGAAAAGGCCGCCCGCGTCGGCTTCGACTGGAGCGAGGCGGCACCGATCCTCGAAAAGATCGAGGAGGAGATCGGCGAATTACGCGAAGCGCTGGCCAAAGGCGACAGCGCACCGATCAAGGACGAGTTCGGCGACATGCTGTTTGCGATCGTCAATCTCGGCCGGCACCTCAAAATCGATTCCGAAGCGGCACTCAGCGGCACCAACGAAAAATTCCGGTCGCGCTTCCACCATGTCGAGCAGGCGCTGCAAGCGTCGGGAAACAGCCTCGAAGAGGCGACGCTGGACGAGATGGAAGCGCTCTGGCAGCAGGCAAAAAGCGCGAAATAAACGCCCTACCCATTGTTTTGACGTCGCAATCGGCTTTCTATCTCTTGTCGAGCACTGTGTGTGGCCTTGAGCGCGATGGTCACGCTGCCATCCTCATTGTCATCACGCGAGACGATGTCGCCGTTGCGGTAAAGCCAGTCGACGACGCCGAGTTGGTCGGCCTTGAGCGTGACGGTGAACGTCTCCAGTTCGCCCGACATCATCGTCTCGATGATCGCCTTCAGCGCATCGATGCCTTCGCCGGTAACCGCCGATATGGCGATAGGCGGCGCCTTCCTGCCGTCAGCACCATCGGCAAGCAGCCGCGCGCGGTTGCCCTCGTCGAGCCGGTCGATCTTGTTCCACACTTCGATGACGCGCTTGCTATCGCGGGCATCAACGCCGAGATCGGCAAGGATGCGCTCGACATCTTCGGCCTGTGCGGCCGTATCGGGGTCGGAGATATCGCGCAGATGAATGACGAGGTCTGCCTCGACCACTTCCTCCAGTGTCGCCCTGAAGGCCGCGACCAGATGCGTTGGCAGGTCGGAAATGAAGCCGACCGTATCGGAAAGGATGACCGGCGTTCCGTGCGGCAGGCGCACGCGGCGCAGCGTCGGGTCGAGCGTGGCAAACAGCATGTCTTCCGCCAGCACCCCTGCTCCGGTCAGCCGGTTGAACAGCGTCGACTTGCCGGCATTGGTGTAGCCGACGATCGCCACCACCGGAAACGGCACCTTCTTGCGCTTGGCGCGGTGCAGGTCGCGGGTGCGGCGCACCGTTTCGAGCTCATGCTTCAGCTTGGTGATCTTGTCCTGCAACACACGCCGATCCGACTCGATCTGCGTCTCGCCAGGGCCGCCGAGAAAGCCGGCGCCGCCGCGCTGGCGCTCAAGGTGGGTCCAGCTCCGCACAAGGCGGCCCTTCTGGTAGTTGAGATGGGCAAGGTCGACCTGCAGCGTGCCTTCCTTGGTGCGGGCGCGCTCGCCGAAAATCTCCAGGATCAGCCCGGTGCGGTCGAGCACCTTGGCGTTCAACTCTTTTTCGAGATTGCGCTGCTGTACCGGTGTCAGCGGATGATCGACAATGACCACTTCCGCGTGCCCCTCTTTGACGATCTCGGCGAACTCCGCGACCTTGCCGCTGCCGAGCAAGGTCGCCGGGCGTGGATCGTTGACGGTCACCACTGCCGTGTGGACCAGGTCAAGGTCGATGGCGCTGGCGAGGCCGACCGCCTCGTCGCGACGGGCCTCGGCGGAACGGGTCAGGCGCGGACGATTGGTGTCGTCGTTGCCACGCGGCTGCCGGGTAAGCACCGGCACGATGACCACCGCCCGGGTCGGACCGTTGGCCTCTGTCCCGGTCTGATGTGCTGGTTTTCCGCGAACGCTGCGGTCCGCGTCTTTCTCACGTGCCAATCAGGCGCCCTGGCTTTCCTCACCATCGAACATCTGAACCGGCTGGCTCGGCATGATCGTGGAAATGGCGTGCTTGTAGACGAGCTGGGAATGGCCGTCGCGACGCAGCAGAACGCAGAAATTGTCGAACGAAGTGACCACGCCGGTCAGCTTCACGCCGTTGATGAGAAAGATGGTGAGTGGGTTTTTGCTCTTGCGAACTGAATTCAGGAACAGGTCCTGAAGATTTTGCGATCGTTCCGCCATTGTTCTTGTCTTTCGCCGATCCCCTTCGGTTTGCAAGCCAATGCGCCAAATTAGCTGGCACATGTCAAGCACGCAAACACCATCTTGCCGTCAGTAACGACAAGCAGAACGAGATATATTGATGTTCATTCCATCTGTGCGGTTATCAGGCTGGACTTTTTTCCGCAACGTCAAAAAAGGCCCGCCGTAGTGAAACTGTTATCGAGCCCGGGTGGCCGTTGGCGACGGGAGCGCCATCGATTGCCACCACCGGCATGGCGATCGTGGTCGCGGAGCTGATGAAAACCTCGCGCGCGGCCTTGGCCTCGGCAACCGAAAAGCCGCGCTCCTCGATCTTCAGGCCGAGCTTGGCGGCGACATCGAACAGTGTCGTGCGGGTGATACCGCGCAGGATGCCATGCTCGGCCGGCCGCGTCACCAGCACGCCGTCCCTGGTGATGATCCAGGCGTTCGACGATCCACCTTCCTTGACGGTGCCGTCAACATCGACGAACCACGCCTCCTGGGCGCCTGCTTCCTTGGCTTTCTGTTTGGCCAGCACGTTCGGCAACAGGCCGACCGACTTGATATCGACCCGATCCCACCGGTTCTCCGGCACCGTGATAACCCGGATCCCGCTCTCGGCCCGCTTCGCGGCAGCTGCAGGATCGGCTTTTTTGGCAGTCACCACCAGCGACGGCTTCGTGCCCGCCGGCGGGAAGAAAAACTCACGGCTGGCGACACCGCGTGTCACCTGGACATAGACCAGGCCGTCGACGACATGGTTGCGGCGCACCACCTCGCCCATGACGAGCGGCAGCACGCCGCGCGTGATCGGCCAGTCGATCGAGAGTTCGGTGAGCGAGCGGTTCAATCGGGCGAGATGGCGCGGCATGTCGACGATGAAGCCCCGCGCCACCTCGCAGACCTCGTAGACGCCGTCGGCGAATTGATAGCCACGGTCCTCGATGTGCACGGAAGCTTCGGCGTGAGCGACATAGCGTCCGTTCACATAGGCAATGCGCGGCATGGATAACCCCTGGAGAAGTCAGCGCATGAGCCCGAAAATCGGAATCGATTTCGGAAAGGATCATGCGCAAAAATCAAAATGCTACACCCTCCTTTATGCGTCCCAAAGACGCGCGGCGCTGCAGTGCTCTTATGCGATTCCACGACCGCCGTAACCGGTAATTGCGTGGGCCACGGCTGGTTTGGCTCTCAGACGCCCAGCGACTTCAGCTTGCGGTGCAGTGCAGAGCGTTCCATGCCGATAAACTCTGCCGTCTTCGAGATGTTGCCGCCAAAACGGTTGATCTGGGCGATCAGATAGTCCTTCTCGAATTGTTCGCGTGCTTCACGCAGCGGCAGTGCCATTATGTGCTGATCGGACTTGGTTGGGGTGCGCGGCATGACGTCGCCGATCTCGGCTGGCAGGAGGTCGGCGGTGATCGGCGCATCGACATCGTCGCCGCGCGCCAGGATCATCAGGCGCTCGACATTGTTGCGCAACTGCCGAACGTTGCCCGGCCAGTTGTGCGCCTGCAGCACCGCCAGCGCGTCGTCGCCGATGCGGCGCGGCTTGATGCCGGCCTGGCGAGCGATCTGCTTCATGAAATTGTCGACCAGATAAGGAATGTCCTCGCGACGCTCGGCCAGTCCCGGCACCATGACCGGAACCACGGCCAGGCGATGATAAAGGTCCTCACGGAAACGGCCGTCGGCGATCATGGCTTCCAGGTTCTGCGAGGTCGACGAGATGATGCGTACGTCGACCTTGACCCGCTTGGTGCCCCCTACCCGCTCGAACTGCTGTTCGACCAGCACGCGCAGGATCTTGTTTTGCGTCTCACGCGGCATGTCGGCCACTTCATCGATGTAGAGAATGCCGCGATGGGCCTCCTCCAGCGCACCGACCTTGCGTTCGACGCCGTTCGATTCGGTGCCGAACAACTCGATCTCCATACGCTCAGGCGTGATGTTGGCGGCACTCAGCGTCACAAACGGTGCACTCTTGCGCGCCGACAGTGCGTGGATGGCGCGCGCCGCCAGTTCCTTGCCCGAGCCGGAGGGGCCGATAATCATGACGCGGCTGTTGGTCGGCGCGACGCGCTCGATGGTCTGGCGCAATTGGCTCATTGCCGACGACATGCCGATGAGGTCGAAAGTCTCGCCGCTGCGCAGCTTGAGATCCGAAACCTCGCGTCTCAATTTGGACGTTTCAAGCGCCCGTTCGGCAATAAGGATCAGCCTGTCGGCCTTGAACGGCTTTTCGATAAAATCATAGGCGCCGCGGCGGATGGCCGAGACTGCCGTTTCGATATTGCCGTGGCCCGAGATCATCACCACCGGCAGGTTCGGGTGCATCGTCTTGATCTCGTCCAGCAAAGCGAGGCCATCGAGCCGCGAACCCTGCAGCCAGATGTCGAGGAAGATCAGCCTGGGTGCCCGGTCGGCAACCACCGCCAGCGCGCTGTCGGCGTCAAACGCCGTGCGGGTTTCGTGACCTTCGTCGCTCAGGATACCGGCGACGAGTTCGCGGATGTCTTCCTCGTCGTCGACGATGAGAATATCAGACGCCATTACCGACCTTTTCAGTTTCTTTTTCGTGTTCCGTCTTGCTTTCGCCGCGTATCGGAACGGTGGCGGCAACCGGCAGGATGATGCTGATCATCGCACCCCGCCCATCGTGGAATTCCGCTGGTGCATCGTGCAATTCGAGTCGCCCGCCATGGTCCTCCACGATCTTCTTGACGATAGCGAGGCCAAGCCCGGTGCCTTTCTCGCGTGTCGTCATGTAAGGCTCGAGCAAGCGCTGCCGGTTTTCGCGCGGCAAGCCCCTGCCGTTGTCGATGACGTCGATTCGAATCGCGCCATTCTGACGCCCGGCTTGAATCCGGATTATGCCGTGCGGACGATCCTCTGCATCAAGTCCTTCGATAGCTTCGGCAGCATTCTTGATGACGTTGCCGAAAGCCTGCGCCATCAGGCGGCTGTCGAACGTGCCTTTGAGCGGCTCATTGCCGAAGACGCGCTCGAAGGTGATGTCGGCGCGGCTCACTTCGACCAGGAACGAGGCCTCGCGCAACGAATCGCGCAGATCGATGGCCTTCATTTCTGGTTTCGGCATGCGGGCGAACGCTGAGAACTCGTCGACCATGCGGCCGATGTCCTCCACTTGCCGGATGATGGTGTCGGTGCATTGATCGAAAACCTCACGGTCCTCGGTGATGACCTTGCCGTAACGGCGCTTGATACGCTCGGCCGAAAGCTGGATCGGCGTCAGCGGGTTCTTGATCTCGTGGGCGATGCGCCGCGCCACGTCGGCCCATGCAGAGGAACGCTGTGCCTGGACCAGATCGGTAATGTCGTCGACTGTCACGACGTAGGATTTATCCTCCGAACCGTCGTCGCGGGCTTCAATCGTGATCTGCACGTTGAAGGTCCGTTCGGTGCCGGCACGATAGAAGGTGACCTGTTCGCGATAGACCGGCTTGCCCGACTTGCGGCCGATCTCAAAGACGCGGCCGACATGCGGTAGCACGGCGGAAAGGTTCTGCCCAAGCGCCGCGGTGGCGGATATGGCCAGCATCGTTTCGGCCGAACGATTGACGATGGTGACGATGCCATATGGATCGACGCCGATGACCCCGGCGGTGACGCCGGCAAGCACAGCCTCCGAAAAGCGCCGCCGCTCGTCGATCAGATCCTTGGCCGACAGGATCTCGTTGCGCTGCGATTTCAGCTCCATCAGCATCTTGTTGAAGGTGTCGCCGAGCGAGGCGACGTCGCCATCGGAGGGGCGGACTGGCACGGCCACATCGAGATTGCCGGTAGCGACCTCGTCGGCCGCGCCGATGAGCTGACGAATCGGCCGCACCAGGCGGTCGGCCACCGCAATGCCGGTCCAGATGGCGGACAGGATGATGATCAGCGTCAGCGACAGATAGGGAAGCGCGAAAGCCACTTGCGAGGTGCGGCGATTGTCTTCGAGACCGCGATATTCTGCGGTGTTGGATTTGACGATCTGCCGTGCCTTGATCACCTCGGGATCGACGAGGCGAATGGTGTAGAGATAGAGCCCGTCGATCTCGCGCAGCTTGACGATGGCCCCCATGATGTTACGGGTGCGCGGCTCGATCAGCACCGGCTTGCCGTTGGCCGCGCTTGCCACAGCGCCCTCCGGCGGCTCCGGCATGGCAAAGTCCGCGTCGGTCTTGGCGCTCATGACGAAGGAACCATCGGGCTTGATGAGTGCTGCGTGTGCCAGGGAGCGTCCAACCGCCTCCTTGTTCATGAGGTCAAGGAAGCCGGTCCGATCGAGGCCGTAAAGCGTGCGCGAAGCGTCGAGGTCGTAAGCCATCGACAACGTCGTGCCCTGAAGATTTCGTGCGTTTTCCTGCACATAGGCGTCGGCGATCGACAACGACGAATTGACGATCGTCTTGGTGCGGATCTCGAACCAGCGGTCGAGGCCGATGTCGAGCGTGATCGACGCGATGATCGCCACCATGATCGCGGGGATGGCGGCGACCAGCGCAAACATCGCCACGATGCGCACATGCAGGCGCGACGCAGCCTTGCCGTGCCGGCGTGCCATCAGGATGCGATGCACTTCGCGGCCGACCAGCAAGATCAGAAACAGGACGAACGCGGCGTTAAGCGCGATCAGCGCCAGCGTCGTCCGCGCGTCGGGCGTGATCGGCGTGGCGCCAACCAGAATGGCGAAGGAGATCGCCGCCGTCACCAGCGCACCGGCAATGGCGACCACGCCGGGCAGCGCAAGCAGCCGGCGACCGTCTCGCGCGCCGGTAGTGCTGAAATGCGGTTTGCTCAGTGTCGGTGCGTGCAGAGCCATGTCGCCGTCTAGAGCCAGTGATTGCGTCGGATGTATGCAACGCATTGTGGCGATTATGCAACAAGTGTGGCCGAGACGGAAATCTTTCGGCGATCGATCCCCTGGAAAGCGCTCGTAAGGGGTTCGTCTAGACCTGCCTGGAGGACTTGTAGACGTTGACGCCGAGTTCGCGAATCTTCTTGCGCAGCGTGTTGCGGTTGAGTCCTAGCAATTCGGCGGCCTTGATCTGGTTACCGCGCGTTGCGGTCATCGAGGCGAGGACCAGTGGATACTCGACCTCGGAGAGGATTCGCTGATAGAGGCCGGCCGGCGGCAAGTCGCCGGCAAACGAGGCAAAATAGCGCTGCAGGAAATGCTCCACCGCCTGGCCGATGGAAAGGTCGTCGGGAATGAGGTTGCCGCCACCTGGAACGACAGGCCTTTCGCCAGTCTTCAACTCCGCCTCGATGATCTCGGCGGATATCTCGTCCTGCGAATACAGTGCAGCCAGCCTGCGGATGAGGTTTTCGAGTTCGCGCACGTTGCCAGGCCATGGGTAGCGCTTCATCAGCTCGATGCCGCCGGTGGAAATGCGCTTGGTCTGCAGGCCTTCACTGGCGCCGAGCTTGAAGAAGTGCCGGACGAGGTCCGGAATGTCCTCCGATCGCTCGCGCAGCGCCGGCAGCCTGAGCGGCACAACGTTCAAGCGGTAGAACAGGTCCTCGCGGAAAAGCCCCTGATTGATCAGCGTGCGCAGGTCCTTGTTGGTGGCAGCGACGATGCGCACGTCGGTCTTGATCGGCGTGCGGCCGCCGACCGTGGTGTATTCGCCCTGCTGCAACACACGCAGAAGCCGCGTCTGCGCTTCCATCGGCATATCGCCGATCTCGTCGAGGAACAGCGTGCCGCCTTCGGCCTGCTCGAAACGGCCAGTGGAGCGGCTCTGTGCGCCGGTAAAGGCGCCCTTCTCGTGCCCGAATAGTTCCGATTCGATCAGGTCGCGCGGGATCGCCGCCATGTTGATGGCGACGAAAGGACCGCCTCGGCGGCGGCCATATTCATGCAGCGCGCGCGCCACCAGTTCCTTGCCGGTACCCGATTCGCCTGAGATCATCACCGTCAGGTCGGTCTGCATCATCCGCGCCAGCATGCGGTAGATGTCCTGCATGGCCGCCGAGCGGCCGACCAGCGGCATCGTTTCAGGCGGCTCGTCGGCACGCGTATCGATCTTGGGCCGCCGCGGCTCGGAAAGCGCCCGATTGACGATGTTGAGCAGCTCCGTCAGGTCGAACGGTTTTGGCAGATATTCATAGGCTCCGGTTTCGGAGGCCCGGATCGCCGTCATGAACGTGTTCTGCGCACTCATGACGATGACCGGCAGTTCCGGTCGCGCCTTCTTGATGCGCGGCAGCATGTCGAAGGCGTTCTCGTCAGGCATGACAACGTCGGTGATGACCAGATCCCCCTCGCCCGCGGCCACCCAGCGCCACAGCGTCGAGGCATTGGAGGTGACGCGCACGTCGTGACCGACGCGCGAAAGCGCCTGGTTGAGGACAGTGCGGATGGCCGCATCGTCGTCGGCGACGAGAATATTGCCGCGAATGGTCATTTGCGGTCTCCTTCACCGTCGTCGTCGGCAAACTGGGTTTCTTTCCACGCCGGCATCAGGATGCGGAAGGTGGTCCCGCGCGGCGTCGATTCGCATTCAATGATGCCGCCATGCTCGCCGACGATCTTTGCGACCAGCGCCAGACCGAGACCGGAGCCGTTCGGCTTGGTGGTGATGAAGGGATCGAAGAGGATCGGCAGGATATCCTCGGAGACACCCGAACCGTTGTCGCGCACGCAGAATTCCAATGGCAGCGACACCCGGTCCTGCGTTCCAGGCACGGAAACACGGATGCCCGGGCGGAAGGCAGTCGACAGCGTGATCTCGCCCTGCGGATCGCTGCCGATCGCCTCGGCGGCATTTTTTACCAGATTGAGGAACACCTGGATGAGCTGGTCGCGATTGGCAAAAACCGGAGGCAATGATGGATCATAGTCCTCTAATATCTTGATCCGCTTGGCAAAACCGTTCTTGGCGATTGCTTTGACATGGTCGAGCACGACATGGATGTTGACGGGGTAGCGGTCGATCGGCCGCTCGTCCGAAAACACCTCCATGCGGTCGACCAGCGAGACAATGCGGTCGGTCTCGTCGGTGATCAAACGCGTCAGCGCGCGATCCTCGTCGGACGCCGACAGCTCAAGCAGCTGCGCGGCGCCACGAATGCCGGACAGCGGGTTCTTGATCTCATGGGCAAGCATGGCGGCAAGGCCGGTGACCGAGCGCGCCGCACCGCGATGCGTCATCTGCCGGTCGATCTTGTCGGCCATTGAGCGTTCCTGGAACATCACCACGACGGAGCCTGGAAATTCCGTCACCGGCGCGACGTAGAGGTCGACCACCTTCTCGATGCCGAGACGCGGCGACGACACGTCGACCCGGTATTCGTTGACCGGCGCCCGGCGCTCGCGCACCTGGTCGACAAGCGTCAGCAGCGGACTGCCGAAAGGAATGAGCTTGTGCAGCGTGTTGCGGGCGAGCATCGTGGCGCTCGAGCGGAAAAAGTCCTCGGCATCGGCATTGGCGAAGGTGATGAAGCCTTGCGGATCGACCATGATCACCGGCCGACGAATGGTGTTGAGCACAATATGCGCGGCGTCCGCCATGTCCGTGCTCTGTGTGACGGTGGCGTTCATGCCGCACTCCGCAGGTTCGGCGCTTCGGGAGCGCTTGAAAACATGTCGCGCAGCAAGGCAATGACCCGCCCAGGCTCGAAAGACGTGAGGATGGCCTTGCGCCGGTCATCGCTTGTGGCGACATGGCGGTCGAGATACCAGCCGAGATGCTTGCGCGCTTGGCGCAATCCGCTTTCGACGCCATAGAGCGTCAGCATGTCTTCGTAATGGGCAATGACGTAGTCGGTCAGCGCTTGCGGGCTGTCCGGCATGCCGGATATTGGCTCGGCCAGCGCCGCCGCTACAATGCTGCCGGCAATCCACGGCGCGCCGTAGTGCGCACGGCCGATCATCACCGCGTCGGCGCCGGACTGGTCGAGGATCATCGCTGCCTCTGCCGGCGAGCCGACATCGCCATTGGCAACGACAGGAATGGAGACGGCCTGCTTGACGCGTGCGATGGCACGCCAGTCGGCCTTGCCCTGATAGAACTGGCAACGTGTTCGGCCGTGCACCGTCACCATCCTGACGCCAGCCTGCTCGGCGCGTCGCGCCAGCATCGGCGCGTTGAGCGCGCTCTCGTCCCAGCCAAGCCGCATCTTGACCGTGACCGGCACGTCGACCGCGCCGACTACCGCTTCGATCAGCGACAGCGCGTGGTCGAGGTCTCGCATCAGTGCCGAACCGGCATAGCCGCCCGTCACCTTCTTGGCCGGACAGCCCATGTTGATGTCGATGATGTCGGCGCCTTCGCCGGCTGCGATTCGTGCGCCCTCGGCCATGTGCACCGCGTCGCGGCCGGCAAGCTGGACCATGTGGACAGGCAGCCCGGAATGACGGATGCGCAGGCCCGAGCCAGCCCTGCCCTTTGCAAGCTCGCCGCTCGCCACCATTTCCGATACAACCAGCCCGGCGCCATGCGCATGGGCGCGCTGCCGGAACGGTTCGTCGGTAATGCCCGACATCGGCGCGAGAAACACGCGGTTGCGGATTCTCACGCCACCCACCTCCAGCGGCGAAGCCAATTTGGTCACATCAGGCATGCACAAAAACCAAGCACCTTCGATTGCTGCACATTCTCTAGCCAGAACGACGGCAATGTGCAACGCGCAATGTCGTGACATTAAGGCGCATTTGGGAAAAATATGGATCGCCGGACGGCATCAATCCTAGGTCTTGTGAAAGCGATACCACTTTTCAGGATCATGCGCTAAGCGTCTCGGCATGAGACATGTCAGCGAAAAGCCAGCTGCCGACGACAAGGTCGCCGTGGTCATCGTTGCTGCCGGGCGCGGCGCGCGCGCGGGGCAGGCCAATGGGCCGAAGCAGTACCAGCAGATTGGCGGCGGCGCCGTTATCGCACGCACGCTCGACGCCTTTCTGACGCATCCGAAAATTGGACCTGTCGTCGTTGCTATCCATGCCGAAGACGGCGCGCTTTTCCGCCGCGCCGCCGGCGCGAACGCCGACCGTGTCGTCGCTGTGATCGGCGGTACGTCACGGCAGGAGTCCGTCCGGCTTGGACTGCTGGCGTTGAGAAGCCATGCGCCGGGCCGGGTCCTGATCCATGATGCGGCTCGGCCGTTTGTCGATGCGGAACTGATAGATCGCACGATCGCCGCCATTGAAGAGCGCCAGGGAGCGCTGCCTGCTTTGCCCGTTGCCGATACGCTGAAGCGCGAAACGGCCGAAGGCATGAGCGGCGAAACAGTGTCCAGGGCCGGGCTCCATGCCGCACAGACACCACAAGGCTTTCCGTTCTGGCCGATCCTGGCCGCGCACGAAAAGGCTCATCAATTGGGCAAGGCGGATTTCACCGACGATGCGGCAATCGCCGAATGGGCGCATATTCCGGTGAAGATCGTTCCCGGCTCGCCGGACAATGTCAAACTGACCTGGGCACGGGATATTGCGATGGCGGATCAGCGGCTTTCCAGCGCCTCACGTTTTCCGGACATCCGAACCGGCAACGGCTACGACGTCCATGCCTTCGAGCCCGGCGACCATGTCACCCTGTGCGGTGTCGCTATTCCGCACGACAGGAAATTGTCCGGCCATTCGGATGCCGATGTCGGCCTGCATGCGTTGACCGACGCGCTGCTCGCCACCTGCGGCGCCGGTGACATCGGCACGCATTTCCCGCCCTCCGACCCGCAGTGGAAAGGGGCCGCTTCACGCATCTTCGTCGAACACGCAGCGAAGCTGGTGCGCGAGCGCGGCGGGCGCATCGCCAACGCCGACATCACATTGGTTTGCGAGGCGCCGCGCGTCGGCCCGCATCGCGAGGCCATGACCGAAACGCTTTCCGCAATGTTGCGAATTTCGCGCGACCGCATCTCGATCAAGGCGACAACCAATGAGAAGCTCGGCTTCGTCGGCCGTGAGGAAGGCATAGCGGCCATCGCGACCGCCAGCGTTGTGTTTCCAGGGGATGTCCCCGAATGAGCAATAGCGATCTCGCAGATGCCCTGCTTCAGGCCTGCCAGCAGCGCGGCATCATGCTGGCGACGGCGGAGAGCTGCACCGGCGGCATGATCATCGCCACGCTGACCGACATTGCCGGCTCTTCCACTGTGGTCGATCGCGGCTTCATCACCTATTCCAACCAGGCCAAGACCGAGATGCTCGGCGTCTCGGCCGTTACACTCGAGGCGAACGGGGCGGTCTCGCGCGAGACTGCGGTGGAGATGGCGGCCGGCGCCTTGGCCCATTCGCCCGCCGGGCTTGCGCTCGCGGTGACCGGCATCGCCGGTCCGGGCGGTGGCTCAGCGGAAAAACCTGTCGGCCTGGTCTGGTTCGGCGTTGCCGTGGCTGGCCGGCCGGTGGTCAGCGAATGCCAGCTGTTCGCCGACAAGGGCCGTGATTTCATCCGCCGGGAAACGGTCCGGCATGCGCTTGAACTGGGTCTGCGCGCGCTCGCTGCGGATCAGGCCGCCGATGGCGTGCCGTAGATGATTTCGGCGCGTTTCTCGAACGCCTCGGAGAACATGCGGAAGGCGCGGTCGAACATGGTTCCCATGAGCGCACCCAAAATGCGGCTCTTGAACTCATAGTCGATAAAGAAGCAGACGTTGCAACCACCGCCGTCCGCCGGGTCGAAGCGCCAGACATTGCTCAGATATTTGAACGGGCCGTCGATATATTTGACGTCGATGGCGTTCTCGTCAGGCTTCAGCAGCACCTGCGTGGTGAAAGTCTCGCGGATCGCCTTGTAGCCAATGCTCATGTCGGCGATGAGCAGCGTGCGTCCGTCGCGTTCCTTGCGCGAACGAACCGTAAGTGCCTCGCAAAGCGGCAGGAATTGCGGATAGGATTCGATATCCGCGACCAGAGCGAACATCTGTTCAGGCGTATGCGCGACGCGGCGATGGGCTTCGAATTGTGGCATGAAACCAGTTTGTTAGGCGGACTTCCTAAGAAACGCTTCGCGCGCCGCGCGCAACCTGGCGAAATCGTCGCCGGCATGGTGCGACGAGCGCGTCAGCGGGCTCGACGCCACCAGCAGGAAGCCCTTGGTCCGGCCGATCGTCTCGAAGGACTTGAACTCCTCCGGTGTGACAAAGCGGATCACCGGATGGTGCTTCTTCGACGGCTGAAGATATTGGCCGATGGTCATGAAGTCGACATTGGCCGAACGCAGATCGTCCATCAGCTGCAGGATTTCGTTCCGCTCCTCGCCAAGGCCAACCATGATGCCGGACTTGGTGAAGATCGACGGGTCGAGTTCCTTGACCCGCTGCAAGAGCCTGATCGAGTGGAAGTAGCGCGCACCCGGCCGAACCGTCAGATAGTTCGACGGCACGGTCTCGAGATTATGGTTGAAAACGTCGGGCTTGGCCGCCACGACAATCTCCAGCGCGCCGTCCTTGCGCAGGAAGTCGGGCGTCAGGATTTCGATCGTCGTCAGGGGCGTTGCCGCCCTGATGGCGCGGATGACCTCGGCAAAGTGCTGAGCTCCGCCATCGGCGAGATCGTCGCGGTCGACTGAGGTGATGACGACATGGCTTAGGCCCATTTGCTTGACGGCGTGTGCGACGCGCGCCGGCTCATCGGGATCAAGCGCAGTCGGTATACCGGTAGCCACGTTGCAGAAGGCGCAGGCGCGCGTGCAGATCTCGCCCATGATCATGAAGGTGGCGTGCTTCTTTTCCCAGCACTCGCCGATATTGGGGCAACCGGCCTCTTCGCACACCGTCACCAGCTTATGCGACTTCACGATCTCGCGCGTCTCGGCATAGCCTTTCGACATCGGCGCCTTGACGCGGATCCAGTCGGGCTTGCGCAGCACGTCCTGATCGGGCTTGTGCGCCTTTTCAGGATGCCGCAGGCGCGGCGCATTGGCGATCGTGTCAAGGACGGTGACCATATGAAATCCGGTTCATTCGCGATCGCCTGTCCGACGTTCGCTTTCCCAAGTCATCTAGGACTTTTCGCTGCAAAGAAAAAGGCCGCGGCGGCGCATGCCGCCACAGCCGTTTTCGCATGGCATGAGTTCAGCAATTAACGGCGCACCATGCGTCCTACCCAGATCAGCAGGCAGGCACCAATGAAACCGGTGATCAGATAGGCGATCCAGCCGGCGCCGAAGGCGCCGATGTTGAGCGCCTGCAGGATGGCATTCAGCACGATCGCGCCGACGATGCCAAGAATGATGTTCATCAAGATGCCGGTGTTGCTCTTCATGAACATCTCGGCAAACCAGCCTGCCAAACCGCCGATGATGATGGCTGCTACCCAGCCCACACCGTTCACGTCCATATGCCCTCTCCTGTGGTGATGAATGCATCCGGAAACGAATTACCTTGCCGTCGAGTTCCTTGACATACATGTGTGAGTCTCGCGCAGCCAATTTATCATGCGTTCAGCGCACGGCCATAGGCGTCGAGAACACTCTCCTTCATCATCTCCGACAGCGTCGGGTGCGGGAAGATTGTGTGCATCAGCTCTTCCTCGGTGGTTTCCAGGTTCATAGCCACGACGAAGCCCTGGATCAGTTCGGTTACTTCTGCGCCAACCATGTGGGCACCCAGCAACTGGCCGGTCTTCTTGTCGAAAATGGTCTTGACGAAGCCTTGGTCTTCGCCCAGCGCAATCGCCTTGCCGTTTGCGGCGAACTGGAAGCGGCCGACGCGGATGTCCTTGCCATCGGCTTTCGCTTTGGCTTCCGTCAGTCCGACCGAGGCGACTTGCGGATTGCAATAGGTGCAGCCCGGGATCTTCAGCTTGTCGATGGCATGCACGCCGGCGAAATTGGCAATCTTTTCCACACACACCACGCCCTCATGCTCGGCCTTGTGGGCGAGCATCGGCGGTCCGGCGACATCGCCGATGGCATAGATGCCGGGCACGTTGGTCTTGCCGTAGCCGTCGACGACGATGCAACCGCGTTCGGTCTTCACGCCGAGCGCCTCGAGGCCGAGATTTTCGATATTGCCCTGTACCCCGACGGCTGAAATCATGCGGTCGGCGGTGATCTTCTCGACCTTGCCGTCCTTCATCTCGACATGCGCGGTGACCGAATTGGCGCCCTTCTCGACCTTGGTCACCTTGGCATCGAGGATGATCTTCATGCCCTGCTTCTCGAACTGCTTTTGCGCAAACTTCGACACTTCGGCGTCCTCGACCGGCATCACAGCCGGCAGCAATTCAACCACCGTCACCTCTGCGCCCATAGTGCGGTAAAACGAGGCGAACTCGATGCCGATGGCGCCCGAGCCCATCACCAGCAGCGACTTCGGCATCTCTTTCGGCACCATCGCCTCGAAATAGGTCCAGATCAACTTGCCGTCCGGCTCGATGCCGGGCAATGCGCGCGGCCTGGCTCCGGTCGCCAGGATGATGTGCTTGGCGGTGTAGGTGCCCTCGCCTTTGACGCCCTTGGGCGCCGGCGGCTGCGGCTCCATCGGCTTCTTCGACGATTTCGACACGACGATCTCGCCGGGTTTCGTCAGTTTGGCTTCGCCCCAGATGACGTCGACCTTGTTCTTCTTCATCAGGAAGCCGACGCCGCCGTTGAGCCGCAGCGAGACCTTTCGCGAGCGATCGACGACGGCGGCGGTGTCGACGCTGACCTTGCCGTCGATCTTCAGGCCGTAATCCTTCAGATGATCCGAATAGTGCATGATCTCGGCCGAGCGCAGCAGCGCTTTGGTCGGAATGCAGCCCCAGTTGAGGCAGATGCCGCCCAAGTGCTCGCGCTCGACAATCGCCGTCTTGAAGCCAAGCTGCGCCGAACGCACTGCAGTGACATAGCCGCCGGGGCCGGAGCCGATGATGATAACGTCGTAGTTCTCAGCCACGGCTTTTCTCCTTCACAATTCCAGCATGACGCGCACGAGCGGCGCCAGCGCTTGCCCGATGCTCCGCGTGTTTTCCGCGTCAAGGTGGACGCCGTCCAGCGGCGTCGTTTCGGCCACCGTGCCCGCATTGAAGAAGCCGCAGCCGGCCTCGTCGGCAAGGGCGGAATATTGCGGCGCCAGCCGCTTTGACGCGTCATCTCCGCCGGCGAACATTTCTTTGAACTCGGCGTTTTCCGTGCGGCTGACTACGGGCGGCGCGACGATCAGGATCTGCGGCGCCGGCCAATCGAACGGGTAATCATGACCGCGCACAATATCGATCAGGCGTTGCACGCCTTGTTTGGCCGCGACCGGATTGCCGTGAATCCACGGCTTCATATCGTTGGCGCCGAGCATGATGACGATCAAATCGATCGGCGCATGAGTCGTCAGGATCGTTGGCAACAGCCTTGCGCCATTGCGGTCCGCTCCGGCCAAGTGATCGTCGAAGGCGGTGGTTCGGCCATTCAGGCCTTCGGCGATGACCTCGACGCCGCTGCCCAATGCCGCCTGCAGCACGCTCGGCCAGCGATCTTCCAGCGGATGTCGGCCGAGGTTTGCCGCGTCATAGCCCCAAGTAAGCGAATCGCCGTAGCAGAGGACCGTCTTCATGTGCCTGCCCCGCCGAAACCTGGTTGCGAGCGCGCCAATCGCCAGCGCACGAAAAGCCACTGGACCAGCACCGTAGCGATGCCCGGCAGGACGAGACCCGCGACTATGGGAAGATCGCCCGACCATTGGCTCTTGCCTGGGGGCTGGGAGAAAGTCCAGCCGATCAGGGAAACTCCAACGAGCACAAAAAACGCTACCCCTATGGTCGCCGTCAGCTTTGTTGCCCGTCGTGGGTCCGACATGAATTGTGCGATGAAGAACGCGACCGTCACGAGGACGGTGACGAGAGCCGAAATCATAAACACAAGGATGTACTCTACGTCGGCATTGGTTGCGACGGCGAGCCACTGCGCCACCAATCCGCCGGCCAAACCGGAAAGAAAGAAGGCAAAAAGGCTGGTGAAGAATTTCCGCACCGCCCTGTTCCCTTCTCTTAGACCAGCATGCCCATCGGGTTTTCGACCATGCGTTTGAAGGCGACGAGCAGCTCGGCGCCGAGCGCACCGTCGACGGCGCGGTGATCGGTCGACAACGTCACCGACATGATCGTGGCGATCTTGATCTCGCCGTTCTTGACCACCGCGCGTTGCTCTCCGGCGCCGACCGCCAGGATCGTCGCATGCGGTGGGTTGATGACGGCAGAAAAATCCTTGATGCCGAACATGCCGAGATTGGACACTGCCGTGGTGCCGCCCTGATATTCTTCCGGCTTCAGCTTGCGGCTGCGGGCGCGGCCGGCAAGATCCTTCATCTCGTTGGAGATAACGGACAGCGTCTTTTCGTCGGCACGCCGGATGATTGGCGTGATCAAGCCGCCGGGGATCGACACTGCAACACCGACATCGGCATGCTTGTGCTTGACCATGGCGTTTTCTGTCCACGACGCATTGGCATCCGGCACCGCCATCAGCGCCATGGCCAGAGCCTTGATGACCATGTCATTGACGGAAAGCTTATAGGCCGGCGTTTCCCCCTTCTCGGTCTTCTTCACCGGGGCGGCCGCATTGATCTGCGTGCGCAGGGCCAGAAGTGCGTCGAGCTCGCAGTCGAGCGTCAGATAGAAATGCGGGATGGTGGTCTTGGCCTCGACCAGCCGCCGCGCAATTGTCTTGCGCATATTGTCGTGGGGGACCAGCTCGTAGGAGCCTTCGGCAAACAGTTTGAGCACCTGCTCGTCGGACATTGGCTTGGGTGCTGCTGCCGCAGGTGCCGGAGCACCGGCGGCCGCTGCTTTTGCTGCTGGTGCCGCCTTGGCGCCGCCACTGGAAATTGCGGCCTCGACATCGGCCCTGACCACGCGACCATGCGGGCCGGAGCCCGTCACCGCCGACACATCGACACCGGCTTCCTTGGCGATGCGGCGGGCCAGCGGCGAGGCGAAGATGCGGCCGTTCGCGGATTGGCTGATCTCCCCCCGTGTGGGGGAGATGGCCGGCAGGCCAGAGGGGGGCGCCTCGCTCCCTGCGGCAGGAGGGACAGCGCCCCCCTCTGTCGACTTCGTCGACATCTCCCCCACGGGTGGGGAGATTGGCGCTTTTTCCTGCTTCGCCTCAGCCTTTGCCGGCGCAGCGCCATCACCGCTTTTGGCGGCAGAAGCAGCATCCTCGCCCTCGGCCGCCAGCACCGCGATCAGCGCATTGACCTTGACGCCTTCAGTGCCGGCCGGAACCACCAGCTTGGCAACCGTGCCTTCGTCGACGGCTTCGACTTCCATCGTTGCCTTGTCGGTCTCGATTTCGGCAATCACGTCGCCCGGCGAAACCTTGTCGCCTTCCTTGACCAACCACTTGGAAAGATTGCCCTCTTCCATCGTGGGCGACAGCGCCGGCATGGTGATGTTGATCGGCATTTTGTCCTCCCGCCCTGCTCAGCGATACGTGACGGCTTTGACCGCCTCGACGACCTCGCCGACATTGGGCAGCGCCAGCTTTTCGAGGTTCGCCGCATAGGGCATCGGCACGTCCTTGCCGGCAATGGTAATGACCGGTGCGTCGAGGAAATCGAAGGCGCGCTGTGAGACCTGATTGGCGATATGGTCGCCGACCGAGTTCTGCGGAAAGCCTTCCTCGACCACCACCAGGCGATTGGTCTTTTTGACCGAGGCGATGATCGTGTCGAAGTCGAGCGGGCGGATAGTGCGCAAGTCGATGATCTCGGCATCGATGCCCATGCCGCGCAACTCCGCCTCCGCCTTGATCGCGTAGGTCATGCCGATGCCGAACGAGACGATGGTCACGTCCTTGCCGGATTTGTGAATGCGCGCCTTGCCGATCGGCAACACGAAATCGTCCATCGTCGGCACGTCGAAGGAGTGGCCGTAAAGGATTTCGTTTTCGAGGAAGATGACCGGGTTCGGATCGCGGATCGCCGCCTTGAGCAGACCCTTGGCGTCGGCGGCGGTATAAGGCATCACCACCTTCAATCCAGGAATATGGCTGTACCAGGCGGCATAGCACTGCGAATGCTGCGCGGCGACGCGGGCAGCAGCGCCGTTCGGGCCGCGAAAGACGATCGGGGCGCCCATCTGGCCGCCGGACATGTAGAGCGTCTTGGCGGCTGAATTGATGATCTGGTCGATCGCCTGCATGGCGAAGTTGAAGGTCATGAATTCGACGATCGGCTTCAGGCCGGCCATCGCCGCGCCAACACCAACGCCGGCAAAGCCGTGCTCGGTGATCGGCGTGTCGACCACGCGTCTCGGACCGAATTCCTGCAACAGGCCTTGTGTGATCTTGTAGGCGCCCTGGTACTCGGCGACTTCCTCGCCCATGACGAAGACGTCGCCGTCGCGGCGCATTTCCTCCGCCATTGCGTCGCGCAACGCTTCACGCACCGTGGTCGAGACCATTTCGGTGCCGGCCGGGATGTCCGGATCGGCGGCAATTTCCAGCTTGGGCGCGGCGGCAACAGGTGTTGCCGCTTCGCTCTTGGCCGGAGCAGCAGCGGGGGCCGGAGCAGCAGCGGGGGCCGGAGCAGCCGCGGGGGCCGGAGCAGCCGCGGGCGCTGCCGCTTGCGACTCGACAGCCTCCTCGCCAATGCCTTCGCCCGCCTCGTCGATGTCTTCGCCATCGAGGGCCAGCACAGCGATCAGCGTGTTGACCTTGACGCCTTCGGTGCCGGCAGGAACCACGATCTTGGCAAGTGTGCCTTCATCGACGGCTTCGACTTCCATCGTTGCCTTGTCGGTTTCGATCTCGGCAATGGCGTCACCGGCTGCGACTTTGTCGCCTTCTTTCTTCAACCACTTGGAAACATTACCCTCTTCCATGGTCGGCGAGAGGGCGGGCATGAGAATTTCGATCGGCATGTCCTTGCCCTCTCGTTAAAGTACGATATCGGTCCAGAGCTCGGACGGATCCGGCTCCGCGTCGTTCTGGGCAAATTCTGCAGCGTCGGCGACAACGTCGCGGACTTCCTTGTCGATGGCCTTGAGCTCGTCCTCGCTTGCCCATTTCTTGTCGAGCAACCGTGCCTTGACCTGTTCGATCGGGTCACGTTCGGAGCGCATTTTCTGCACTTCTTCCTTGGAGCGGTATTTTGCTGGATCCGACATCGAATGGCCGCGGTAGCGGTAGGTCTGCATTTCGAGAATGAGCGGCCCGTTGCCGGCGCGGCACCATTCGGCGGCGAGGTCGCCGGCGGCCTTGACGGCGCGCACATCCATGCCGTCGACCTGGATGCCTGGAATCTTGAAGGAGGCGCCGCGATGCGAAAAATCCGTCTCGGCCGACGAGCGCGAGACCGAGGTGCCCATGGCGTAGCGGTTGTTCTCGATGATGTAGACCACCGGAAGCTTCCATAGCGAGGCCATATTGAAGCTTTCGTAGACCTGGCCCTGATTCGCGGCGCCATCGCCGAAATAGGTCAGCGTCATATTGTTGTTGCCGCGATAGCGGTTGGCGAAGGCAATGCCGGTGCCGAGCGACACTTGCGCGCCGACGATGCCGTGGCCGCCGTAAAAATGCTTCTCCTTGGAGAACATGTGCATGGAGCCGCCCTTGCCTCTCGACAGGCCGCTACGGCGCCCGGTCAGTTCGGCCATGACGCCGCGCGGCGACAACTCCATGGCCAGCATATGGCCATGGTCGCGATAGGCGGTGATCATCTGGTCGCCATCGATCAGCGCCATCTTCATGCCGGTAACGACCGCCTCCTGGCCGATGTAGAGATGGCAGAAACCGCCGATGAAGCCCATGCCGTAAAGCTGGCCGGCCTTTTCCTCGAAGCGGCGGATGAGCAGCATGTGCCGGTAGGCGGCAAGCTCCTGGTCTTTGGTGAATTCAACCGGCTTTGGGGTGGAAAGGCCCATCGTTTTGCCGTCGGATTTGGATTTGGCAGGCGCTTTTCTGGCGGCGGTGGCCATGCATCACTCCCTGTTGGCGTCTCTTGGCGGACAGCGAGGGAGATCAGTTCTCCCACCGATTTGAGGCAGGCTAACATGCAGGGAAGGCTTTCGCCATGCCGAAAACGCATGGCTGTCATGCATCTAAGCGCCTAAAATCATTGCAAATATCGCCGATTAACTGAAATTGCGTTATCTTGCGACCGGCAGCATGATGGTGATCTCGTCGGCATGGGACAGATTGAGCGCCTTGCGCGCCTGCTCGTCCAGCATGTCCTTCTCGAGCGTGCCCTCATGCATCAGCTGGACGCGGCGCTCCAGGTCGATCCGGCGTGCCTTGACGGCATCAAGCCTGCCCTGCAATTCGACAGTCTCGGCTTCGAGCCGATACTTGGAATAGATGCCGAACTCGCCATGATAGGCATGGAAGCCGAAATAGGTCAGGAACACCACGCAGAGCGAGGGGATGATCAGCCGGCCGGTGTTTCTTTGCTTGTGCTGGCGTGTCCACATGGTCCGAATCCTCTGCGCCGCCTTTGTCGCCCGATTGTGCTTAATGGACGGTTACGGATTGCTGGATTCGGAGCCCTGAAAGCAAAAGGGCGGGAATGTCCCCGCCCTCGCTCGCTCGGATTTTCTGTCGAAAATCAGCTTTTAACGATCGACTTGCCGGCATACCGCGCCTGCTTGCCGAGCTCCTCTTCGATGCGGATGAGCTGGTTGTACTTGGCCATGCGGTCCGAGCGTGACAGCGAGCCAGTCTTGATCTGCCCGCAATTGGTGGCAACGGCGAGGTCGGCGATGGTCGAATCCTCGGTCTCGCCCGAGCGGTGCGACATCACCGCGGTATAGCCGGCCTTGTGCGCGGTCTCGACGGCGTCGAGCGTTTCGGTAAGCGAGCCGATCTGGTTGACCTTGACCAGGATCGAATTGGCGACACCCATGCGGATGCCGTCGCGCAACCGCGCCGTGTTGGTGACGAACAGATCGTCGCCAACCAGCTGCGTTTGCTTGCCGATGAGGTCGGTCAGCATTTTCCAGCCGTCCCAGTCGTCCTCGGCCAGGCCGTCCTCGATGGTGATGATCGGGTAGTCGGCAGCGAGCTTGGCCAGATATTTGGCTTGCGCCTTCGGGTCGCGGGTCTTCTTCTCGCCTTCATAGACGTAGTTGCCGTCCTTGAAGAACTCGGTCGCCGCGCAGTCGAGTCCGAGTGCGACCTCCTCGCCTGGCCTGAAGCCGGCCTTCTCGATCGATTCCATGATGAAGTCGAGCGCGGCCGGCGCGCTTTTCAGGTTGGGGGCAAAGCCGCCCTCGTCGCCGACATTGGTGTTATGGCCGGCATCCTTCAGCCTCTTCCGCAGCGTGTGGAATATCTCCGAGCCCCAGCGCACGCCATCGCGCAGCGTCGGCGCGCCGATCGGCAGAATCATGAATTCCTGGAAATCGATCGGGTTGTCGGCATGCGCACCGCCGTTGATGATGTTCATCATCGGCACCGGCAGCACATGCGCCTTGGTGCCGCCGACATAACGGTAGAGCGGCAGGCCGGCCGCTTCGGCCGCGGCCTTGGCCACGGCCAGCGACACACCGAGAATGGCATTGGCGCCGAGCCGGCTCTTGTTAGGCGTACCATCGAGCTCGATCATGGTTTGGTCGATGTGGATCTGATTCTCGGCCTCCATGCCGCCGATCGCCTCGAACAGCTCGCCGTTCACTGCCTCAACCGCCCTGAGCACGCCCTTGCCGAGATAGCGGGGGCCGCCGTCGCGCAGTTCGACCGCCTCATGCGCGCCGGTCGATGCGCCGGACGGCACCGCGGCGCGGCCCATTGAGCCGTCTTCGAGCACGACGTCGACCTCGACGGTCGGATTTCCGCGGCTGTCCAGGATTTCACGCCCGACAATGTCGATGATGGCCGTCATTGCGATGTCCCCGATTGATCGATTGAAGCGTCGCGCACCTCTTAGCCAAAGCGCTGCAAAACGCAATCGGGGCACTTGCAAATATTGCCCGTGCGCCCATTGCCGCTCTTGGGATTCACGAAGCACAAAGCGCTGTCATCATTTGTCATGCGCGGCATGCCGGTTTCTGGTTTATGGCTGTTGTCGCGCGGGGCGAAACAGGAGGAGTTTCGCCATGTCCCAGTTGAGCGGTATTGTGAGTTTGTTCCTGATTGCGGCTGCGTTCCTGACGTCGTGCGACAATCAGCAACCCCCGCAGGGATCGTCGCCTTTGCCGGCCCTGCAAATTGCGCAGTAGCATCCCGCCACATCGAAAGGCCCCCGATTTCCCGGGGGCCTTTTTGATTCCAGGAGACTTAGTCAGTGCCAGTAAGGCTCGACCTTGTAGTAGTTGTATGAGGCGTCACGTGCTGCCTCGCCGTCGGCGCCGGTCAGCTCGTTGATCGAGTAGGAAGGAGCGGCCATCAGCTGGTCTTTGGTGAACGGCACGACATAGCCACCCCTGTTCTCATCATAATCAAGGCTCGCCCACGGAATGGCGTGGTATTTCTCGCCAATGCCGAGAAATCCGCCAAAACCGATCACGGCGAACATGATTCCGTTCGACAATTTGTCGAGCATGACGTCCTCAATGTCGCCGATATGAGTGCCTTCCGTGTTGTAGACCGATGTGCCGATAACCCGCGAAGCGGCAATGGCTTCGGTGTGTCCCGTCTGGGTCGTCATGGTGTGCTCCTCGTCGTCGTTGACATTAGATTTTGACAATGAGGGCCGCGGGCTAAGGTTCCAGACAGGTTCGAAATTCTTCAAAGTTTTCTTGGCGACGCTGCTGTGGCGCAACTGCTGGTTCAACCCACGCTCTTGGCGATGCGATCGAACGCCATCAGCCGTTCAAGCAATGCGGGAAGATCCTTTAGCGGCACCATGTTGGGGCCGTCGGAAGGCGCGTTGTCGGGGTCCTGGTGCGTCTCGATGAAGACGCCGGCGACGCCAACCGCGACAGCCGCGCGCGCCAGCGTCTCGACAAAGCGCCGGTCGCCCCCAGACGAACCGCCCTGCCCGCCCGGCTGCTGCACCGAATGAGTGGCATCGAAAATGACCGGCGCGCCGATCTCGGCCATGATCGGCAGCGCCCTCATGTCGGACACCAAGGTGTTGTAACCAAAGGATGCGCCGCGCTCGGTCACCAAGACATTGGCGTTGCCGGAGCCGGTGATCTTGGCGACGACGTTCTTCATGTCCCATGGCGCGAGGAATTGGCCCTTCTTTACATTGACCACCTTGCCGGTTCTTGCCGCAGCAATTAGCAAATCGGTCTGCCGGCTGAGGAAGGCAGGAATCTGCAGAATGTCGACATTCGGCGCGACGATCGCGCATTGTTCCTCAGTGTGGACGTCGGTCAGGATCGGCAGCGAAAAATTCTTGCGCAAATCGTCGAAGATCGGCATTGCCGCTTCAAGTCCCGCACCGCGCGTGCCGCCAAGCGAGGTGCGATTGGCCTTGTCGTAGCTGGTCTTGTAGACGAGCCCGATGCCGAGCCGTTCGGTCAATTCCTTCAGCGCACCGGCCATGTCGAAAGCGTGCTGCCGCGATTCCAGCTGGCATGGACCGGCGATCAGCGATAGGGGCGCGCTGTTGCCGAAAATGACCTTTCCGATCGCAACGGAAGAATTTGGCATCAGAGGATTGAGCTTGTTCATGCGATCTCCCGGAAAATGAAGGCCGCGCCCTGCCCTGGCGCCGGCGACACGATGATATCACCGCCGCGTATGTCGTGTTCGACGGAATTGGCTGCAAGCAGCTTTGCGACGGTGTCGCAGTGCCTAATCGAAAAGACGATCCCAGCAAAGCGGAGTTCAGACGGCGCGCCGGCGGGAATGCCGAAGCGTGCCGCAAAGGCTGCAGGATCCAGAACGGTCACAGCGGCATTCGGCAGCTTATAGACAGTGCCGCTCTGCGCCTCCATCCCGGCTGCGATCGAAATCACATGGCCTTGTTCGGAAGGTTCGCGGCTGACTGCCACGACTTCGACAATGCCGGTTGCGCCATTAGCGTGGGCCTGCAAAGCGGTGCGGTCGACCTTCGGCGCATTGATCCGTTCGCAGGCGAAGAGAAAAGCGTCCGTTGCCTTGCCTAGAGCCGCGAAGGCAAGCTTGAATGATGCGGTGTCGCTCTTTCCTGTCGCATCAGCGAAGGCGCGCGAAAAGCTGAGCATGTCTCCCGCCGACAGTCCGGCTTCGATGAAGCGCGCGTGGTCCGCGGCGGCGCTTTCGGTGCCCAGCACCACGGCAGAAAATCCTTCATCACCGTTTCTTTCGCGATAGGTGTGATCCCGCGCGACAAAGACATTGCGGTTCGCGATCGCCGTTGCCACGGCCTGTCGGTCGGCGACCGCGAGCGGCTCGAGATAGGTACCGTCGGTGAGGAAGACACAACAGTTTTCCGTTCCGAAGGGATGGATACCCGTCGGCGCAACGGTAAAGCCGAGCAAGGTCAAGCGCGCCCGCGCAACATCGAGGCTCGCGGTTGGCAACACCAGGTGATCGAGCGGATGAGGGCTTGCGGGGGTGTTCTCGGTCATGTCCCGCGCGGTGTGCCTCATTCCTGAAAATGGTTCAAGGGCTTAGCCGGCACCTCGGCGGCGATCGCAGTGCCCGGCCGCGAGGAGCCGACTTGCCGCCGTCAAAAATCATCCTAGCTCATTGCCAGGGGAAGAGACCTTTTCATTGCCCTGGCCGTTATTGCGATAGCAGTTATCGCCGTGCTGATCTGGAACGCGCCAAAGCGGCCGGGCGTCGATCCGACCGAGACCTCCGCGGCTCAGACGGAATGAATCGGGCTGCGGCGCGGCCCCGCTCCGCGACGTGAAATCTGCCTTAGGGCGGTCAACTTGCCACTATATCGGCCGAATAACGCAATTCGCGCAGCGGTTTTACCCGGCTGGTGGTCTCTGCATAGAGCGGATGCGCCTTGTAGGCGGCGAGCGCTGCCTCGTCTTCGAACTCGGCGTAGACGACCACATCGATTTCATCCGAGAGCGGGTCGACCTTGGTGTTGAGCGTCACCTCGAAACGGCGCGAGTGGGGTATCTTGCCGAGCGCCAGCAGACCCGTACGCACCGCCTCGACGTCCACTTTACGACGCGCGCTGAAGAAAACGATATGCCGGATCAACCCAGCCTCCTCGACCGTTGGACCGGCGTTCTTTTGTGTCAGCGGGAGCGTGCCGTCAATCGGCAGGATGTCGCGTCGGCGAACCGTGGCGAAGAAGAGAAACTACACCATACTGGTTACATAGTGCACGACGCGGGTCACCTCCCTGATGGTCCTGTCGAGGTAGCGGCCTTGGTTGTAAATGCCGTCCCAGATCAGGAAGAAGGTGACGGTCGTGATGATGATGACATAACGCATGGCTAAAACTAGCGCATATGGGTGGTTGCAACCATAGTGATTCCGGCCCTGCTGGGACCCTCCCCGAATTTTAACGGTCTTTGGTCTGTCTGCTGCGATGCTTGCTGGCCAAACTGGCGCTACCGCTGCAGGCGGCTTGGAAAGATAACCCCGCTCGGCTTCGACGACCGCTTCAGGAATCATACCATGCGAAAACGGACGATCTCCCTCATTGCAGTTCTTGTCGCTGCAGGCGGCATCTGGCTCAACAACACTTCGCTGCTGTCGAGCCGGCCGGCCGTCACCCCTTCGGTGCTTGCCCATCGCGGCCTGGCTCAGGATTTCGACCGTACGAACCTCGGATCGGAAACATGCACGGCCGATCGCATGCTGACGCCGCGCCATTCCTTCCTCGAAAACACGATACCCTCGATGGAAGCCGCCTTCGCGCTCGGTGCGGACGCGCTCGAACTCGATGTCCATCCCACTACGGACGGCAAGTTCGCCGTCTTCCACGATTGGACGCTGGATTGTCGCACCAACGGCAAGGGAGAAACGCGCCGCCATGCGATGTCCGAATTGAAGACGCTCGATATCGGTTATGGCTACACTGCCGATGGCGGCAAGACCTTTCCGTTTCGCGGCAAGGGTGTCGGCATGATGCCGTCGCTGGATGAAGTCTTGCAGCGCTTCCCGAACCGGCGTTTTAATATCAACATCAAAAGCAACGATCCCAAGGAAGGCGAGATGCTGGCCGCCTGGCTCGCCACATTGACGCCGGCCGAGCGCGCCAATCTGACGGTCTATGGCGGCGACAGGCCTATAGAAGCAGTGAAGGCAGCGTTGCCGGACATGCATACGCTGAGCCGCGCATCCCTGACGCGCTGCATTCTTCGCTATGCTGCGCTCGGCTGGAGTGGCTACGTTCCGGATGCCTGCCGCCAGGGCACCTTGCTCATCCCCGTCAATGTCGCAAAGTGGATGTGGGGCTGGCCCGCCCGTTTTCTCGACCGTATGGACAGCGTCGGCAGCCGCGTCTACCTGCTCGGTCCCTATTCCGGCGGCGGCTTTTCACAAGGCCTCGACGACCCCGCCTCGATCGACCAACTGCCGGACGATTATTCCGGTGGGATTTCGACGGATGCGCTGGATCTGGTCATGCCTGCCGTCAAGCGGCGTTTCGCACCACCTGCCTGAAGAGGCTGCCTGCCTCAAACGGATCGGCCGTATCGGGACAGTATCTTAACGCTGAGACAGTTTCGAGCCGACGCTCAAATCCTCGCCTCAAAGAGTGATGCGGTATTTGGAAAACCCCGCTTCGCCCTCGCCCGCCGGCTCGATCTTCAGCGACTTCACTTGCGCAATAAATTCTCTCGCCTTGGCGCCGGTCTCGAACACGACGCTGGTTTCCGGCAGCGGCGCAAACGACCAGTTGGCATCCGCCGACGGGTTGATGGTGCCTTTGCTGACGATATAGCGCACGATCACGTCGCGGTTGGTGTCGGGCGCTTCGTAGATGATCTTCGAGGCATTGATCTCCGGGAAATTGCCGCCGCCGCCGGTCCGGTAGTTGTTGGTTGCGACGACGAATTTCCGCATGGGATCAATTGGTTTGCCGTCGAACATCAAGTCAATGATGCGGTTCGAGCCAGCGTTCACCAGCCCGCCCTTCGAATCATATTTCGGTGGCTGCGACAGGTCGATCCGGTAGGTGACGCCGTCGATCACGTCGAAATTATAAGACGGGAAGTCGGTGTTGATGAGCGCCTGGTCAGCTTTGCCCGGCTCGATCCGGTTGAAGATGCCGGCCGACATTTCCAGCCATTCCTTCACCTCTGCCCCCGTGATTTCGACGGCGCGCACCGTGTTTGGATAGAGATAGAGGTCGGCGACGTTCTTTATGGCGATATCGCCCACCGGCACGTCGGTGTAATAGTCGGCGCCGTTGCGCCCGCCCGCCTTGAACGGTGCCGCCGCTGACAGCAGCGGCATATCCTTCCACTCGGTGTTCTTCAGGATGTCCTTCAAGTACCAGGTCTGCGCCTGGCTGACGATCTGCACCGATGGATCGTCGGCGACCAGCGCAAAATAGGAATAGAGCGGCGCCGAGGTTTTGCCGACCGGCCGACGCACATAGGCAAGCGTCGCCTCGTGGTCCTGTTTGAGCGCGTCGACGATGCGCTGGTCGTCAGCGACGATCGGCTTGTTCGTCTTGTCGACCCGCTCAAAGATAGGCCTGGCCTCAGAGGTCGCCGAGACGATTTTCCATGTCGATCCGTCGCGCTCCAGCAACAGATCGATCAGCCCCATATGCGAGCCCCAGAAGCCGGCCATGACGGCGGGCTTACCTTGCAACGTGCCTTTCGCCGTATCGACGGCTTCCAGCGACTGAAAGTCCTTCTTGCCAGGGAAGACCAGATGCTGGTGGCCGGTGAACACAGCATCGATACCTTCGACGCCGGCAACGAAGAAGGAGGCATTCTCCATCATGTCGCCTTGCTTCACGTCGATGCCAGAATGGGAGAGCGCAATGATGATGTCGGCGCCTTCTTCCTTCATCTGCGGCACCCACGCCTTGGCCGCCTCGACGATGTCGCGCGTCTTGACGCTGCCCTCGAGATTTTTCAGATCCCAGACCATGATCTGCGGCGGCACGAAGCCGATGATGCCGATCCTGATCGGCTGCTCGGCGCCCGACCCGTCTTTGATCTTCCTGTCGAGGATGACGTAAGGTTTGAGATAAAGCTTGTCGTCGCGCGGGTTCGCGGCAAGCTCCGTGCCGCGGATCAAATTCGCGCAGACGAACGGGAAATTGGCTCCGGCCAGCACCTTGTCCATGAACGACAGGCCGTAGTTGAATTCGTGATTGCCGAGCGTCGAGCATTCGTAGCCGAGCAGGTTCATGCCCTTCATGACCGGATGCAGATCGCCGTCCTTCATGCCCCTCTCGTAGGCGAAGTAGTCGCCCATCGGGTTGCCTTGCAGAATGTCGCCATTATCGATCAGCATCGCGTTGGTTGCTTCCTTTCGCACGGCTTCAATCAATGATGCCGTTCGCGACAGCCCCATCGTGTCGTTAGGTTTGTCGGCGTAGTAATCGTAAGGAAGCACGTTCACATGGATGTCGGTCGTCTCCATAATCCTCAGATGCGCCTGATTGGCTTGAGCCCGGGCGGAGAACGGGTGCAGCATGATCAGCGCTCCGCCGGTGGCGACGCCGGCGAGGAAATCGCGGCGTGAGACGAGGTGGCGCAATTGGGACATTCGTTTCTCTTTCTTCCACGACGTGACAAGTCCTGCCCGAAGCAAAGCTTCGCGCCGAAATCCAGCCGAGTCCAGAAGTCGATTCCATCAAGAGGAGGTGACGCGCCGATGAACGTCCGGCAGCGAACAATCAGCCCTTGTCGTCGTCGCCCTGGGTGATCAGCCGAGCGCTGCGCTGACCGGTGAAGTAGATCCATAGCCAGCTCAGGGAAACCGCAAGCCGGTTACGGAAGCCGATCAGGAAGTAGATATGCGCCAAGCCCCATAGCCACCAGGCAAGCCGGCCGGTGAGCTTGATCCAGCCGAAATCGATGGCCGCGGCGCGCTTGCCGATCGTCGCCAAATCGCCGTCATGCCTGTAGCGGAACGGACGTACCGTTGTTTCGCCGGCGAGCCTGGCCTTGATCGTCGCGGCGACGTGCCGTCCCTGCTGCTTGGCGGCGGGCGCGACGCCCGGCACCAGCCGGCCATCCGGCCGCAGGACGTGTGCTGCGTCACCGATGACGAAAATCTCCGGGTTTCCCGGCACAGTGAGGTCGGGCTCGACAAGCACCCCCGCGCGGTCCGCTGCCGTGCCGAGCCATTCGGCGGCCGGCGAAGCGGCGACGCCCGCCGCCCAAAGAATTGTCCTGGCCGGCAAATGCCTGTCGCCGAAGACGACACCCTCAGCATCGCAGCGTGTAACCGCCCGGCCGAGTTCGACGGTCACGCCGAGTCGTTCGAGCGCCTTCATTGCATAAACGGAGAGCTCCGGCGCGAAATTGGCAAGAACGCGGTCGCCGGCCTCAATCAGCACCACACGCGTCTCGCGCGTGTCGATGTTGCGGAACTCGCCGCGCAGCGTGTCATGCGCCAGTTCGGCAATCGTGCCGGCCAATTCCACGCCGGTCGGCCCGCCGCCGACGATCGCCAGCGTCAGCAGTGCCTGGCGCTTGGCGGGATCGGTTTCCCGCTCGGCCTGCTCGAAAGCCAAAAGAATACGCCGTCGGATGGTGGTGGCGTCCTCCAGCGTCTTCAGGCCCGGCGCGAACGGCTCCCATTCGTCATGGCCGAAATAGGCGTGCCGCGCACCGGTGGCCAGCAGCAGCGTGTCGTAGGCGACCGCTCCGCCATCCTGCAGCAGCACGCGCTTGCCGGTGCGGTCGATGCCAGTCACGGTCGCAAGCAGCGTCGTCACGTCCTTGCGTTTGCGCAGGAGATGGCGGATCGGCCAGGCGACTTCGGAGGTTGCCAGCGCCGTCGTCGCCACCTGGTAGAGTAGCGGCTGAAAGAGGTGATGATTGCGCCTATCGATCATGGTGATGCGCACCGGCGCGCCAGTAAGTGCGCGGGTGAATTCGAGGCCGCCGAATCCGGCGCCTACGACGACGACGTGATGGTTGGCTGTGTTCATCTCACTCATCCCTCTCGCCAAGGCTGATGTAAGTATCCTTGTGCAGTGCAGCAATGCCTGCGCTGCACCTGCCTGGGACTCGTCGCCTGATGTCGTGAATACGCATGCTGCAGACTCATTCCCGGATATAGCCTACGTCCCGGATAGGGCTTGGTCGGAACAGTATATTGCAGGTGAATCATGGCTAAGGATGAAGATGAAGGCTCAGGGCAGTACGCCTCGCCGCCTTGTTTTATGCACGAGCTCGATCCGGAGTTCCAAGCGCCGCTATCCGAATGGACCGATGTCAGGCGCTGGCGCAAGGCCGAGCGCGAGCGGTTGATCGCATCCCGCCTTGCCGTTTCCGCCGACATGCGCACAGCCATGTCGCAGCGCATTGCCGAGGGTCTCGACGCGGTGATCGGCGACATCGCCGGAAGCATGGTCAGCCTCTACTGGCCGTTTCGCGGCGAGCCGGACCTGCGCCCGTGGATGGAAACCGTTAACACGCGGGGTGGCCGAACGGCGTTGCCCGTCGTTGTGGAGAAAGACCGGCCGCTTGTCTTTCGCGCCTATACCCACGGAGACCGGCTGGAGAAGGGCGTCTGGAATATCCCGATACCGGCCGAGGGCGATCCGGTACTGCCCGACATCGTCATTTCGCCGATCGTCGGCATCGATCCCGGACATTTTCGCTTGGGCTATGGCGGCGGCTTCTTCGATCGCACGCTTGCCGCGATGCCGTTCAAGCCGCTGGTCATCGGCGTCGGCTACGAGTTGCAGCGCATCGTGACCATCTACCCGCAGCCGCACGATATTCCGATGGACCGTGTGGTGACCGAGTCATTCAACGTTTAGGCGAGTTTGGGGCCTAGGCGAGTTCGGGGCTTAGGCGAGTTCGGGGCCTAGGCTAGCTCAGGCTTCATTCCAACGGCCGTGCGATCGACGATTTCGCGCAAGGCAAAGGACGAATTGATCTTCGTCACATGCGGCATTGCCGAAAGCCACTCCTTGTGGATGCGTTCGTAGTCGACGAGATCCTTCGCCGCGATGCGCAGGATGTAATCATACTCGCCCGACATTAGATGGCAGGACAGGACGTTCGGGCAGCGCTTTATCGCTGCTTCGAAATCCGACAACGTCTTCTCGAATTGCCCGGACAGCGATATATGCACGATCGCCGTCATCTGGTGCCCAAGTGCAGCGTTGGACAGCCGGGCGTGATAGCCGCGGATGGTTCCGGATTTCTCCAGATTGTCCAGCCGCCGCGAACAGGCCGACTGCGACAGGCCGACCTTTTCGGCGAGCGCTGCATTGGGTATCCGCCCATCCTTCTGCAATGTCTCGAGAATGGCGATATCAATCCTGTCGAGCGGCATTTTTGCGGGTTCCTGCGATAATTCTACTGTTTCGCGCAACGATTATCGAACAGTAGTCTCTTAGGCAAGCGCATTCGCAAACACTTACCGAACGATTCGTGGTTCACTATCTCTAGACAGGGAACAGGCCCTAAAAGGGCCGGATCAGGAGAAAAAAGATGCGCGTCGGTTGCCCCCGGGAAATCAAGAACCATGAATACCGCGTCGGCCTGACACCGGGCTCGGTCCGCGAATATGTCGCGCATGGCCATGAAGTGCTGATCGAGACCGGCGCCGGCGCCGGCATCGGAGCCGACGACAACGCGTACCGCGCCGCCGGCGCCACGATCGCCAAGACGGCCGCCGACGTGTTTGCCAAGTCGGACATGATCGTGAAGGTCAAGGAGCCGCAGCCCAACGAATGGGTTCAGCTCCGCGACGGCCAGATCCTCTACACCTATCTGCATCTCGCCCCGGATCCGGAGCAGACCAAGGGCCTGCTGGCCTCCGGCGTCACCGCAATAGCTTACGAGACCGTCACCGACGAGCGCGGCGGCCTGCCGCTCTTGGCACCGATGTCGGAAGTTGCCGGCCGCCTGTCGATCCAGGCGGGGGCCACGGCGCTGCAAAAGGCCAATGGCGGCCGCGGTGTGCTGCTTGGCGGCGTGCCCGGCGTGCTGCCCGGCAAGGTCACTGTGCTCGGTGGCGGCGTCGTCGGCCTGCATGCTGCACGGATGGCTGCCGGGCTTGGCGCCGACGTCACCATCATCGACCGCTCGATCCCGCGCCTGCGTCAGCTCGACGATATCTTTGGCGGCCGCGTCCACACCCGCTACTCGACCGTCGAGGCGCTGGAGGAAGAATGTTTTTCGGCTGACATCGTCGTCGGCGCCGTGCTGATCCCGGGGGCAGCCGCGCCCAAGCTGGTGACGCGCGAAATGCTCTCGGGCATGAAGAAAGGCGCCGTGCTGGTCGACGTCGCCATCGACCAGGGCGGCTGCTTCGAGACCTCGCACGCCACCACCCATGCCGAGCCGACCTATGCGGTCGACGGCATCATCCACTATTGCGTCGCCAACATGCCGGGTGCGGTGCCGGTCACATCGGCCCACGCGCTCAACAATGCGACGCTGCACTATGGCCTGCAGCTCGCCGACAAGGGCCTCAAGGCGCTGGTAGACGACCACCATCTGCGCAACGGGCTGAACGTCCACAAGGGCAAGATCACGAATCGCGCAGTGGCCGAAGCACTCGGCTATGAGCTGGTCGAATCAAAGGCCGTTCTCGCGGCCTGATTTCCAACCGTTTTTTCCGGATGAGTCGCCGATGCCGTCGGCGGCTTGCTTGTTCACAGGCAATTTTCACGGTCTACAGCGGATTTTTCCCGCATCTGGTGCCCGTTTGATGCAATGTGCTCTTTCTGTGGCTTTTTTGTTACAGCCGCCCTAATGACCCGATGCTAAGAAGATGCTGGGTTTATTAGGGGTAGGGCAAATGATCAGCAGAAAATCCGCTAAATCTCTTCTTCTTGGCGCAGTTTCCATTCTGGCGCTTGGGTCGGTTGCTCACGCCGCCGACGTGGTCGAACCGGTGGTTGAGACGGCGGGTTTTAACTGGAGTGGACTCTACGTCGGCTTTGGCGTTGGCGCCGGGGCGAACGTCCACGAGTTGAGCAGCGATTTCATTCCTGGGGTGTCGTTCAACGGCATTGGTGGCGAAGGCGTGTACGGTGAACTCACCGTTGGGTACGACTATATGGTGGCGCCGCGCTTCCTGATCGGAGGACTTCTAGACGCTCATGCCGGCAACATCGAAACCTCGCTCGACGTTGCTGGATTCGATGCGTCGGTCAAAGAAACCTATGGTTTCGACGCTGGCTTGCGGGCAGGCTACCTCTTCACGCCAAACACTTTGGGTTACGTGCTTGGTGGCTATTCCTGGCAGAAATACAAATTCGACACGAACGCAGGCTTTGATTTCGACTGGGACCAGAACGGCTATTTCGTCGGAGCCGGCGTTGAGACGGCCATTAACAGCAACTGGACCATCAAAACCGAATATCGTTATACCCAGTTCAGCACCAACGATGATCTCCTCTCCGAGTTCGGCGCACCAGATGGCGCACTCAACCTCGACACATCGCGGCATACGTTCCAGGTTGCCGCCAACTATCGCTTTGGCGCCCAGAATGGCGGCGTTGCGTCTTTTGAAGCGCCTGCCTACAACTGGACCGGCTTCTATATCGGTGGTGCGGGCGGCGCGGGTGCGTCGGTGCATCAGATCAATGTGCCGCCGCTTGGCGACCTGGAATTCAACGGTATCGGCGGCGAAGGCGTATTTGGCGAATTGAACGCGGGCTACGACCATGATTTCGGCAGCTGGGTTGCGGGAGTCATGGTGGATGCTCGCTACTCCGGCATGACTACGGAGCTGGAAGTGCCTGGCGGATCCATCAATCTGGACACAGACTATGGCTTCGATGTGCTGGGCCGGGTCGGTTTGAAAGTCAACGAATCGACCCTCGCCTATGTGCTTGGCGGCTACAGCTGGCAGCATTTCGATCTGAACGCATCTTCACCCATCGGCGACATCATCGATTGGGGCTCTAGCGGCTTCTCGGTCGGTGGTGGTTTGGAAGCGGCCGTGACCAACAACGTAACTGTCGGTCTCGAATATCGCTATTCGCAGTTTGCCGAGAAGGATATTCTGGAGGAGTTTGGAGGGCCGGGCGATGTCCTCACCACCACTCCTTCTTTCCATACCGTCCGCATCGGTGCGAAGTATAAATTCAACTAAGGCCCTCCAGGCAAATCGTTCGAGCCCGCCGGTTAATCCCGGCGGGTTTTTTCTTTGCGGACGATGCAGGCACAAAAAAGCGGAGCCAAAGCCCCGCTTCCTCGGTTGTCGAGAATTCCCGCCGGTTCATCCGCGGTCGGCAAATCGATCGACAGTCGCTTTCTACCGCAGGTATGCGACGGGAGTACGACAGCCTCAAGCCGGTGCAGCCGATCCGATTACACGCGGTCGATCCGACACTGATAGCAATTGTTGCGTGCAGAGCGGATGTGGACGTAAGCAATGTCGTCGCGCTCGAACAACGTCTCCGCCCGTGCCGCGATGGCATCGGTCGGAATGACGCCGCCGCTGCCATAGACGATGCGGTCGTCCTTGCCGTAGCCGCGCACGATGTAATCGCTGCTTTCGAGTATATCGGGAAGCGTTTCCCCCTCGGCGGCGCGTTCGCATTCTTCCGCATGCAGAAAGATCGGCCCGGTTTCGGCGTAAGGCTGCAGCTCAGGAAAAGGCCGATAGGCCAGAACAAGATAGGCTTCTCCCACAGCAACATTCTTCAGGCAGTGGCGGCAAGGCACGCCGTCGCCGTCCGAAATCTGCCGCTCTGGCTTCAGGTCATAAGCATCAGGTCCGCCGCGCTGAAGCGCGCGAACCGCATCGGTTGGCAAGGCTTTGAATTTTACGGTCATGACGAATCTCCGGTGGCGTCGACCGGAAATTATGCTTTCCATGCAAAGCTTCCCACCCGATTCCTGCCGGATCAGTCCATCAACGCGTCGAGACCACGCACCAGGCCTTTGATCTGCTGTACCCGCCTGATGGCGAGCAGCGTGCCGGCCACGTAAGGCGCCGCGGACGAGCCGGCATCGTGGCGGATGGTCAGCCGCTCGTCTGGCAGGCCGAACAACGCCTCGCAGGACAGGATGTAGGACGGCAGGCGAAGCGCGTGCACTTGCACACCCTCGCCCGCGCCGACCGCAGCACCGCGTGTAGCCGGCACGCCGGAGACCTCGGAGACCGGCTTTGCCGTTGAGGCCTTGCGGATGTCGGCCAGCGCTTCAGCAAGTTCCCGCGCGGTACCGGAGGGCGCGTCGGGCTTCTTTGCACTGGCATAATCGATGACCTCGACACCGGCACGTATTTTGCCGCCATAAGTGCAAACCGCTTCATCAGCGTAGCGGTGATGGAAAAGTTGCCGGCGGCAACGACGCCGACGCCGTGGGCGCGCGCCGCGGCGTCGATGTCGGCATAGTCGGCAGCACCCAGTCCCGATGTGCCGATCACAGCGTGCCGTCCCTTGTCGATGGCGAGCAGCACATGGTCTTTCACGACATGTGGCTTGGTGAAGTCGACCAGTACGTCCGACGGCGCCTCCAGCGCCTCGGCCAGCGAGGCCGAAACGGAGATACCATTAGCCGGCATGCCAACCAGCAGGCCGGAATCCTGCCCCGCGCCGCTACGTGACACAGCCCCGGCCAGCGCCATGTCACCTTGCGCCCCGATCGCCGGAACCAGCGCCTTGCCGACCCAACCGGTCGCGCCGGCCATTACCACGCGAATTGCCATCGTGCGATCCTCCATCACCATCGGTTTTTAGACGACAGCGATATGGAAAGAGCCCGGCTCATTCAAGTCGGGCTCGCCTTTGAATATTGATCGAGACCCTGAACGGCTAGATCATTTTAACGGATGAAGTCGTCGAAGCGGCGCAGCGTCACCCGGCGATTTCGCCAGTTCTCATTCTGCGTCTGCACGAGCAGGAACTCCTCGCCGTAGCCGACGGTTTCGAGCGCATAGCCCGGCACACCGAATTCACGCAGCAAGGTGCGCTTCAGCGAGGCGGCACGTTGTTCGGACAAAATCTGATTCGACTGGAAGGAGCCCACAGCATCGGTATGGCCTTCGATCAGCACGCGGGCACCCGGATCGCGCCGCAGAATGCGCTGAAGCGCATCGGCGATGTTTTCGATCTTGGCGTATTGCGATTCGGAAATGGCAGCCGAGCCGAAGGCGAAATTGATCGACTGGATATCGATAGAGCGGGCCATGCGCCGCAAGTCCGGCCGCTTCTTGAATTCGCGGAGGTGACGCGCTGATTCGGGCGCAGCTTCACCCGGGGCGCGGCTTCAAGCTGGCGCTCGATCGTGGCGGCCGAAGGCGTGGTCGCCTGGGCAACGGCAAGGGTCGGCATGGCGAGTGCCGCAACCAGCACGGCGGCAAATGTGCGTCGGGTCAGCATGTCTTTTCTCCTTCGGCCCTCGGCCGCATTGTGATGCCGACAAGATGGCAAAGACTAGCTGAAGCTTGGATGAACGAGCCTGAAAATCAGGGCCGCATGACGCTGGCCGCGCGCTCGGCAAAAGGCATCGGATGTACGACCTCCTTTTTTTGCGCCACCGGCGTGAAGCCGAGTTTTTGATAAAGCGGCAAGGCTGCTGGGTGATCAAGGGTGCAGGTCTGCACCGTCACCCGCTTGGGTCCGTGCGCCCAGGCTGCGGCGATTGCGGCACCGAGGAACCAGCGGCCAATGCCTTGCCCGGTCGCGTGCTCCATCATGCCGAAATAAGCGAGTTCCACTTCCTCCGGCAGATGCGGCTTGAGGTCGAAGAAGCCGGCCGGCGCGCCGTCGAGATAAAGCACCCTGATGTCGCGGTCCTCGCGGTGGATGCCCGCCGCAAGCTCCTCGTCATTCAGTCTCAGCACGTTGACCCAGTGCCATTTGCGGCCGACCCGATCCATCAAATAGCGGTAGAAATGCAGCGGAATGTCTTTGGTCTTGAGCAGCGCGATCTGGCGGTTGTACGGCAGCGGCGGCGAATAGGCAGGCGGCACATGCATTTCGAGAAACGTCACGGTGACGTCGATGTCTTCCAGCGCTCCGTTTTTCATCACCGTCGGTCCTTGCCCGTCACGACGGGCGTGTCGGAAAGCCCACCCCATTCCGTCCATGACCCGTCGTAAAGCCTGTTTTCGGCATGGCCAAGCGTCTCCAGGGCCAGCGTGATGGCTGCCGCGGTGACCCCCGAACCGCAGGAGGTGACGACCGGCTTCGACAGATCGATGCCGGCCTCCTCGATCACTTTGCGCAGCCTGTCCTTGGGCAGCAATTCGCCGTTTTCCGAAAGCGCCGAAAACGGCACGTTGTGCGCGCCCGGCATGTGGCCGGAGCGGATGCCGGGGCGCGGCTCCGGCTCGGTGCCGGCAAAACGGCCAGGCGAGCGTGCGTCGGCGATCTGGCTCTCCCCCGTCTCGACGATCCGGCGCATGTCGGCAAGGCTGGCGACGCGGGCGGCATCGAAGTTGGCATAAAACACGCAAGGCGCGATCTTCGTCGGCTCCGCCGTCACCGGCCGTCCGGCGGCTTTCCAACGATCGAAACCGCCGTCGAGTATATAGACCTGGAACACGCCCATAACGCGAAACAACCACCAGGCGCGCGGTGCAGAAAAGAACCCTGGCCCGTCATAGACAACAATCGTGTCGTCGGCCGAAATGCCCATCGCGCCGACATATTGGGCAAAATGCTGCGGCGACGGCAGCGTGTGAGGCAGAGCCGCGTCGGGGTCCGAAACCGCATCCTGGTCGAGGAAGCGGGCGCCTGGAATATGCGCTGCGTCATACTCGGCGCGCGCGTCGCGCTTTTGCGCCGGCAGATACCAGGACGCGTCGACGATCGTCAGCCCAGGCTCGCCGAGCCGCTTCTGCAACCAATCGGCATCGATGGTGAAAGGACTGTCGTCGGCCATCTTCTCTCCTGTCCCGCCTGTCCCAGTCCTATATCAGGCTGGCGGCATCGGGCCAAAGCGAATGCGGAAGCGCCGGTTCTCGCGGCCCTTCTTCTCGATCTTGCCGATATGGATCTCGCCGATTTCGCCGGTGCTCCTCACATGGGTACCGCCGCAAGGCTGGCTGTCGACCGAAGCATTCTCGCCGATGCAGACCAGCCTGATCTTTCCCGTGCCGGCCGGCGGCCGCACATTCTTGGATTTCACCAGGCTTGGATTGGATGCCAGCTCCTCGTCGGAGATCAGCCGGGTGAAGATCGGGTGGTCGGCCCGCACCAGTTCCATCAGCCTGGCCGTCACGTCTTCCTTGGTGAAGCCGGCATCCGGGATGTCGAAATCGATACGGCTGTCGTCCTCGGAAACCGCGGCACCGGTGATCGGGAACGGACAGACGACGGTAAGCAGATGGCAGGCCGAGTGCATACGCATCAGCAGCTGCCGCCGCGGCGGGTCGATGGCGAGCCTCATCCGCTCGCCCAACCGTGGAACCGCCTGCTCCGGCGCCGGCACATGGATGATCTCGTCCTTGGTTTCGCCGGTGATCGTAGCGGCAATCGCAATGCCGGTGCCGTCGGCGCGTTCGAGGCTGCCAGTGTCGCCCGGCTGCCCGCCCGATGTGGCGTAAAACACGGTCCGGTCCAGAATGATGCCGCCGCGATCGTTGACTGCGACGACGGTGGCGTCGGCCGTCCCCAGATAGGCGTCGTCACGAAACAGCGCTTCGGTCTTGTGCGCCATCACGCGACCCTTTCGAACGGCACCGAAATCGTGCTCCGTTGCTCCATCCAGCCCGGCACCGGCAGCTTCTTTTCGCGCAGGAATTCAGGATTGAACAGCTTCGACTGATAGCGCGTGCCGTAGTCGCAAAGCATGGTCACGATGGTTTGGCCGGGGCCTAGCTCGCGCGCCAGGCGAATGGCGCCGGCAATGTTAATGCCGGTCGAGCCGCCAACGCAAAGTCCCTCCTCCTGGATCAAGTCGAATACGATCGGCAGTGCGTCCTCATCGGGGATCTGGAAGGCAAAATCGGGTGTAAAGCCTTGGAGGTTGGCGGTGATCCGCCCCTGCCCGATGCCTTCGGTGATCGAACTGCCCTCGGATTTCAACTCGCCGCTGGTGTAGAAGGAATAGAGCGCAGCCCCCAGCGGATCGGCCAGTGCGATCTTGACCTGGCTGTTCTTGGCCTTCAGCCCGAAGCCAACGCCTGCCAGCGTGCCGCCGGAACCGACCGCCGACACGAAACCATCCACCTTGCCGCCGGTCTGGTTCCAGATTTCTTCGGCTGTGGTGCGGATATGGCCGTCGCGGTTGGCGACATTGTCGAACTGGTTGGCCCAGATCGCGCCGTTCGGCTCGGTCTTCGCCATTTGCTCGGCCAGCCGGCCCGACAGCTTCACGTAGTTGTTCGGGTTCTTGTAGGGCACGGCTGGCACTTCGATCAGCTCGGCGCCGAGCAGTTTGATCGTATCCTTCTTCTCCTGGCTCTGGGTATCGGGAATGACGATCACCGTGCGGTAGCCGAGCGCCTTGGCAACCAGTGTCAATCCGATGCCGGTATTTCCGGCCGTCCCTTCGACGATGACGCCGCCGGGCCGCAGCAGCCCGCGCTGTTCCGCATCGCGGATTATGAACAGGCCGGCGCGGTCCTTGACCGACTGCCCGGGATTCATGAATTCGGCCTTGCCCAGGATCTCGCAGCCGGTTGCTTCCGAGGCCTTGTTGAGGCGGATCAGGGGCGTGTTGCCGATCACGTCGATCACAGAACGGGGCATGGAGATTCCTTTGTGGGTGCGGCGAAACCCTAGAAACCCGACGCTTCGGTTTCAAGGCAAGAATTTGCCTGGTCCAGTCGCATTTCGCACACTGCAATTGCTGCAGCCAGGAGCGCCCGGCCGGCATTCATTTCAACCATGTACCGAAAAGCACTCTTTTCATTCGATTTCTTCACCGCTAGAGCACAGGCTAAGAAGAGCCGGCGGGGCGCAGCATGACACTCTATCGGGCCAATCCGAAGCATGGCGTCGCCTGGATTACGGGCGGCAGCAGCGGTATCGGCCGTTCGCTGGCCAAGGATCTTGCCGCTCAGGGCTATGTCGTCGCAGTGACTGCGCCCGATGACCATCCGATCGATACGCTCATCGTCGAAACGGCGCAGATGGCGGGCCGTGTCGTAGCCTTTCCCTGCGACGTGACCGACGAAAAACGCATGGCAAAGACGGTTGCAGCGATCGAGAAAGATCTCGGTCCGATCGTGTTGGCAGTGTTCAACGCGGGAAGCTATATCGCAACGCCGGGCGAGGATCTTGTCGCGCGCAATTTCCGTCGGTCTTTCGAAGTCAATTATTTCGGCATCATCAATGGCCTGCTGCCGGTCATCGAACGCATGCGCGTGCGCTCGCGCGGCCATGTCGTGCTGATCGGTTCGGTCACCGCCTATTTCGGCTGGCCCACCACCGCCGCCTATGGCGGCACCAAGGCGGCAGTCAATATCTTGGCCGAGTCGCTGAAATACGATTTCGACAAGATGAACGTCCGCATCCAGGTGATGAATCCAGGCTTTGTCGACACGCGGCTGACCGAGAAGAACTTCCTGCCGATGCCGGGCTTGATGCCGGTCAATCTGGCCTCGCGCCGCATCGCGCGAGGCATCGAATGCGGTGGCTTCGAAGTCACTTTCCCCCGCCGCCTGAGCTGGACACTGAAGCTGCTCAGGATACTACCGAGGCCGTTCTGCCGATGGGTGATCAGCACCGTCACCCGCTGGAATGCGCGGCCGTTGAATTTCGACCGCAAGCCACCGGTCGAATAGGATCCGTGATGGGGCGACGGATCATGTTTGCGGTGCTGGGTCTTGTCCTCATCCTTGTCCTGGCCTTGGCGCTTGGTCCGCGCGTCCTCGTCGAAACCACAATCCGTTTCGATCCCTCAGTAATCGGCGACGATCCGCAGGCCTATCTGGCGCGCCAGGAGGCGGCCGTGCCCGGCATCCGCGACGGGCTGGACAAGGAAATCATCTGGGCCGACCCGATGGTCCATGCCAAGACGCCATTTGCGATCGTTTACATCCACGGCTTTTCTGCGTCGAAGGGCGAGATTCGTCCATTGCCCGACGAGGTGGCCGACCAGCTTGACGCCAATCTTTTCTACACGCGCCTGACGGGGCATGGGCAGGACGGCGCCGCGATGACGCAAGGCAGCGTCAGCGCCTGGATCAACGACTACGAGGAAGCGCTCGCCATCGGCCGGGCGATCGGCGACAAGGTTATCGTCATAGGCACCTCGACCGGCGGCTCGCTGGCGGCGTGGGCTGCGACGCAGCCAAGCGCATCGAACAGCGTCGCGGCGATCGCATTCATCTCGCCGAATTTCGGCGTCAAGGCTTCCGGCGCCGAATTGCTGACCCTACCGTGGGGCAGACAGATCGCCGAGCTCGTCGCCGGCAAGGAGCGTGGCTTCGTGCCGCGCAACGCTCTGCATGAAAGGTTCTGGACCTACCGCTACCCGATCGCCGCGACATTGCCCATGGCGGCGCTGACAGAGCTTGCCTACGGCGCGCCGGTGGAGAAGACGTCCATCCCTGCCCTGTTCATCTTTTCGGATTCGGACAAGGTGGTACGACCAGATCGCACCCGCGAAATCGCCGCTCGCTGGGGCGCCGCATATGAATTGGTGCCGGTCGACGATACCGGCGACCCCGACAACCACGTGATTGCTGGTGACGCGCTGTCGCCATCGACCACGGCTTTCCTGGCGCAGCGGATTGTTGTGTGGGTCGAGGCGGTGGTGAAGTAAACCAAAGGCCTCAAAGCAAAAGGGCGACCGGAGCATCACTCCGGTCGCCCTTTTCAATCGTGAGTGACCAAGCCAAGCTTGGCCGACCGCAACACGGTCAGGTTATGCGGCCCGCGCTGCCGGCCGCTTACCGCCGAAGCGGCGCTTGTTGTTGCCCTTGAAGGGCTTGGCGCCTTCCGGCTTGCGCTCGCCCGCAAAGGCTGGCTTGTCGCCGAACCGCTTCTTGCCGAAGCCGTTGTTTGCGCCGCCGGGCCGCCTGCCGTCGCGACGGCCATTGTGGTCGTTGCGATCATTGGCCGGTTCGAAACTGCGCTCGTTCTTCTCGGCGGGATTGCGCTGCGGATCGGGGCTGCCGAGATGGTCGGCAACGATCGGCAGCTTGGTGCGGATGATGCGCTCGACCTGGCGCAGCTTGCTGTTTTCGGACGGGTCGCAGAGCGTGATGGCGATGCCGTCCATGCCGTTGCGGCCGGTGCGGCCGATGCGGTGGACATAGCTCTCCGCCTCGTCCGGCAGGTCGAAATTCACCACATGGCTAATGCCCGGCACGTCGATGCCGCGTGCCGCAATGTCGGTCGCCACGAGAATGCGCACCGAACCCTCGCGGAAATCGTTGAGTGCCTTCTGGCGAGCGTTCTGCGACTTGTTGCCGTGGATGACGGCGGCCTTGAAGCCGTCACGCTCGAGATCCTTTGTCACCCTGTCGGCGCCATGCTTGGTGCGCGAAAAGATGATGACGGACTTCATCGCCTCGTCGGCAAGCATGTTGGCCAGCACCTGACGCTTCTGCTTGGTGCGGGCAAAGACGACGCCCTGCACGATCTCGGCGGCCGCGGTGCTGTGAGGAGCGACTTCGACGCGAATCGGGTTCTTCAGCAGGCCTTTCGCCAGTTCGGCGATTTCGGCCGGCATGGTTGCCGAGAACAGCACCGTCTGACGGTCCGGCGCCGTCGCCCTGGCGATGCGCTTGACGTCGTTGATGAAGCCCATGTCGAGCATGCGGTCGCCTTCATCCAGCACCAGCCATTTGGTGTCGGCAAGCACGAGGTCGCCTTCACGCACCAGGTCTGTCAACCGGCCGGGGGTTGCGATCAGGATGTCGACGCCGGGCGCAACCTTCTTCACCTGGCTGAAGCGCGAGACGCCGCCAAGCACCAGCGCTGTCGAGACATGCGCGCCCTTGGCAAGCAGCTTGATCATCTCCTCGATCTGCACGGCGAGTTCGCGCGTCGGCGCCAGGATCAGTGCGCGGGCTGTCTTCGGCCGGCGCTTGGTGCCAAGTGCGATGATCTTCGACAGGATCGGCAGCGCGAACGCCGCCGTCTTGCCCGAGCCGGTCTGGGCGATGCCGAAAATGTCGCGGCCTTCGAGCTGCGGCGGGATCGCCTGGGCCTGGATCGGCTTCGGATCGGTAAAGCCGGCGGCATTCGTGGCCTTGAGCAGTGCGCCGGTAATTCCAAGTGCGGCGAAACCGTTCAGTTCCCCAGCGTCCTTACCGGTCAAAGTGTTTTCATTGGTCAAAATATTCTTCTTTCATGCGGCTCCTGGCCGCAAACATCAATGGCGGCAGGGCGCAACCTGCCGTCGAAAATTGTCATGAAACGACAAGGCGGGCGGACGTTATCGTCCGCACGGCAGCGCTGTCGTGCCCGCAGGCATCATGCCACGGGGCTTTTTCGCCACCTTGCCGATATGTCGGGAAGAGGGAAAACAGACGCAACCAGTCTCATTCATCGAGAAGGCCGGATTATCCCGGCCCAAGCGCCTATGCCGCCGCATATGGCCCAGTTCGCATCGAAATGCAAGGGGCCTGATGCTGCAGCGCAGCAAAAGCCATTAGGAAGCGGCGCTTGCGCTCTCCCCCAGGCATGATTACCACAATCAAGCTTTCCGTTTCGGGGACCGGTCATGAAGGACGTGCTGAAGGAACTCGAGCGCCGCCGCGAGGTCGCTCGCATGGGCGGCGGCCAGGCCCGCATCGACGCCCAGCACAAGAAGGGCAAGCTGACCGCCCGCGAACGCATAGACGTCTTTCTCGACGAGGGCTCGTTCGAGGAGTTCGACATGTATGTCGAGCACCGCTCGACCGATTTCGGCATGGAGAAAACCAAGATCGCCGGCGACGGCGTCGTTACCGGCTGGGGCACCGTCAACGGTCGCCCGGTCTATCTTTTCGCCAAGGATTTCACCGTGTTCGGCGGCTCGCTGTCCGAGGCGCATGCCGAAAAGGTGGTCAAGGTGCAGGAGATGGCACTGCGCAACCGCGCGCCGATCATCGGCCTCTACGACGCCGGCGGCGCCCGCATCCAGGAAGGCGTGGCGGCCCTCGGCGGCTATGCCGAGATCTTCCAGCGCAATGTACTGGCCTCCGGCGTCATTCCGCAGATTTCACTGATCATGGGCCCTTGCGCCGGCGGCGACGTCTATTCGCCGGCGATGACCGACTTCATCTTCATGGTCCGCGACACCTCCTATATGTTCGTCACCGGCCCGGATGTGGTGAAGACCGTCACCAATGAGACGGTCACCGCCGAAAGCCTCGGCGGCGCTTCCGTCCACACGACGAAGTCCTCGATCGCCGACGGAGCCTACGACAATGACGTCGAGGCGCTGCTGCAGATGCGCCGGCTGGTCGATCTGCTGCCCGCCTCCAACACGGCGGAAATTCCCGAGATCGAATGCTACCAATCGGTCACCGATCACGATCTGTCGCTCGACCGGCTGATTCCCGACAATGCCAACAAACCTTATGACATCAAAGAGTTGATCCTTAAAGTTTCCGACGAGGGTGACTTCTTCGAGATCCAGCAGAATTTTGCGAAAAACATCGTCACCGGCTTCGGCCGTGTCGAAGGCCGCACAGTCGGCGTCGTGGCCAACCAGCCGATGGTGCTGGCCGGCGTGCTCGATTCGGATGCCAGCCGCAAGGCCGCGCGTTTCGTGCGCTTCTGCGACTGCTTCTCGATCCCGATCGTCACCTTCGTCGACGTGCCGGGCTTCCTGCCCGGCACCGCGCAGGAATATGGCGGGTTGATCAAGCACGGCGCCAAGCTTCTGTTCGCCTATGCCGAAGCGACCGTGCCAAAGATCACCGTCATCACCAGAAAGGCCTATGGCGGCGCCTATGATGTCATGGCGTCAAAACATCTGCGCGGCGATATGAACTATGCCTGGCCAACGGCGCAGATTGCGGTGATGGGCGCCAGGGGCGCGGTCGAGATCATCTATCGCAAGGACATCGGCGACGCGGAGAAAATTGCAGCACACACAAAGGCTTACGAGGATCGCTTTCTATCGCCCTTCGTTGCCGCCGAGCGCGGCTATGTCGACGAGGTGATCATGCCGCATTCGACCCGCCGCCGCATCGCCCGCGCGCTCAGGATGCTGCGCAACAAGGATATGCAAAACCCTTGGAAGAAACACGACAACATCCCGCTGTGAGGGGCTGATGTCGCGCCTGGTCCTCTACATGGGAGCGCGTTTCGGCAGATTTGCCATCCTGCTCTTCGCTCTCCCGCTGTTCTGCCCAATAGTCCTGTGGTTCTGGCTCCTCGATTGGCATCCGCTCGCCGTCATCGCGACTGGTGCTGTTGCAATCCCGGCCGCGATGCTGGCCATCGTTCTGTTGATCGGAACATTGTTCGCCGGTTTTCGACCCAGCAAGGTCAAGGGGATTACTCGGGAATCAGCCCCGAAGCTGTGGGCTGTCTGGGAGAGTATTGCCGGCAAACACCGCGCCAGCCGAACGAGGATCATCCTGAGCGACGATCTCAACGCCAGCGTCGGTGAAGAGCGGCCGTTTCTAGGCTTGCTTGGTCGCAGGCCGATTCTCACCATCGGCCTGCCATTGCTCGCAGCGACCGACCAAAAGGCATTTGCGGCGATCTTGGCTCATGAGGACGCCCATCTGAAAAACAAAGATACAAATGGCGGACTCAACCTGGCCGAACTCGAGAAAAGCTTCGATCTAATCTTCGACTTCGCTCCTCCGGGGAAAACCGTTTCAGGCAGCCTGTTCTACTGGATGCTTGGTCCGCTGTCGCGCACTCTGGAGCGCGAAGAAATACGGTTGTCGCGACGAGCGGAAATTGACGCAGATCGCCATGCAGCGACGTCCGGCGACGCACATGATGCGGCCCGCGCCCTGCTTCTGATCGGTGCCGCCAGTGCGTTCTTCGATGATCAAGTCTATAGCCCGCTCCAGCGTGAACTGCTTGGCGCCATGGCTCCGCCCCGTCCACCACTCGAAAGGGTCCTGGCGGCCGCCGCTCACTTGTCGAGACTTCCCATTCTGCAGGAGTATGCTCAAAAAGGCGTGGGACGCGCGAGATAACGAAAGTGCGGACCATCCGCCCTGGTCCGAACGTCTGATTGCTCTTGGATTTAGCTCGGCTCCAGAGATAGAACCAATTCTGGTTTCTGCCTTGTCGAGCCTGCTGAGCGATGCGTTCGTCGCCGAACGCGTCCGCCATTTCGACGGCGAATGGACATCGAACATCGCCGACGACCTCGATCGATAGCTATCCACCTGGAACTACTGCGGCCAATGCCTCAGTCGGTGGCCTATTCCTCTTCCGCAGCACCGAACCCGGCCCCCATCGTCGCGCGGGCAGCGCCCGACCACGGCGTGGCGTGATTGTCGATGCGCATCTGGAAGATAAAATAGGTCGGCGAGCAGAAGCCGATGCCTTTCACCTTGCCGATGCCGGGCGTATCGGGTGGCAGCGACTGGCACATGTAATCCTCGCGGCAGAAATGGTCGGCCGAGCAGGCAGGACGATTGCCGCGATTGACGGCACCGCCCAGGCACTGGTCGAAATTATTGGTCGCTACGCAGGTGTCGAATTTTTTGCCGCCGACCAACCCGCAAATCTCGTTCGGCATCGGTTTGCCCGTCTTGAAGGCGGCAAAGCTGCGATCCCGGTCGTCGCAGCCGCGATAGGCAATCCCCGCCGGCACACCGATCTTCGGCGGCCGGCAGGTGTAGGCGGCGCGCGAAATGCTTGGCGCGAACGCCGCGAACTGGCCGGTGATGGTATAGCGGTCATTGAAAGGCTGTTCCGGGTTGCTGGCGATCGAGCCGGTCAGGCATGGATGGCCGGAAAACATGTTTTCGCTGTCCTTGGGCAGCAGGCATTGCGCCAGCTTGGTGCGCACGCCGGACACGGTCGCCAGCGGCGTGCAGACGGTGCCGCCGCCGCATTGCCAAGTCGCGCCAAAGCGGGCCGCATCCGCCGGCATCAGGCACGGCATCGCCATCTCGGCCGGCGAATAGGCGATCTGTCCAGCATCGCTCCATGTCGCCGGCGGCGCGAAGGACAGCGGGCGGAAGCGGTTCGGTTCCTTGCCGTCGGCAGTCGCGTGCAGCCAGGCGACGCGACGCGGGATGTCGGCGTGGAGATGCGGCGAGATGCCGACCTCGATGCGGTTGAGCGGCGAGGTCGTCTTGTCATCGAGGCCGATGAAATGGAAACCGGCGGTCGAGCCCGCCTGATGGCAGCCTTGGCAGGCGCCGTTGTCCAGCCGCTCGACCAATGCCTCTGGCGTGCGCACCAGCTTCAGCGCAGAGAAATCGAGCCCTTCGAAATCCGCGGGCTGGAACAGCGGCGTGAACGGGTGGTTGGCCTGCCTTGCGCTGCCGAAGGTCGACCACGAAATGACCTTCCTTGCCAAAAACTCATCGGGGATTTGGTAGACGCCGAGATCGACCGCCGCAACATTGGTGCGGACATAGTCGGCAAGTCTTGCTTTCAGCGCGGCGTCTTCGGCAAGACGTGCCATGTCGGGCGTGTTTTCCAGCGGCTTTTCGCTGACAGCCGTTCCGTCGATGCCGAAAATTCGCATGAGATAGGCAGCCTGCCCGCCGAATTCGGTCTCCTGGCCGGAGGGGAAGCGGACCACTTGCGCATTGAGCTCGAGCTGCTTGAAGGTGAGCGCCGCTCTTTCCAGCGGCCCGCCGGTCAGCCAGCCGGCATCGACGCTCTCGTCGAGCTGTGGTGCCCAGCGTCCGGCGACGCCGACACAGCCGCCATCGACATCCGGCGTGGCATTGTAGACGGCACTGAAATTGAACGGCAGGCGCGAGGCCAAAACCTTGCCGCTCTTCTTGAAGCTGTAGGCGAGGCGATAGATGAAGCGCACTTCGCCGCAACTCCCGTCGCCTTTCAGCGCGGCGAAGTCGCGCCGGTCGAGCCGGTTGACCACGCCGACGAGGCGGAAGCGCGCTGCGTCGGTCCTCAGCCAGCGTATGTCCATGACACGGCCAACATTGCCGTCGGTCACCTCGTACAGCGGCCGGCCGCCGGCCTTCATCTCGGTCCGCAATGCTGCGACGTCGCTTGCAATCGTTTCGACGATCGCGTGGTAAGCCGGCGCCTTGTCATAAAGCGTCTTCAAATCGCCCTTGCCGTCGACGCCGAAAATGCCGGCGAAGCCAAAGCCCTTGGCATCGAGAGCAGCAAGTACCGCTGGATCATCGACGATGGTCACCGGCTGCTCAGCGGCATTCGCCGACAGTGTCGCCAAAGCGGCCATGACGAGCGTGGTGAAAAGGAGTGCAATGCGTCTCATCGAAGGTCCGGCTGGCTTTCGATCAATTCCCGCAGCACTGGCACCAGAGCCGACGGTAGATCCTCGGCGATCAAGCCGGGCCCGAAACGACGGCCGGCCTCGGCGTGGATCCAGACCGCCGCGCAGGCAGCCTGGAAGGCCGCCATGCCTTGCGCCAGCAATCCGGCCGCGATCCCCGACAGAACGTCACCAGAGCCAGCCGTGGCCAGCCACGGCGCACCGTTGGCATTGATCGCGGCCCTGCCGTCGGGCGCCGCGATCACCGTGTCGGCACCCTTGTAGACGACAATGGCATTGGCGCGCTTTGCTGCTTCGCGCGCCTTGGTCACTTTGGACTGTTTTTTGTTCCCAGCGATATCTGGAAAAAGCCTGGCGAATTCACCCTCATGTGGCGTCAGCACCAGTGCCGGCGACCATGTCTGACGCGCTGCGTCGAACAGTGCCTGAGGCTGAAGCGCCAACGAGGTGATGGCGTCGGCATCCAGAACGATGGCACTGGCGTGAATTTCAGGCGTAGCCGCTGATGCGCGGGTCAGATCCGCGATCGCCGCAATCAACTGCAATGCGAAATCGCCGACCTTGGGTTTCGGCCCGAGCCCCGGTCCGAACACCAGCGCCTCGGGATGCCGCGCCACGAGGAATTCCTGCACCTCTTCGAGCGAGCCGGCCTCGCGCAGCATGATCGAGGTCAGATGCGCGGCGTTCACCTGCATGGCGTTTCCAGGTGAAAGCACAGTTACTGCCCCTGCCCCACTGCGAGCCGCGGCCATGGCCGACAACCTCGCTGCGCCCGTCGCACTCGGTCCGCCGGAAAAGACAGCAACATGGCCACGCTTGTATTTATGCGAATCGACAGCCGTTCTCGGGTAGTACCATCGCAGCCAAAGTTCCGGTGTGTTCTCGAACGCCGTGACCTTGAGCTGATCGATGATCCCATCCGGAATGCCGATATCGGCGACGATGATCTCGCCGCACAGCTCGCGCCCCGGCATCAGCAGATGGCCTGGCTTTTTCCGCACGAAAGTCACCGTGACCTCGGCCTGGAAGCGAGCGTTAGTCAAGCCGGTCTCGCCTGACACACCCGAAGGCAAATCGATCGAGACCACCGGGACGCGCTCAGCGCTGCTCAAGCCTGAGACGGCCAACGCATGCATCGAAATGTCCTTGGACAGTCCCGCGCCGTAGAGTGCGTCCACGACCACTTCACCCGCTTCCGGGTAGCAATGGCCAATGTGTTCCACGGGCAAGTTGCAGGCATCAGAGGCCAACGCGGCATCGCTTCCGGGTTTCTGCTTGCCTTCGGCCCATACGGCAACGTTCATGCCGGCCTCTGCCAACAACCGCGCCACGACATAGCCGTCGCCGCCATTGTTGCCGGGGCCGCACAGGACATGGACGCGTCTCGCCTGGGGATAGCGCGCCAGGACGACGGCAGCGACCGCTTCGCCGGCGCGCCGCATGAGGCCGAAGCCATCGAGTGGCCCGGCCGCAATCGCCAGCCGATCGGCCTCGGCCATTTCAGACGGAGACAAAAGTTCGTTGCTCATGGAATATCAGGCGACATGCACATCATTTCCCCAAGCATTGTCCAGTTTTTGATCCGACGCAAACAACGAAGGTCCCTAAGCAAAGTTGGCGGCGTACCTCGTTCGGGACGACGGCGCGCAGCTGCTCATGAAATATCCGATCTGCCCAATTTTTGTGCGGACGGCAGGACCGGCGGTGTGTAGGCTCGCGGTGTTCATGGCGCATCCGACGCAGCGAATGATGCGAATGTACATTCCTGCGCGGCATGGTATCCAAATCATGTGAGGCTGCTCGGCGCCCCATCAATTGGCACAGTTCGTGCTTGATTGAAGCGCAAGCGGGGCTCACAACCCGTCTTTTTTGGCAGTGGAGGCCACTTTTTACATGAAAAAGATCGAAGCGATCATCAAGCCGTTCAAGCTAGACGAAGTGAAAGAAGCGCTTCAGGAGGCCGGGCTGCAAGGTATCACCGTTACCGAGGCCAAAGGGTTTGGCCGCCAGAAGGGCCATACCGAGCTTTATCGCGGTGCCGAATATGTCGTCGACTTCCTGCCGAAGGTGAAAATCGAGGTCGTGCTCGGCGACGATGCGGTCGAAGCCGCGATCGAAGCCATCCGCAAGGCGGCCCAGACCGGTCGCATTGGCGACGGCAAGATCTTCGTCTCCAACATTGAGGAAGTCGTGCGCATCCGCACCGGCGAAACCGGCATGGACGCGGTCTGAATTTTCCCGTTAAAAGGCCATGTTCAAAACGTCATCACATAGGGAAGCAGGGACATGACGACAGCCAAAGACATCATGAAGCAGATCAAGGACAACGACGTGAAGTTCGTCGATCTGCGCTTCACCGATCCGAAGGGCAAACTGCAGCACGTTACGATGGATGTCGTCGAGGTCGAGGAAGACATGTTTGCCGATGGTGTCATGTTCGACGGTTCCTCGATCGCCGGCTGGAAGGCGATCAACGAGTCCGACATGGTGCTGATGCCCGATCCCGATACGGTGCATATGGACCCGTTCTTCGCTCAGTCGACCATGGTCATCCTGTGCGACATCCTCGACCCGATCTCGGGAGAATCCTACAACCGCGACCCGCGCGGCACCGCCAAAAAGGCCGAGGCCTACATGAAGGCGGAAGGCATCGGCGACCAGATCTTCGTCGGTCCTGAAGCCGAGTTCTTCGTGTTCGACGACGTCAAGTACAAGGCCGATCCCTATAATACCGGCTTCCGGCTGGATTCGACCGAATTGCCGTCCAATGACGACACCGATTACGAGACGGGTAACCTCGGCCACCGGCCGCGCATCAAGGGCGGCTATTTCCCGGTGCCGCCGATCGATTCGGCACAGGACATGCGCTCGGAAATGCTCACCGTGCTCGCCGAGATGGGCGTGCGCGTCGAAAAGCACCACCATGAAGTGGCCGCCGCCCAGCACGAGCTCGGGATCAAGTTCGACACGCTGGTCCGCAACGCCGACAAGATGCTGATCTACAAATACGTCGTGCACCAGGTCGCCAATGCGTATGGCAAGACGGCCACTTTCATGCCGAAGCCGGTATTCGGCGACAATGGCTCTGGCATGCACGTCCACCAGTCGATCTGGAAGGAAGGCAAGCCGACCTTCGCCGGCAACGAATATGCCGGCCTGTCCGAGAGCTGCCTGTTCTACATCGGTGGTATCATCAAGCATGCCAAGGCGATCAACGCCTTCACCAACCCGCTGACCAACTCCTACAAGCGCCTGGTACCCGGCTATGAAGCGCCGGTGCTGCTCGCCTATTCGGCACGCAACCGCTCGGCCTCGTGCCGTATTCCGTTCGGCTCGTCGCCGAAGGCCAAGCGCGTCGAGGTCCGCTTCCCCGATCCGGGCGCGAACCCCTATCTTGCCTTCGCCGCCATGCTGATGGCCGGCCTCGACGGCATCAAGAACAAGATCCACCCGGGACAGCCGATGGACAAGGATCTCTACGACCTTCCGCCGAAGGAATTGAAGAAGATCCCGACCGTCTGCGGCTCGCTGCGCGAAGCCCTGCAGAGCCTCGACAAGGACCGCGGCTTCCTGAAGGCCGGCGGCGTCTTCGACGACGACCAGATCGACAGCTACATCGAGCTTAAGATGGCCGAGGTGATGCGCTTCGAAATGACCCCGCATCCGGTCGAATACGATATGTACTATTCGGTCTGATCTGGATCGTTGCAGCCAACAAAAAAACCCCGGCGGAGACGCCGGGGTTTTTTTTATTGCGATGCGATCGGAGAGAACGTCACGGCGCAGACCTGAGGTCTACGCCGGGACGAATGTTCAAGCCGCGGCCGAAACCTCGGCGCTGGTCGGGACGGAGGCGATCGTCTTCAATATCTGCGAGGCAATCTGGTAGGGGTCGCCCTGCGAGTTCGGACGGCGATCCTCGAGATAGCCCTTGTAGCCGTTGTTGATGAAGGAGTGCGGCACACGGATCGAGGCGCCGCGGTCGGCGATGCCGTAGCTGAACCTGTTCCACGGCGCGGTCTCGTGCTTGCCGGTCAAACGCTTGTCGTTGTCCGGACCGTAGACGGCGATGTGATCCATCAGGTTCTTGTCGAAAGCCGCCATCAGCGCTTCGAAATACGCCTTGCCGCCGACTTCTCGCATATAGGCGGTCGAGAAGTTGGCATGCATGCCGGAGCCGTTCCAGTCGGTATCGCCGAGCGGCTTGCAGTGATATTCGATGTCGATGCCGTATTTCTCGGTCAGGCGCTGCATCAGATAGCGTGCCATCCACATCTGGTCGGCGGCCTTCTTGGAGCCCTTGCCGAAAATCTGGAATTCCCACTGGCCTTTGGCCACTTCGGCGTTGATGCCTTCATGGTTGATGCCGGCGGCGAGGCAAAGGTCGAGATGCTCCTCGACGATCTGCCTGGCGACGGAGCCGACATTGCTGTAGCCGACGCCGGTGTAGTACGGGCCTTGCGGCGCCGGATAGCCACTCTCGGGGAAGCCGAGCGGGCGGCCGTCCTTGTAGAAGAAATACTCCTGCTCGAAGCCAAACCAGGCACCCTCGTCGTCGAGGATGGTGGCGCGCTTGTTGGATGCATGCGGCGTCACGCCGTCCGGCATCATGACCTCGCACATGACGAGCGCGCCATTGGTGCGGGCGGGATCCGGATAGACGGCGACCGGCTTCAAAACGCAGTCGGAGCTGTGGCCCTCGGCCTGCATGGTCGAAGAACCGTCGAAGCCCCACAGCGGAAGCTGGTCGAGCGTCGGAAACTCGGCATAGTCCTTGACCTGCGTCTTTCCGCGAAGATTGGGAACCGGGGTGTATCCATCGAGCCAAATGTACTCGAGCTTGTATTTCGTCATTCTAGCCTCTCGTTGCTTGATCACCGAACCCTGGATGGCGCCGGGGCGAGCCGGCCTATCCAGCAGCCGACCTGCCGACTGTTAAAATGCAATTCGTGTGCCATTTGGCTGGCGACGGGTGCGGCAAAAGCGATGTAGTGTCGGCGCAAAATTGCTGAGCCGTCGTAATTGTGCGATCGGATCGCTCACAAGCATAGTTTGCATAAATATTGTGCAGCTACTGATCTTTTTATAATCATGTTGCCTAATTCGATTGCGAAACCTATCTTGGGGAAAGGTTGAATCGGCAAGGTTGTGCCGAAGAAAGGAAACCGACAATGGAAATCACTTCCACTCCTCAGTCGGCCAAAATCCTGATGTTCCCGGTGGCAGCGCGCGCTTCTGCCTCAAATTTAAGCGGAAAGGCTAAGTTCGCAGCAGAGCTTGCTTCTTTGCGCAACCGAACGGATTTCGGAAGTGCCTGGTATCATGAGGCAGCGATCGAAGAAGCGAAAAACGATCGGAAGAGCTGAGCCTCCCCATCTCTCGTCTCCCTCCGATGAATCGCAAAGCCCGGCGCGATCGCTCGCGCCGGGCTTTGCTTTGAATCGGGACAGGTCGGCTATTGCTTGGTATGCAGGTCTGTTCCGAGGGTATCCCTGATGAAGATCATGCCGATGACCAGCGACATCGCCGCGATCACCACCGGGTACCAGAGACCGTAGTAGATGTCGCCCTTGTAGGCGCTGAGCGCGAACACCGTCGCCGGCAGCAGCCCGCCGAACCAGCCATTGCCGATATGGTAGGGCAGCGACATTCCGGTGTAGCGGATGCGGGTCGGAAACATCTCGACCAGGATCGCGGCGATCGGCCCGTACACCATCGTGACGAAGATCACGAGGACGAACAGGACGGCGATCGTCATCGGCCAGTTGACCGCGGCCGGGTCGGCAAACATGGCAAAGGGACCGCCGCCCGGTATGGTGTAGACAGTGACCTCGGGGGCTCCCGCAGCCTCATCGGCAGTCAGCAGCTTGTCCTTGATCGCCTGGTCGGTCGGGACCGTCGCCTTGTCGCCGGAGCGGATCGCGGCCGTATCGAGCTTCAGCTCGGGATTGGCCGCAATGAAGGCCTCAAGCTTCTGGTCCGGCACCTTGGCCGCTGCCCGCTTCAGCGGATAGCCGCCGTCCCGAAGCGCTGTGTTTACCGCTTTGGCGAAAACGGCGTCCTTAGCCTTGGCTTGATCGCCGGCCGCAGTCGCGTCGTACGACTCAACTGTCTCGTTGCCGATTTTGACCGACGCTGCAGTGCCGGGGGCTGCCGTCGTTACCACGTCATAAGGCACTGAGTTCTTGGTCAAGAACGAGGTGGCGATATCGCAGGACGTCGTGAACTTCGCCGTGCCCACCGGATTGAACTGGAACTTGCAGTCGCCCGGTGCCGCGGTGACCGTCGCGCGCGTGTTTTGCTGCGCGGTGGCGAGCGCCGGGTTGGCTGCCCAGGTCAGCGCCTTGAACAACGGGAAAGTGCAGACGATCGCCAGTGCAAGGCCGGCCATGATGATCGGCTTGCGACCGATCTTGTCGGAGAGCCAGCCGAACACGACGAAAAAGATGGAGCCGACCGCCAGCGCGATTGCGATCATGATGTTGACCGACTGCGCGTCGACCTTGAGCACGTTGGTTAGGAAGAACAGCGCGTAGAACTGGCCATTGTACCAGACCACGGCCTGGCCGGCTGTGAGGCCGAGCAGTGCCAGCAGCGCAATCTTTGCGTTCTTCCATTGGCCGAAGGCTTCCGTCAATGGCGCCTTGGAGCCTTTGCCTTCGTCCTTCATGCGCTGGAAGGTCGGCGATTCAGAAAGCGACAGCCGGATCCATATCGAAATCCCGAGGAGCAGAAAGGAAACGATGAAAGGAATGCGCCAACCCCACGCGGCGTAGGTTTCCTTGGCCATCGACCCCTGGACGATCAGGATGACGACCAGCGACAGGAACAGGCCGAGCGTTGCCGTCGTCTGTATCCACGACGTGTAGTAGCCGCGGCGATCGTCGGGTGCGTGCTCGGCGACATAGGTCGCGGCACCGCCATACTCGCCACCGAGCGCCAGGCCTTGCAACATGCGCAAGATGATCAGGATCACGGGAGCGGCAATGCCCAAAGTCGCATAGCCAGGCAGCAAGCCGACCAGGAAGGTCGACAGGCCCATGATCGTCATCGTGACAAGGAAAGTGTATTTACGGCCGACAAGATCGCCGATGCGGCCGAACAGCAATGCGCCGAACGGACGCACGAGGAAGCCAGCGGCGAAAGCCAGCAGCGCGAAGATATTGCGCGTAGCTTCCGGGATGGTTGGGCTGAAAAAAGTCGAACCAATGAACACTGCCAACGAGCCGTAGAGATAAAAATCATACCATTCGAAAACGGTGCCGAGCGAGGAGGCGAAGATGACCTTCTTCTCCTCGCGCGTCATGCCGCGGCTTGTTTTGCCGGCGGTCGATGCCATTGCCATGAGTGTATCCTCCCGTGTGATTCCGTCGGTCCTCGATGCTGCGCGTCATCGTCCGCGTTTCCTCGGAACGCAGACTCAGTGCAGCCACCGGTGCAAAAAATGACAGAAAGCAGTGCCCAGAGGCAGACCGCCTTTGGGATTATGACTTTGGTCTAATGTGCAGTGCGAAATAGCGGGCGGTGCCGTCAGCCTTTGAGCGCTTCGAGCAGGCTGACTGCCGCCATCATGTCGCGCTTGCGGGCGGCGCGGCGGGCGACGGCCTCGGCATCATGGCCCCATTGCTCGGCCTGCCAGTCCTCGTCGACATGGCCGGCAGCCCAGGCCACCTCGCCGTCGAGCTCGCCGAAATCGACGGCCAGCGCCAGCAGCGCCGATCCGGTCAGCGAGGTCATGACGTGGATGGCAGCAAGGCGCAGCGGATCGGCACGTTGGGCTAGATGCTGGCCAAGCAGCGCGATACTCTCGCGCGGCTGCTCGACGTGGATCACGCCTTCGGCGAGCTGGAACCGGGCGCCGAGCGCGCTGCGCGCCCAGTCGATGACCGGATCCCAATGCTCGTTCTGCCGGTCGACCAACCCCTGTGGTGCATCGGCGCGGTAGCAGAGCATATCTGATGAGGCGAAACGCAGGATGTCCTCCAGCACCGCCTGGGGATCACTGGCGACCCCATCGATTGCCGTATTGACCAGACGCATCAACGGCATCGTTACCGGGTCGATGGTCTCCTCCTGTGCGGCGAATTCGTCCGCAATAAGAGCAGCCGCCTTTTCGGTCGGCAGCGCCAGCAGCGCCTTGGCGGGCGTGCGGACGGGCTTGCCATCGAGATGGACGGCAAAACCATCCTCGACCGGTGCCACCGCGACGGTCTTGTAGAAGCGTTTTGGCAGCGGCGTCTTCATCTGGATCTGGGCGCGACGCACCGGATCCGGATCGGAGAGCTGCTTTCCAGCTTCGAGGTCGTTCAAAATATCGCGCATGCTCATCCGGGGCTTTGTTTTCGGGCCGGCCGGTTGACGATGATAAGACCGGCGGCGATCAGGCCGAGTGCCAGAAAGATACGAACGGTCAACGGCTCGTTCAAGAACACGGCGCCGCAAAGCACGCCGAAGACCGGCGACAGGAAGGTGAAGCTCGACAGGCCAGATGCAGGGTAGCGCCGCAGCAGCCAGAACCACAGCACATAGGTGAAGGCGACAACGTAGACGGCCTGGAACAACAGCGCCAAGGTCGGCAGAAGGGTAAAGCTGCGGACGGGCGGCCCGGCAAAGGGCATCACCAAAATGCCGACGGCGGCGGCACCGGCCAGCTGATAGAGCAGCAGCTTTTCGGCGCTGGCCTCCACCAGTTTCGACCGCTTGATGACAATGTTGGTCACGGCCCACAGAATGCCGGCGCCGAGACTGAGCAGGTCGCCGCTCAACGTCTCGCCACCATTAGCGCTCAGTTTGTCGGAAAACACCGCGACCAGCCCGGCGAAAGCGAGCAGAAGCCCAACGAGCTTGCGTGCCGTGATGCTTTCGTCCAGCAGGAAATGGCCGCCGACCAGCATCCAGAACGGCATGGTGTTGACCAGCAAGGTGTTGCGCACGACGGTGGTGTGCTCGAGCCCGACATACAGAAACAGGAACTCGAGACCGAAAAGCGCGCCTGCCAGAATGCCGGCGACGAGAGTCTTGTCGGGCGTGAACAGCGCGATGCCGCGCCAGCGGCACCAGCCGAAAACACACAGGCCGCCGATCACCGAGCGGGCGATCGATAGGAAAACGGGATCGTAGCCGGCATAGGAGATCTTGGCGGCGACGTAGTTCAGGCCCCAGGAAAAGGTCAGCCCGACCATGATGGCGGCGGCCGCCAGATCGACCGCGTCACGGCGGTCGAGCGTATCTGTGGCGACGCCCACCGGCCCTAGTCCTCCGCGCTTGCGTCGTCGAAGCCGATCAGGTTCCAGCTCTGGCGCATGTGCGGCGGCATCGGCGCGGTGACGTCGACAAACCCCTTATCGGGATGCGGGATGACGATGCGGCGGGCGTGCAGATGCAGGCGGTTCTGCATGCCGCCGGGAAAATCCCAATTGGTGTCGGCCTCGAAATATTTGGGGTCGCCGATGATCGGGCAGCCGATATGCGCGGCATGGACACGAAGCTGGTGGGTGCGGCCGGTATACGGCTCCATCTCCAGCCAGGTCATCGTCTGTGCAGCCTGCTCGATGACACGGTAGTAGGACACGGCGTGGTCGGCACCCTTTTCGCCATGCTTGGCGATGCGCACGCGATCGCCGTCGGGCGTCGGTTCCTTGATCAACCAGGTCGAGATCTTGTCCTCGCGCTTCGGCGGCACACCCTTGACCAGCGCCCAGTAGGTTTTCTTCGTCTCACGCGCCCGGAACGCTTCGGCGAGCTTCATGGCGGCGAGCCTTGTACGGGCGACAACCAGAACACCCGACGTGTCGCGGTCGAGCCGGTGCACCAGACGCGGCTTCTCGCCCTTCTGGTTGCGCCAGGCTTCCAGCATGTCGTCGACATTGCGGGTGACCCCGGAGCCGCCTTGCACCGCCAGGCCGGCCGGCTTGTTGAAGACGAAGACCTTCGGGTCCTCATGGATCAGCATCTTGGCCAAGACATCGGCATCGCCCTGGTTGCGTATCGAATGGCCGGTGAGCGGGCTTTCGCCTTTCTTGTCCACTTCGAGCGGCGGCACACGCACCGTCTGGCCGGCTTCGACGCGTGTATCGGCCTTCACCCTGCCGCCGTCGACGCGGATCTGGCCGGAACGCAGCAGCTTCTGCAGATGACCGAAACCGAGACCGGGGAAATGGGTCTTGAACCAGCGGTCGAGCCGCATGCCCGCCTCACCGGTATCCACTGTGATCTGTTCAACGCCTGCCATGATTCCAATCGCCGTTTTGCGAACATGCAACGGCATTCGCCGGCACCCGCAATCTCACTCGGTTATTCGTTGTCGGTTCCATATTGCAGAACCTGAACTTTCTCCAGCGTGATCAAGCCACTTGTCATGATTGTTTCAAGCACGGGCAGAAAAGCGGCCAATTTTTCCTCGTCGTCGACGATCTCGATGACAAGGGGAAGGTCCTCCGAGAGACGGAGGATCTTCGTGGTGTGAAGTCGGCTGGAATGGCCAAATCCCATCGCCCCGCGCAGGACGGTCGCGCCGGCAATCTGCATTTCGCGGGCCTTCAGCACGATGACCTCATACAGCGGACGGCCATCTGCCCTGTCGTTTTCGCCGATAAATATGCGCAGCAATTGTGCCTGTGGTGGTATCTTCATTGCCTGGATCCTCTCAGCTGGTTGAGGCGCACTGCAAAGATGTGGCCAAGCCAGACGGCGGCAAGCCAGGCCACCACGGAGATCGCGATATTGAGTGCCGCCGCCACAAGCTTCCCGCTTTGCGCGAGGGTGAGTGTTTCAAGGCTGAAAGCGGAGAAGGTCGTCAGGCCACCGCAGAAGCCGGCCATGAAGAACTGGCGCTGCAGCGGACTGGCGAAGACGCGACCATCCGGTCCCGTCAATGTCGCATAGAAGCCGATGAGGAATGAGCCGACAATGTTGACGAGGAGCGTGCCGAAGGGAAATCCAGTGCCCCACCAGGCGGTGCTCGCCAATGAGGCGAGCGCCCGCAGCACGCCGCCGATCATGCTGCCAGCGGTCACGGTCGCATAGATACGAACCGTTTGGCTCGTTCGGCGCGAGCCAATGAGGCGCGCCGCACGCCCCGCCATCCCGTCGGAGCGGAGCTTCTGCGGGCCGCTCATGGCGCCCCGCTGCCAATCAGAAGACTTCCCGCGGCAAAGCCCAGCGTCACGCCGCCGAGGCTCAGGAAAACCGAAAGCAGCACATTTCCGCCGGCGCGCAGCCATTCGCCCTCACGCGCCAGCGCCAGCGTCTGCAGGCTGAATGAAGAGACCGTGGTGTAGCAGCCGAGGCCGCCGGTGACGACAAAGGCCCAAAGGGCAGGCATGCCGTCGCGCGCCACGGCATGCGCAACGACGCCGATTGCAAACGCCCCCGACACATTGACGACCATCGTGCCCCAAGGAAAGGTCTCGCCGACCCGGCGGGCGACGAAGCCGGACAGGAAGAAGCGGGCCATTGCACCGATCGCGCCACCAAGACAGACAAGCAACAGATGATACATCGTGCTCCCTCGCGCCAGTTACGCTACGGTGTCAGGCAGCTCCGACCTTCTTCGGCTTGCTGGAGGCGATCATCTTCCAGTTCTTGTAGAACATGGCATTGATGCGCTCGACGCTGACCGAAACAATGGCGAGGAGCGTCGAGATCAGACCGGGAAACGGCGATGGGCGAATGATGTCCATGAACACGCAGTAGCGGCGCCCGTCATACTCGTTGACCGAGCGATGAAGCAGCGTGTCGTCGAAGATGAACAGCGGGTTCTCGTGCCAGTAATTCTTGGCGTTGCCACACTGGACGAACACTTCCGATTTCACCGGGATGAGGTTGTAGAGAATGCGCAGGCTGAGCCGGAGCGGGCCAAAGTGCCAGGAAGTCGATTCCCTGCCGCTGAACACAGAGACGGCAATCGTCTTGATGTATTTGAAATCCTTGTTGAATTCGGCGACGTTGTCTATTTTGTGCTTGCCATACCACTGATAGACATACATGCCGCGCCGGCCGCTGCCGAAATTGGCGTCGATGTCGGCGATGATCTCGTCCTTGCGTGCCTTGAAGACATCCAGGACCTCGTTGACCTCGCGCTGGTAGTCCGGAGGAAACTGGTCCAATTTCCAGACACCGCGGTTTCTATAGCACAGCAGATCCACCAGCAGATTGAAGGGCGAAAGCAGCCAGGTGAAGATGCCGTTGCCCAGGAAATAACCACTGAACAGCGCCCAATTCTTGTTGTCGTTGCGCAACACGTCGATCAGGCCGAGGACGATGAAAATCGTCGTCAGAATGGGAATGACATAGAAGCCGAGCGCCAGCAGCGGAATGGCTATGGCGAACTTCCGAAGGGTTTTGCGGGATTTTTTTGTCATTTTTCCACGCGCCAGGCGCGATTCCGTTCTGAATATCGTCGGTACGTTTCTGGCCTGCCGCCGGCCGAAGGCGCATCTTGATAGGGTTTTTTATCCCACCAGACAACGCCGATCACACCAGTGTGCGACTGGCAGCTACTTTTCCCGCTCGCTGCGCAGCTTCGCCCAATAGTCCAGCCGCTTCCTGATATCGCGCTCGAAGCCGCGCTCGGGCGGATCGTAGAATGTCTGCCTTCCCATCTTCTCAGGAAAATAGTCCTGGCCGGAAAAAGCGTCGGGCTCGTCGTGGTCGTAGCGATAGCCGGCGCCGTAATCTTCCTGTTTCATCAGCTTGGTCGGCGCATTGAGAATGTGCTTGGGCGGCAGCAGCGAACCGAATTCCTTGGCCGCCTGTGTGGCGGCCTTGAATGCGGTATAGACTGCATTGGATTTCTGCGCGGTAGCGAGATAGACGGTAGCCTCGGCGAAGGCCAGTTCGCCCTCGGGCGAGCCCAGATAGTCGTAGGCGTCCTTGGCGGCGTTGGCGACGACGAGTGCCTGCGGGTCGGCCAGCCCGATATCCTCCATCGCCATGCGCACCAACCGGCGCCCGAGATAGAGCGGATCCTCGCCGGCGTCGAACATGCGGGCCAGATAGTAGAGTGCCGCGTCGGGGTCGGAGCCGCGCACCGATTTGTGCAAGGCGGAGATCAAATTGTAATGGCCGTCCTGGCCCTTGTCGTAGATCGGCGCGCGGCGCTGGACGATGCGCTGTAAGGCCTCGGCGCCAAACACTTCACCTGATTTGGCGGCACGCCAGACCTCTTCGGCCAGTGTCAGCGCCGCGCGGCCGTCGCCGTCGCTCATGCGGATGAGCATCGCCCGCGCCTCGTCATCGAGCGGCAGCGCCCTGCCCTCTGCCTCCTCGGCCCGCGCCAGGAGCTTGGCGATGCTGTCCTCGCCGAGCGAGTGAAAGACCAGGACGCGTGCGCGCGACAACAGCGCGGCGTTAAGCTCGAAGGACGGGTTCTCCGTGGTGGCGCCGACCAGCACGACGGTGCCGTCTTCCATCACGGGCAGAAAACTGTCCTGCTGGGCGCGGTTGAAGCGATGGATCTCGTCGACGAACAGCAGTGTCTGGCGGCCGTTGGAGCGGCGCAGCTTCGCTGCCTCGAACACTTTCTTCAGGTCGGCAACGCCGGAAAACACGGCCGAGATCTGTTCGAAAGCGAGGCTTGTCTCGCCGGCAAGCAGCCGTGCGACCGTGGTCTTGCCGGTGCCGGGCGGGCCCCAGAAGATCATCGAGCCGAGCGAGCCGGAGCCGATCAGCCGCGTCAGCGCGCCGTCGGGACCGGTCAGATGCTCCTGGCCGACGACCTCGCCGAGGTTCTTCGGGCGCAGACGGTCGGCCAGCGGCCTGCCGGGCGGCGTCTTTTCCGGTTCATCGACACTGAACAGATCGGCCATGCAACTTCTTCTGCCTGGAGCCCGACCATGCTGACGTCGGGCTTAGTAACGCAACACCTGGCGCAGTATCTGCCCGCCGCGCTCGACGGTAAAGCGCCACCAGCGTGTATCCTGCTGGGCTATCTGTTCCAGGGTCGCCGCCTTGTCGATCGTCAGGCCATTGACCTCACGCACGATGTCGCCCGGCTGGAAACCAAAATCGGCAGCGGGCGAATCGCGGTTGATATCGACGACGGTGACGCCTTTGACATCGGTGCGCAGACCAAGCCGCTGGGCAAGCCGTGGCGATAGTTCGGCAACCCTGGCACCGGAAAACGGGCTACGGCCGCGCAATGTGAGCTCCGCAGCTTTGGCGCCCTCAGGCGGCCGTTCCAGCGCGATGTCCATCGTCGCCTGCTGACCCTTGCTTAGAACGCCGAAGCTGGCATTCGTACCGATCGACAGCGTCGCCATCCGGTAGTCCAGCGCCCCGACGCTCTCGACCGGCTTGCCGTTGAGCGACAGCACCACGTCACCAGGCTTGAGCCCTGCCTTGGCAGCGGGTCCTGCCTCTTCGACCGAAGAAACCAGCGAGCCGGCCGGTTTGTCCATGCCGAGCGATTCGGCAATCTGCGGCGTCACCGCCTCGAACTCGGCACCGACATACGGCCGCTCGAAGAAGTCGAGCCCGGCCTTGGCCGCATCGGCGAAGGCGCGAACCATGTTCGAAGGGATGGCAAAGCCGATACCGATCGAGCCGCCGCTACGGCTATAGATCGCAGTGTTGATGCCGATCAGTTGACCACCCATGTTGACCAGCGCGCCACCGGAATTGCCCGGGTTGATGGCGGCGTCGGTCTGGATGAAGAAGCTGGAATCGGAGACGCCGATATGGCTGCGCGCCACAGCCGAAATGATGCCGCTGGTGGTGGTCTGGCCGACACCGAACGGATTGCCGATCGCCAGCACCAGGTCGCCGACCTCGAGCGCGTCGGAATCGCCAATGGCGATCACCGGGAACGGCTTGTCGGAAGAAATCTTGAGCACGGCGAGGTCGAGCGTCTCATCCTTGAGCAGCACCTTGCTGTCGAATTCGCGCCCGTCGGCGGTCGCGACCTTGACCTGGTCGGCGTCCTTGACGACGTGGAAATTGGTGACCACGACGCCGGTCGGATCGACCAGCACCCCCGAACCGAGCGAAGACTGCGCGCGCGGCTGCGAGCGGCCGAAGAACTCCTCGAAGAACGGATCGCCGTCGAAGGGCGACGTCACCTTGGCGGTTTGCGAGGCGTAGACATTGACCACGGCCGGGGCCGTCTGCTTGACCAGCGGCGCGAAGGACAGCTGCACCTCCTCGCGGCCGAACGGCACGCGCTTGTCGGGGCCGGAGGTGGCGTTTTCGCCTTCGACGCCATGCAGCAGATCGGTCAGCACGTCGGACAGACCGGGATCTGGCTTGGTCTCCTCCGCCAGCGCGTGCCTGGCCGCCGGCACGACGGCCAGCGCCATCAAGGCGCAGATCAGAACAAGGGACAGCCGTTTAACGCGCATTCCGAATCCTCCAAGTCGGGCGCCATTGTCCTGACGATTGTGCAAAATGAAAGGCTAAGCCGCTGAAATCCGATTATTTTGGATAGTCGCCGCAAAAACCGGTGACAAAACCCCTGCAAGCCCTGCCCGGCAGCTTCGGAAACAGAAAAAGGGGCCCGCAGGCCCCTTTGAACTTCTCAGAAAAACCGAAGCTTATGCGGCTGCGGCTTCCTCTTCGGTGCCTTCGGCCTCGATGCGGGCGCGGTCGCCGGCGCCTTTGGCCGAGGTGTCGCGGTCGACGAATTCGATGACGGCCATTGCGGCATTGTCACCGTGACGGAAGCCGGCCTTCATGATGCGCAGATAGCCGCCATTGCGAGTGGCGTAACGTGGCGCGATTGTGTCGAACAGACGCTTGACGACGCCCTCATTGCCGATCTGGGCAATCACTTGGCGGCGGGCGTGCAGGTCGCCGCGCTTGCCGAGCGTCACCAGCTTCTCGACGATCGGACGCAGATCTTTCGCCTTCGGCAGCGTGGTGAGGATCTGCTCGTGCTCGATAAGCGACACGGCAAGGTTGGCAAACATCGACTTGCGATGGCTTATGCTGCGGGCGAACCGGCGGCCTTTAAATCCGTGGCGCATGGCTCTTCTCCTTCATTGCGGGTTCAAGAGGCCTGAGCCTCAGTATTGATCTTCGTAACGCTTGGCGAGGTCTTCGATGTTTTCCGGCGGCCAGTCCGGCACTTCCATGCCGAGATGCAGGCCCATCGCCGCCAGGACTTCCTTGATCTCGTTCAGCGACTTGCGGCCGAAGTTCGGGGTGCGCAGCATCTCGGCTTCGGTCTTCTGGATCAGGTCGCCGATATAGACGATGTTGTCGTTCTTCAGGCAGTTGGCAGAACGCACCGAAAGCTCGAGCTCGTCGACCTTCTTGAGCAGGGCCGGGTTGAAGGCAAGCTCGGTAACCTGTTCGGCGGCGACTTCCTTCTGCGGCTCGTCGAAATTGACGAACAGGCCGAGCTGGTCCTGCAGGATGCGAGCGGCGAAGGCCACCGCGTCCTCACCCGAGATCGAACCGTCGGTCTCGATGGTCATGGTCAGCTTGTCATAGTCGAGAACCTGGCCCTCGCGGGTGTTCTCGACCTTGTAGGAGACCTTCTTGACCGGCGAATACAGGCTGTCGACCGGGATCAGCCCGATCGGCGCGTCTTCGGCGCGATTGCGGTCGGCCGGCACGTAGCCCTTGCCGGTATCGACGGTGAACTCCATGCGGATTTCAGCGCCCTCGTCCAGCGTGCAGATAACGTGGTCTGGATTGAGGATCTCGACGTCGCCGACCGTCTGGATGTCGCCGGCGAGAACGGCGCCTGGTCCCTGCTTGCGCACGACCATGCGCTTGGGGCCATCGCCTTCCATGCGGATGGCGATTTCCTTGATGTTCAAGACGATGTCGGTCACGTCCTCGCGCACGCCGGCGATGGACGAGAATTCATGCAGAACGCCGTCGATCTGCACGGCGGTCACAGCCGCGCCACGCAGCGAAGAAAGAAGCACGCGGCGCAGCGCGTTGCCGAGGGTGAGGCCGAAGCCGCGCTCGAGCGGCTCGGCGACCAGCGTGGTCAGCGTCTTCTTCTTCGACGAGAACTCGATCTTGTTCGGCTTGATCAGTTCCTGCCAATTTTTCTGGATCATAGTGCTTTTCCTTCCGTTGTCCCGCCACCATCCAATCGTGGCGGGCGACCTGGAATGCCGTGGAGGAGCGCCCTTGAGGCGCTCGCGCGGCGTTCGGTAAATTCTCTTTAGACGCGGCGCTTCTTGCGCGGGCGGCAGCCATTGTGCGGGATCGGCGTCACATCACGGATCGAGGTGATGGTGAAGCCTGCTGCCTGCAGCGCCCGCAGCGCCGATTCACGACCGGAGCCGGGTCCACAGACCTCGACCTCGAGCATGCGCATGCCGTGTTCCTGAGCCTTCTTGGCAACATCTTCGGCGGCCATCTGGGCAGCGAAAGGGGTCGACTTGCGCGATCCCTTGAAGCCCTGGGCTCCGGCCGACGACCAGGCAATGGAATTGCCCTGCGCGTCGGTGATGGTGATCATCGTGTTGTTGAAGGTCGAATTGACGTGGGCAACGCCCGACGAGATGTTCTTGCGTTCGCGACGGCGAACACGAGCGGCTTCCTTGGCCATGATAGTCCTTTCAGTTGATCTCTACACCGCCGTAATGCCAGCGGCTCCACCAGGGAGAAGGCAGTAGGGGAATATGGCAGTAGGGCAGTATGTCTGCCGTTCCTATTGCCTTACTGCCCTACTCTCTTACTGCCCTAAATTACTTCTTCTTTCCGGCAATCGACTTGGCTGGGCCTTTGCGGGTGCGCGCATTGGTGTGCGTGCGCTGGCCACGAACCGGCAGCGAGCGGCGGTGACGCAGGCCGCGGTAGCAGCCGAGGTCCATGAGCCGCTTGATGTTCATCGACACTTCGCGGCGCAGGTCGCCCTCGACCTGGTAGTCGCGGTCGATGGTCTCCCGGATCTGCAGCACTTCCGCGTCGGTCAGCTGGTTGACGCGGCGCTCGGCCGGGATGCCGACCTTGTCGACGATCTCCTGGGCGAACTTCTTGCCAATGCCGTGAATGTATTGAAGCGCAATGACGACGCGCTTGTTGGTAGGAATGTTGACGCCGGCTATACGAGCCATGTTCTTCTCTTCTCCATATAGGCCGGACGAGCCGGCGCTTCAAGTTGCCCCGCGTCCGGTGGAGGCCGGCCCTTGCGGGAGTTTCCAGTTCAAAGCGGCCTGCCTTGCCCTTGCGGACAAGCAAGCCTCATGCCTGATAGGAAGACGGGCCGCCATACCCCAGCGGACCGCTCCAGTCAAGCGCAATCGTTCGTTTCTCTAGCCGGCCGCCTGGCCAACCTGCCGGGTCGTCGCCCTGAGCACCGCCTCGATCTGCTGCGTCACCGCATCGATGTCGGCCATGCCATCGACGCCCCTGAGCTTGCCCTTGGCGTAGTAGTAGCCGATCAGCGGCGAGGTTTTCTTGTAATATTCCCTCAAGCGTTCTTCGAACACCGCTGGGCTGTCGTCCTTGCGCACCGGCAGGCCTGCGGCCTTGGCGTCCTCGGCGCGTTTGACGATTCGGCCAACCAGCGCCTTGTCGTCGACGACAAATTCGATGACCGCGTCTAGCTCCAGCCCGCGATCCGAAAGCATTTCCTCAACGGCGTCCGCTTGCACCAGGGTTCGCGGGTATCCGTCAAGGATGAAGCCGTTTGCGCAATCGGCTTGATCGATGCGCTCGGCCACGATGGCGTTGACGATAGCGTCGGACACCAGTTCACCAGCATCCATCACCGCCTTGGCTCGCCTGCCGACTTCGGTGCCGGCCTGAACAGCAGCACGCAGCATGTCCCCCGTGGAAAGCTGTGGGATGCCGTGTCTTTCTACCAGTCTCAGTGCTTGTGTCCCCTTGCCCGCCCCCGGCGGTCCAAGCAATATCAACCTCATCTGGCCTTCTTCCCCCCGCGCAGCTTCGACTTCTTGATCAGGCCCTCATACTGGTGCGCGATCAGGTGACCCTGAATCTGCGCCACCGTATCGAGCGTTACACTGACCACGATCAGGAGCGAAGTGCCACCAAGGTAGAACGGTACGCCAGTCGCTGAAATCAGGAACTCGGGCAGCAGACACACCAGCACCAGATAGATGGCGCCGACGACGGTGATGCGGGTGAGCACATAGTCGATATAGTCCGCAGTGCGCTCGCCCGGACGATAGCCCGGGATGAAGCCCGAATGCTTCTTGAGCTGGTCGGCGGTGTCCTTCGGATTGAAGACGATCGCCGTATAGAAGAAGGCGAAGAACACGATCATGGCAGCGTAGAAGGCCATATAGAGCGGCTGGCCGTGGCCGAGCGCCGCCAGGATGGTGCTCGCCCAGGCAGGCATGTTGGTCGTCTGCGAGAAGCCGGCAACCGTTGCCGGAAGCAGCAGCAGCGACGAGGCGAAGATCGGCGGAATGACGCCGGACGTGTTGAGCTTCAGCGGCAGATGCGAGGTATCGCCCTGGAACATGCGATTGCCGACCTGGCGCTTGGGATACTGGATCAGCAGGCGGCGCTGGGCGCGCTCGAAGAAGACGATCAGCGCGATGACGACGATGGCGAGCACGATGATCGCCAGGATCAGGCCGGTCGACAGTGCGCCGGTGCGGCCAAGCTCCAGCGTGCCGGAGATGGCGCGCGGCAGGCCGGCGACGATGCCGGAGAAGATGATCAGCGAAATGCCGTTGCCGATGCCGCGGGCGGTGATCTGCTCGCCAAGCCACATCAGGAACATGGTACCGCCGACCAGCGTGACGACGGTGGAGATGCGGAAGAACATGCCGGGATCGTTGACGATGCCATTGCCGCCCTCAAGCCCGACCGAAATGCCATAGGCCTGGACCAGCGCCAGAAGCACGGTGCCGTAGCGCGTGTACTGGTTGATGATCTTGCGACCCTGCTCGCCCTCCTTCTTCAGCGCTTCCAGCGAAGGAATGACCGAGGTCATCAGCTGCATGATGATGGAGGCGGAGATATAGGGCATGATGCCGAGGGCAAAGATCGCCATGCGCTGCACGGCGCCACCGGCGAACATGTTGAACATGCCGAGTACGCCCTTGCTCTGCGACGAGAAGGCCTGGGCGAAAGCGTCGGGATTGATGCCGGGCAGCGGGATATAGGTGCCAAGGCGGTAAACGAGCAGCGCGCCGATGGTGAACCAGATGCGCTTCTTCAGATCCTCGGCTTTGGCGAAGGCCGAAAAATTCAGATTCGAGGCTAGTTGTTCAGCAGCCGAAGCCATGCCTGATTCTCCGCTTGGTCACGCTCGATGCCCGCAGCTCAGGCGGCGCGTGTCACCGAAGCTCACGAGATAAGCTCCGGACTGCAAACATGCAAGCGGCCGCGTTGATGCGGCCGCCACATCTGTCGGATCAAAGCACGACCGCAGGCAAAACCGAATTCCACCTTTGCCGACCGTGCTTCAAATTGCCGTTACTCGGCGGCTGCTTTCTCAGGCAACTTCACCGAACCGCCGGCCTTTTCGATCTTCTCGACCGCGGCCTTGGAGGCTCCGGCCACGTCGAAGGCAAGCTTGGCCTTGATGTCGCCGTCCGAAAGGATGCGCACGCCGTCCTTGACGCGACGGATGACGCCGGCCGCAACCAGCGCCTCGGCTGTCACAACTGTCTTAGCGTCAAGCTTCTTGGCATCGAGCGCGGCCTGGATGCGGGCCAGCGACACAACGGTGAAGCTCTTGGCGAAGATATTGTTGAAGCCGCGCTTCGGCAGACGACGGTAGAGCGGCATCTGGCCACCCTCGAAGCCGTTGACGGCGACGCCGGAGCGCGCCTTCTGGCCCTTGACGCCGCGACCGGCGGTCTTGCCCGAACCGGAGCCGATGCCACGGCCAAGACGCTTCTTGGAATGCGTCGCGCCGTCCTTGTCACGCAGATCGTTGAGTTTCATCTGGGTTCTCCTGCGCTCTGGCTCAGCCCTCGTCCACGACGCGGACGAGATGCTGGACGGCAGCGATCATGCCGCGCACCGAGGGCGTATCCTCCAGCGTGCGCTGCTTGTGCATCTTGTTGAGGCCGAGGCCGACCAGCGTTGCGCGCTGCTCCTTCGGCCGGCGGATCGGCGAGCCGATCTGCTCGACGGTGATGGTCTTGGTTGCTTTCTTGGCCATGGTCAGATCCCTGGTCAGCTTCGACTATTCTTCAGCCGCAACGGCGGTGCCGCGGCGGGCCTGAAGGGTCGAATACTTGATGCCGCGCGCAGCAGCCACATCCTTCGGATGCATCTGGCTCTTCAACGCGTCGAATGTGGCGCGAACCATGTTGTAGGGGTTCGAAGAACCCATCGACTTGGCGACCACGTCATGCATGCCGAGCGTCTCGAAGACGGCGCGCATCGGGCCGCCGGCGATGATGCCGGTACCTTGCTTGGCAGCGCGCAGCAGAACACGTCCCGCGCCCCAGCGTCCCTCGACGTCATGGTGCAGCGTGCGGCCCGAGCGCAGCGGCACGAAGATCATGTCGCGCTTGGCCGATTCGGTCGCCTTGCGGATCGCCTCCGGCACTTCGCGCGCCTTGCCGTGGCCGAAGCCGACGCGGCCCTTCTGGTCGCCGACGACGACGAGCGCTGCAAAGCCGAAGCGCCGGCCGCCCTTGACGACCTTGGCGACCCGGTTGATGTGGACGAGCTTGTCGACCATGCCGTCGTCGCGCTCTTCGCGATCACGGCCGCGGCCGCCATCCCTACGTTCCTGTGCCATATCCTGTTCCTTGTTTTTTTCCGGAAGCACGGTTGATGATGATATCCGGCGCCTCTGTGGGTCGCCGGGGGCGAAAACTCTTTTTTCCTTCGCATGATCCTATCCGAAAAGTCTGCAACTTTTTGCTGCGCTGACCTCCGGTTCGGGATCACGCTTTAGAAGCTCAGACCACCTTCACGGGCAGCCTCGGCAAGCGCCTTGACACGGCCGTGGTAGATGTAGGCGCCGCGGTCGAAGACGACTTCCTTGACGCCGGCCTTCGAGGCACGCTCGGCGATCAGCTTGCCGATGGCAGCTGCGGCCGCGGTGTCGGCGCCGGTCTTGAGCGAACCCTTGAGCTCCTTCTCGAGCGTCGAAGCAGCGGCGATGGTGTGGCCCTTGGCGTCGTCGATGACCTGGACGTAGATGTTCTTCGACGTGCGATGGACCGACAGGCGCGGACGATCGCCAGCGACCTTCTTGATCTGGCGGCGGACGCGCTGAGCGCGGCGCTGGGTGGATTCTTTCGAGCCCATGATATCAGTTCCTTGCCTTCAAAAGACGGGGGCAACCATATGCGGTAGGACAAGCCTCCCGCGACCGCTCCCCGCGGCGTTAAAATTACTTCTTCTTGCCTTCCTTGCGGACGATCTTCTCGCCAGCATAGCGAACGCCCTTGCCCTTGTAGGGCTCGGGGCTGCGGTACTCGCGGATCTCGGCGGCAACCTGGCCGACCTGCTGCTTGTCGATTCCGGTCACGGTGATTTCCGTCGGCTTCGGCACCGAAATCGTCACGCCCTGCGGCGTCTCGTAGACAACGTCGTGGCTGAAGCCGAGCGCCAGCTGCAGGTTCTTGCCCTGCATGGCGGCACGATAGCCGACGCCTGTGATCTCGAGCTTCTTTTCGAAGCCGTCCTTGACGCCCTGCAGGATATTGACGATCTGCGTGCGCGACATGCCCCATTTGGAGCGGGCGGTCTTGGTCTGGTCGCGCGGCTGGACAGCGATCTCGCTGCCTTCCATCTTGACCAGCACTTCGTCGTTCACCACGAACTTCAGCTCGCCCTTCGGACCCTTCGCCGTCACGGTCTGGCCGTTGACGGTCGCGGTCACGCCCTGCGGCAGCGAAACGGGTTTCTTTCCAATACGAGACATTTTGTTGTCCTCGTCACTTCTCTTGTTTCAGGTCTCGGCCTTCGGGACTTGATCCCGAAAACCGGTTTCCAATTGGGGTGACATACCAGATCAGAAGATCTGGCAGAGGATTTCCCCGCCGACATTCTGTTCGCGCGCTTCGTGGTCGGCCATCACGCCCTTCGGCGTCGAAAGGATGGCGATGCCGAGGCCGTTGGCGACGTGCGGTATCGACTTGGCCGAAACGTAGACGCGGCGGCCGGGCTTCGAGACCCGGGCGATTTCGCGCACCACCGGCGCACCGTCGAAATACTTCAGCTCGATCTCGATTTCGGACTTGCCGTTGTCGAAGTCGGTCTGGCTGTAGTCGCGGATATAGCCTTCGGCCTTCAGCACGTCGAGGACGCGGGTACGCAGGCGCGAGGCCGGCGTCGAAACGCTCGACTTCTTACGGCCATACGCGTTGCGGATGCGGGTCAGCATATCGCCGAGAGGATCGCTCAATGACATGTTATGTCCTCCTTACCAGCTCGACTTGACCAGGCCCGGGATCTGGCCGTTATTGCCGAGATCACGAAGCGCGATACGCGATACTTTGAGCTTGCGATAATAGGCACGCGGGCGTCCGGTGACTTCGCAGCGGTTGCGGATGCGGGTCTTGGCCGAGTTGCGTGGCAGCGCCGAAAGCTTCAGCTGAGCGCGGAAGCGCTCTTCCATCGGCTTGGACTGATCCATGATGATCGCCTTGAGCACCTTGCGCTTGGCAGCGAACTGGTCCGCAAGCTTGCGGCGCCTGTTGTTCTTCTCGACTGAGCTGGTCTTTGCCATTTCAGATTTTTCCTTTTCTCGCTGCCGTTACTGGCGGAAGGGGAAGTTGAAGGCCTTGAGCAATGCCCTGGCTTCGTCGTCCGTCTTCGCAGTCGTACAAACGATGACGTCCATGCCCCAGATCTGATCAACCTTGTCGTAGTTGATCTCCGGAAACACGATGTGTTCCTTGATGCCCATGGCATAGTTGCCACGGCCATCGAAGCTCTTCGGGTTGAGTCCGCGGAAGTCGCGGACGCGCGGCAGCGCGATGTTCACGAGACGGTCGAGGAACTCGTACATGCGTTCCTTGCGCAGCGTGACCTTGGCGCCGATCGGCATCTTCTCGCGAACCTTGAAGCCGGCGATCGAGTTGCGGGCGCGGGTGACGACGGCCTTCTGGCCGGCGATCATCGCAAGGTCTTCCGCCGCGATCGAAGGCTTCTTCGAATCGCCGGTCGCCTCGCCGACGCCCATGTTCAGCACGATCTTGTCGATGCGCGGAACCTGCATCTCGTTGTCGTAGCCGAACTGCTCCTGCAGCGCCTTGCGGATGGTCTCGTTATAGACCTGCTTGAGGCGGGGCGTGTTCTGGGCAGTTGCCTGCTTGGTTTGAGCCTTAGCCATTGATGACTTCTCCCGAGCGCTTGGCGACGCGCACCTTCTTGCCGTCCTTCTGGAAGGTGAAGCCGACGCGGGTCGGCTTGCCATCCTTGGGGTCGGCCAGCGCGATGTTCGACAGCTGGATCGGCGCTTCCTTGGTGATGATCCCGCCCTCCTGGGACTGGGACTGCTTCTGGTGACGACGGATCAGGTTGACGCCGCGCACCAGCGCGGTGTCGTCCTTCGGCTGCACCGAGAGGACTTCGCCCGAACGGCCCTTGTCCTTGCCGGCCAGCACGACGACCTTGTCGCCTTTTCTAATCTTTTGCATTGGTCCGGCTCCTTACAGCACTTCAGGCGCGAGCGAGATGATCTTCATGTGGTTCTTGGCGCGGAGTTCGCGCGGAACCGGTCCGAAGATACGCGTGCCGATCGGCTCTTTCTTGTTGTCGACGAGAACGGCTGCGTTCTTGTCGAAACGGATCACGCTGCCATCCGGGCGGCGGATGTCCTTAGCCGTGCGAACCACGACCGCCTTCATCACATCGCCCTTCTTGACGCGGCCGCGCGGGATGGCTTCCTTGATCGACACCACGATGATGTCGCCCACGGAAGCATATTTCCGCTTCGAGCCGCCCAGCACCTTGATGCACATGACACGACGGGCGCCGGAATTATCCGCGACGTCGAGGTTTGTTTGCATCTGAATCATGACTGGCCGCCTTCTTCTTTTCTAACGGGACGGGTTTCTCACCCCTCCCCGGTCTGTCCAAAATTCGTTTCGTTAGCCCTGATCAGGCCTGGTCCGAAGACACCACGACCCAGCGCTTGTCCTTGGAAATCGGCTTCGATTCCTGGATGAACACCTGATCGCCGACCTTGTGGGCGTTGTTCTCGTCGTGCGCCTTGTACTTCTTGGTCATGCGCACGGTCTTCTTCATCACGGGATGCGTGAAGCGCCGTTCGACCTTGACGACAACCGTCTTCTCGTTCTTGTCGCTGACGACGGTGCCCTGCAGAATGCGCTTTGGCATGGTTTTCGTCCTTAAGCCTTCTTGGCCGCGGACTTTTCCGCAGCGATGGTCTTGATACGCGCAATGTCCTTGCGGACCTGCCTCACGCGCGCGGTCTTCTCAAGCTGGCCGGTGGCCTTCTGGAAGCGCAGGTTGAACTGCTCCTTCTTCAGGCTGGCCAGGTCGTCGGTCAGCTGGTCCTGGGTCTTGGTCCGGATGTCTTCGGCTTTCATGATCAGCCCGTCCTTATTCTGCGATGCGCTGTACGAAGCGCGTCCTGACCGAGAGCTTGGCCGCGCCGAGACGCAGCGCCTCACGGGCGGTTTCCTCGTTGACGCCGTCGATCTCGAACATGATGCGGCCTGGCTTGACGCGTGCCGCCCAGTAGTCGACCGCGCCCTTGCCCTTGCCCATGCGGACTTCGGTCGGCTTCGACGTCACCGGCACGTCCGGGAAGATACGGATCCACACGCGGCCGGCACGCTTCATCTCGCGGGTGATCGCGCGGCGGGCCGCCTCGATCTCACGCGCGGTGACGCGGTTCGGCTCAAGCGCCTTCAGCCCGAAACCACCGAAATCCAGGTTGGTGCCGCCCTTGGCGGTACCGTGGATGCGGCCCTTGAACTGCTTACGGAACTTTGTGCGCTTTGGCTGCAGCATCGTTCTAACTCCAAATTCCTAACTGTCTTACGCGTTTTCGCGACGGCGACCGCGTTCGCGCTCACCACCACCGCCATGCGCATGATCGCCCTCGGTGGCGCGGCGCTCCGAAGCCATCGGGTCGTGCTCGAGGATCTCGCCCTTGAACACCCAGACCTTGACGCCGCAAATGCCGTAGGCCGTATTCGCTTCGGCCGTGCCGTAGTCGACGTCGGCACGCAGCGTATGCAGTGGCACGCGGCCTTCACGATACCATTCCATGCGCGCGATCTCGGCGCCGCCGAGACGGCCGGCGCAGTTGATGCGGATGCCTTCGGCACCGAGGCGCATCGCCGACTGCACGGCGCGCTTCATGGCGCGGCGGAACGCGATGCGGCGCTCGAGCTGCTGGGCGATCGACTGGGCGACCAGGGTCGCGTCGATCTCCGGCTTGCGCACTTCGACGATGTTCAGATGCGTCTCGGACTTGGTCATCTCCATCAGCTTCTTGCGAAGCTTCTCGATGTCGGCGCCCTTCTTGCCGATGATCAGGCCCGGACGCGCCGCATGGATGGTGACGCGGCACTTCTTGTGCGGACGCTCGATCACGACCTTCGAGATCGCAGCCTGCTTGAGTTCCTTCTCAAGATATTTGCGGATCTTGATGTCCTCGTGCAGCAGCTTACCGTACTCGCCTGTATTCGCGAACCAGCGCGAATCCCAGGTGCGGTTGATGCCGAGACGCAGACCGATCGGATTGACTTTCTGGCCCATTATGCGGCCTCCCCTTTTTCTTCGACTTCACGAACGACGATCGTGAGGTGCGAGAACGGCTTCTCGATACGGCTGGCGCGACCACGGCCACGGGCATGGAACCGCTTCATGACGATCGACTTGCCGACATAGGCTTCCGCCACGATCAGCGCATCGACGTCGAGGTCGTGGTTGTTTTCCGCGTTGGCGATCGCCGATTCCAGCGTCTTCTTGACCGTGCCGGAAATCCGCTTGGCCGAGAATTCGAGGTCGGAAAGCGCTGTCGCGACCTTCTTGCCGCGGATCAGCGCGGCAACCAGGTTCAGCTTCTGCGGGCTGATACGGATCGTGCGCAACACGGCGCGCGCTTCGTTGTCAGCAAGCCTGCGCGGAGCTTTGGCCTTGCCCATGATTATTTCCTCTTCGCCTTCTTATCCGCGCCGTGACCGTAATAGGTCCGGGTCGGAGCGAATTCACCGAACTTGTGACCGACCATGTCCTCGTTCACCGAGACGGGAACGTGCTTCTGGCCGTTGTAGACACCGAAGGTGAAGCCGACGAACTGCGGCAGGATGGTGGAGCGGCGGCTCCACATCTTGATCACCTCATTGCGACCACCTTCACGAACCTTGTCCACCTTCTTCAGAAGGTAGCCGTCGATGAAGGGGCCTTTCCAAATCGAACGAGTCACTTGGCGTTACCTCTTCTTAGCTCTTGCGCTGATGGCGCGAGCGCAGGATGAACTTGTCGGTCGCCTTGTTGGACCGCGTCTTCTTGCCCTTGGTCGGCTTGCCCCAGGGCGAAACCGGATGGCGGCCACCCGAGGTGCGGCCTTCGCCGCCGCCATGTGGATGGTCGACCGGGTTCATGGTCACGCCGCGATTGTGCGGACGCTTGCCGCGCCACACGGTGCGGCCTGCCTTGCCGTCATTGATGTTGCCGTGGTCCGGGTTGGACACGGCACCGACAGTGGCCATGCAGGAGCCGTGGACGACACGCTGCTCGCCCGAGTTGAGGCGCAGGATCGCCATGCCCTGGTCGCGGCCGACAAGCTGGCCATAACCGCCCGCCGAGCGGGCGACCTGAGCGCCCTTGCCAGGCTTCAGCTCGATATTGTGGACGATCGTGCCGACCGGCATCGAGGCCAGCGGCATCGCGTTGCCCGGCTTCACGTCGACCGATTCACCGGCCACGATCTTGTCGCCGGGAGCCAGACGCTGCGGGGCGATGATGTAGGACAGCTCACCATCGTCATACTTGATCAGCGCGATGAAGGCGGTGCGGTTCGGATCGTATTCGATACGCTCGACCGTGCCGACGACGTCGAACTTGCGGCGCTTGAAGTCGATGATGCGGTAGGTGCGCTTGTGACCGCCGCCGATGAAGCGTGCCGTGATGCGGCCGTAATTGTTGCGGCCGCCCGATTTGGTCAGGCCTTCGGTCAGACCCTTGACGGGCTTGCCCTTGTAGAGGCCCGAGCGGTCGACGATGACCAGCTGACGGGTGCTCGGCGTTACCGGGTTGAATTTTTTCAGTGCCATTGTTCTGTCCTCGCGACCTTGCTCAGAGACCCGTCGCGACGTCGATCGACTGGCCGTCGGCCAGCGTCACAACCGCCTTCTTGACGTCGCTCTGGCGGCCGATCGTGCCGCGGAAGCGCTTGATCTTGCCCTTGCGGACAAGCGTGTTCACGGCCATCACCTTGACGCCGAACAGCGCTTCGACGGCGGCCTTGATTTCCGGCTTCGACGCCTTCTTGGCGACGTTGAAGACGACCTGGTTCTGCTCGGAAGCCATGGTCGACTTTTCGGTGATCGCCGGCGAGACGATCACATCGTAATGACGAAGGTCGGTCATTTGAAGCGCTCCTCGAGAGCCTCGACGGCGGCCTTGGAAAGGACCAGCGTGCCGCGGCGCAGAATGTCGTAGACGTTGATGCCCTGGATGGGCAGCACGTCGATGTTCGGGATGTTGGTCGCCGCCAGCTTGAAATTCTTGTCAAGCTCGGCGCCGCCGATCACCAGGGCGTTGCTCAGGCCCAGCGTCGCGAAATTCGCAATCAGTGCCTTGGTCTTGGCCTCGGTCAGCTTCAGCTCGTCGATGATGATGATCGACGCACTCTTGGCCTTGGCCGAAAGCGCATGCTTGAGACCGAGCGCACGCACCTTCTTCGGCAGATCGTGCTCGTGGCTGCGCACGACCGGGCCGTGGGCCTTGCCACCGCCGCGGAACTGCGGAGCGCGAGCCGAATGGTGACGGGCGCGGCCGGTACCCTTCTGCTTGTACATCTTGGCGCCTGTGCGGGCGATTTCAGCGCGGCCCTTGGCCTTGTGGGTGCCCTGCTGCTTCTTGGCAAGCTGCCAGCGCACGACGCGCTGCAGGATGTCCTCGCGCGGATCAAGGCCGAAAATCTCTTCGGAGAGCTTCAGCTTGCCGGCGTCCTTGCCGCCAAGCGTTGTAATCTTGAGGTCCATTATTCCGCTCCCTCTGTGGCCGGGGCCTCGTTCTTGGCGGCACCATCGGTCGCAACGGTGCGGATCGCGGCGGGCTTCGGCGCATTGGCCGGAAGCGCCACCTTGGCCGCGTCGCGGACCAGGATCCATGCACCCTTCGAACCCGGGACCGCACCGCGGATCAGGATCAGGCCGCGATCGGCGTCGGTCGAGACGACCTCGACATTCTGCGTGGTGACGCGGGTGTCACCCATGTGGCCGGCCATATGCTTGCCCTTGAACACCTTGCCCGGATCCTGGCGCTGGCCGGTCGAGCCGTGCGTACGGTGCGACACCGAGTTGCCGTGCGTCGCGCGGCCGCCACCCATGTGGTGCCGCTTGATGACGCCCTGGAAACCCTTGCCGATCGTGGTTCCCGTCACATCGACCTTCTGGCCGACGACGAAATGCTCGACGGTGATTTCGGCGCCGACATCGATCATGTTGTCGGCGGAGACGCGGAACTCGGCAACCTTGGCCTTGGGCTCGACGGAAGCGGTCGCGAAATGGCCGCGCATCGCCTTCGACGTGTTCTTCACCTTGGCAAGGCCAACGCCGAGCTGGACGGCGGTATAGCCGTTCTTCTCCTGCGTGCGCTGCGCCACGACCTGGCAGTTCTCCATCTGGAGAACAGTGACGGGAACATGTTCCCCAGCATCGTTATAGATGCGGGTCATTCCCACCTTCTTTGCAATCACACCTGAACGCATCGGTTCAATTCCTTTAGAGTTCCCTGTCGGGGCTGTCGCCCCTCCACGCCTCTTGTTCCTTCAGAGTTCCGGGTCGCCCCGCTGACCTCTGGTTCCTTAGAGCTTGATCTCGACGTCGACACCGGCGGCCAGATCGAGCTTCATCAAAGCATCGACCGTCTGCGGGGTCGGGTCGACGATGTCGAGCAGACGCTTGTGCGTGCGCATCTCGAACTGCTCGCGGCTCTTCTTGTCGACGTGAGGCGACCGGTTGACCGTGAACTTTTCGATCCGCGTCGGCAGCGGAATGGGGCCGCGGACGTTGGCGCCGGTGCGCTTGGCGGTCGACACGATTTCCCGTGTCGAGGCGTCGAGCACCCGGTGATCAAACGCCTTCAGGCGGATGCGGATATTCTGTCCGTTCATGCGTCACTTCCTTGTTCTGGCGCGGCGCGGGCAGCGCCCGCGACAGATCGGTTTAAGTCCAAATTACTCTTTGATGGTGACGACGATGCCGGCACCGACGGTGCGGCCGCCTTCACGGATGGCGAAGCGCAGCTTCTCTTCCATGGCGATCGGCACGATCAGCTCGACATCGACGGTGATGTTGTCGCCCGGCATCACCATCTCGGTGCCTTCCGGCAGCGACACGATGCCGGTTACGTCCGTCGTGCGGAAATAGAACTGCGGACGGTAGTTGGTGAAGAACGGCGTGTGACGGCCGCCCTCGTCCTTGGTCAGGATGTAGGCTTCGGCGACGAACT